>JAFTFX010000001.1 GCA_017458225.1 Prevotella sp. | reverse complement strand
GCCTCTCGACCTTACGGGGTAAGGGGGAACTAGTTCATGTCCCGTCGGATTACGCGCTTGTATGGCAAAAAAAACAGACAGGCATGTCTCAAATGACGGCAAGACTAGACCGTTGAAAAATTATCTGCGGATTTTAGGATATTTATCATTATTTGATTAATAAAACTGTTTCTGAAAAGTTCAGTCCATCCCCCAAAGGAAGAACGCGGCAAAAATAGACAATAAAAACGGAACTGCCAAACAATTTTGTAGAAAAATCAATGACAGTTCCGTATTTAAACACTTTATCTGCACTATAAAAAGATACAGGACAAAATAGTTGCAGTGTTAGTAGGTCAGCACCTCCACGCCGTGTTCGGTCATCAGCAGGGTGTGCTCCCACTGTGCCGATGGCTTCTCGTCTTCGGTGATGACTTCCCAACCATAGGGATCATCGGCATCGATGAAGACTTTCCAAGTGCCCATATTGATCATCGGCTCAATCGTAAAGACCATGCCGGGCACCAGCAACATGCCCGTGCCGCGATGGCCGTAGTGATCCACCTCAGGATCTTCATGGAACTGTAATCCCACACCGTGACCGGCCAGATCGCGCACGATGCCGTAGCCATACTTCTTGCAGTGCTTCTCAATGGCATGACCTATGTCGCCCACAAACCCGTAGGGCTTGGCAGCCTCCATGCCGATCTCCAAGCACTCCTTGGCCACGCGCACCAGCTGTTCCTTCTCGGGTGTGGTTTTGCCCATGATGAACATGCGCGAAGCATCGGCATAGTAGCCATCAAGGATGGTGGTGAAGTCTACGTTGATGATGTCGCCCTCCTGAAGCACGTCTTCCTCCTTGGGAATGCCGTGACACACCACCTCGTTGATGCTGGTGCAGACGCTCATGGGGAAGCCCTCGTAGTTCAAACAGGCAGGAATGGCGTTGTGCTCCTCGCAGTACTTGCGGCATATCTGGTCGATCTCAAGGGTCGACATACCTATATGTATCTGCTTGGCCACCTCGTCAAGCACACCCGTGTTCACCACGCCGGCCTTGCGAATGCCCTCTATCTGCTCAGGGGTCTTGATGAGTTCACGTGTGGGAACAAGTTTTCCCTTGTTCTCCCAGTACATCACTTGTTTATCCATCTCCGTAGGCTCCTGCCCGTGCAGGCAGTGCCAACGACGTTTCTTGTTCTGTGCCATAAGAAATATAATAATGCGTGCAAAGGTACAAAGAAGGAAGCAAAATCGCAAATAATTAATCCAAAACCAGCATAAAAACTCTTTTTAAGAGCTAATAAAGAGCATATATCAATTTTAACTCCGAAAAATTTTGCCGGATGAAAAAAAATACATAACTTTGCATCGGACAGTAGGCTAATGTCTGTTGTCTGCTTTTGTGGGATATATTTGAGAAGCAAGTATGCTTATCTTGTGTCTTGGAACCTGGAAAATTTCAAACATACATACAAGATTGCATAGTGTTTTTCTCACGCGTTGCGTGGGACTGATGCACTAGATCTTTATGTATTGGTTTTCCAGGACCTCAAGACAGAGATGTGGGAGTTTCAGCTCCACGCCTCTTTTTATTGTATGTTCCTATAAAACAGGCGAATTCATCATCCGCTGTCTAAAGTTAGTAATATTGTAATTTTGGACTATTATCCGTGAGGATCATAGTTCCAACAAAAATCTATTCAAAACGAGTAGTGGTAGCAACCAACTGTGAAGTCAGTTGCTACCTTTTTCTGTTTTTGTAGAAGTTAAAAAGTGGGAAGCCTGCACTGAAACGCCAGCCACAGACTCCCCACTTTATTTGCTTACCATATTGTGTTTATAGCGCGTTGATTTCCTCGGCAGTCAGGCCAGTAGCCTCAGCAATCTGCTCGATAGTCATCACGTTCATTGCCTTCATTCGGCGGGCAGTTTCAATCAGTTTAGCTTCAGTTCTTGCAAGTTGCTCCTTTGTTTCCCTCAACTCATCGGCCATTGTTTTATCGCGACTCACTCTGTCCCAGAACATATCATAGCCTAGAAGTTGTGCACGGGTGTAGGCTGACTCCTCAACAAGGCGGATAGCCTTGCTGATTTCTGGATTGTCAAGAAAACACTCCAAGCGTTCCGGAGTGTTTCCGAAAAACTTGGAGTGTTATGCCACCTCTTCTGCTTTTATAGAGTGCTATTCTTCGCCCATCAGCAGTTTCATCATCACGACGGCTGAGTAAGGCACGGGAGTACCAGGACCGAAGATAGCAGCCACACCAGCCTTGTAGAGGAAGTCGTAGTCCTGAGCAGGAATCACGCCACCACAGGTGACCATGATGTCCTCGCGTCCCAGCTTCTTCAACTCCTCGATGAGCTGAGGAATGAGCGTCTTATGACCGGCAGCCAGCGACGATGCGCCCACGATGTGAACATCGTTCTCAACAGCCTCACGAGCAGCCTCCTCAGGTGTCTGGAAGAGCGGCCCCATATCAACGTCGAAGCCGCAGTCGGCATAACCCGTTGCCACAACCTTTGCACCACGGTCGTGACCGTCCTGTCCCATCTTCGCAACGAAGATACGCGGACGACGACCTTCTTTCTTCGCAAACTCATCGGTCAGTCGGCAAGCCTCGGCAAACTGACTGTCATTCTTACTTTCTGAACTATACACGCCTGAAATGGTTCTGATTACTGCTTTATAACGACCCACGATTTCCTCGCAGGCATCACTGATCTCACCGAGTGTGCAGCGCAGCTGGGCAGCCTTTACGGCCAGATCCAGCAGGTTGTTCTCGCTCTTGCGGCCTTCCTTGAAGTCGCGCACGCAGTCGGTAATGGCCTTCAAGGCTGCCTGACAAGCGGCTTCGTCGCGCGTAGAGCGCACCTGCTTAAGGCTCTCCTCCTGCTGCTTACGCACGGCAGAGTTGTCAATCTCCAGAATATCAATGGGGTCTTCATGTTCCAGACGATACTTGTTGATGCCGACGATGGTCTGTGCGCCAGAGTCGATGCGTGCCTGTGTACGGGCAGCAGCCTCCTCAATACGCATCTTGGGCAGACCTGTCTCGATGGCCTTAGCCATACCGCCCAGCTTTTCAATTTCCTGAATGTGTTCCCAAGCCTTGTGAACCAACTCGTTGGTCAGGGTCTCCACATAGTAGGAGCCGGCCCACGGGTCAATCTGCTTGCATACCTTCGTCTCATTCTGAATATAGATCTGCGTGTTACGGGCAATACGCGCCGAGAAGTCGGTAGGCAGGGCGATGGCCTCGTCAAGGGCATTGGTGTGCAGCGACTGGGTGTGACCCAGCACGGCAGCCATAGCCTCGATACAGGTACGTCCCACATTGTTGAAGGGGTCCTGCTCGGTGAGCGACCAGCCAGAGGTCTGCGAGTGCGTGCGCAGAGCCAGCGACTTGGGGTTCTTGGCACCAAACGACTTCACAATCTTCGCCCAGAGCAGACGGCCTGCGCGCATCTTGGCTATCTCCATGAAGTGGTTCATACCGATGGCCCAGAAGAACGACAGACGGGGTGCGAAAGCATCGACATCGATACCGGCGTTGACACCCGTGCGCAGGTAGTCCATACCGTCGGCCAGCGTGTAGGCCAACTCAATATCGGCGGTTGCACCTGCCTCCTGCATGTGATAGCCAGAGATAGAGATACTGTTGAACTTCGGCATCTTCTGCGAGGTGTACTCGAAGATATCGGCAATGATCTTCATAGAGAATGCAGGCGGATAGATATAGGTGTTGCGCACCATGAACTCCTTCAGAATATCGTTCTGAATGGTTCCTGCCATCTCTTCCAGCTGTGCACCTTGCTCCAGACCGGCCACGATGTAGAAAGCCAGGATGGGCAGCACGGCACCGTTCATGGTCATGGAGACCGACATCTTGTTCAAGGGGATGCCCGAGAACAGCACCTTCATGTTCTCCTCGTTGCAGATAGACACACCAGCCTTGCCCACATCGCCCACCACACGGGCATTGTCGGGGTCGTAGCCACGGTGTGTCGGCAGGTCGAAAGCTACGGAAAGACCTTTCTGACCTGAGGCGAGGTTACGGCGATAGAACGCATTCGACTCCTCAGCCGTTGAGAAGCCGGCATACTGGCGAATTGTCCAAGGCTTGAAGGGGTACATCATGGAGTACGGGCCACGCAGATAAGGCGGTATGCCTGCCGTGAAGTCGAGGTGCTCCATGCCCTCCAGGTCTTCTTTCGTATAAACGGGACGCACCTCGATATGCTCGGGTGTCTTCCAGTTTGCCTCAATATGATTGTCGCTAATCCACTTGGCACCGTCTTGAGCCTTGATGCCGGCGTAGATATCAATATCTTTAAATTGTTTACGCATCATTCAATCTCCTATTCTTTTAGATACCAAGTTTCTGATTATATTCTTTCAAAGTTTCCAGCACGTTGCACTTCACGTGGACGAAGTTCTCGATGCCGGCAGCCTTCAGATCCTCCATGCAGGCAGGAGCACCAGCCACTACGAACATGGCGCGCCCGTTCAAATACCTGAAGGCAGGGATGGCATACTCAGCATACTCGTCATCGCTGGAGCAGATGACCACGATGTCGGCCTTGGCCTCAAGGGCTGCGTCGATGCCTTCCTCAACAGTCTTGAAGCCGAGGTTGTCGATGACCTTATAGCCGGCACAGGCAAGGAAGTTGCACGAGAACTGGGCACGGGCCTGACGCATGGCCAGATTACCAATCGTCAGCATGAAGGCCACGGGCACCTTCGTTTCTTCAGTATGGATGCGCAGGTCTTCGAAGTCGGCAGCCAGACGGGTGGTCTCCAGCTTTTTGTATGTTGCGACAGTGTCACAACAAACTGGACTGGCGACAGGTTTCTTGCCCTCGCTCTTCTCGGTGAAGTTGGGGAACTGGTTGGTGCCCAGCAGGAACTCCTTGCGCTTGGCAGCATCGCCATGACGTTTCTGATTGGTGGCATTGATATCGTCCTGCACGGTGCCGACCTTGATGGCAGCGAGGAAGCCGCCTTCGTCCTCTACACGCAGGAAAATCTTCCAAGCCTCCTCGGCCAGCACATTGGTGAGATGCTCCACATAGTAGGAGCCAGCACCTGGGTCGACAATCTGGCCGAAGTGGCACTCTTCCTTCAGCAACAGCTGCTGGTTACGGGCAATACGCTCAGAGAAATCGGTAGGTGCCTCGTAGGCCACATCGAACGGTGTGACCACCATCGAGTGGATGCCACCCAAGGCAGCACTCATGGCCTCGGTCTGCGAACGCAACAGGTTCACATAGCTATCAAAGAGGGTCTGATTATAAGTGGAAGTCGTGGCGTTGACCACCATCTGGCAGGCACAGTCACACTTAGGCTCATACTGCTTCACAATCTGGGCCCAAAGCAGACGGGCTGCACGGAACTTAGCCAGTTCGATGAAATAGTTCTCACTGACACCCATGTTGAACTTGATGCTCTTGGCTGCCAAGTCTACGTCGACACCGGCATCCACGAGCTGCTGCAGGTACTCATTGCCCCAAGCCAGCGCATAGCCCAGCTCTTGAACGATGTAGGCACCGGCATTGTTGAGCGCGTCACTGCTGACAGCGATGCAGCGGAAGTTGGGATAGTTCTTCAGCGTCTCTACAAGCTGTGGGCCAAAAGCCAGAATGGGAGTAACATCCTTGCCCTTCATCAACAGCTTCTGCATGGGGTCCCACTCAATAGAGCCCACCACTTTCTCCTTGTCATAGCCTTTCTTCTCAAAATAGGCCACGAGCAACTGGGCCAGTTCGAGCGAGTGACGCTGACAGGTACTGAAGTTCAGTTCGATGATGTCGCAATAGATGTCTTTCAGCAGTGTCTCGACAGTCTCTGCGCTCACCATACTGCCGGGAATATGGAATCCCAGCGAGTCGATGCCCTTGTTCAGAATATCGAGTGCCTTCTTGTTGGCCTCAATGGGATCGTCTACCTGGATGTTCTGACGAACATACCACTCATTAGAGCCTTTCTTGTTGCCACGCACAAAGGGGAACTCGCCCGGCAGTGCGTCGGGTGTCTTCAGTCCCTCAAGGTCTTCACGGCGATAGAAAGGCTGCACATTAAATCCTTCATTTGTTCTCCATACCAAGCGTTTCTGGAAATCGGCTCCCTTCAAGTCGACTTCAATCTTGTCCAACCATTCCTGACGGGTGGGCGCAGTAAACTCGGTAAAGAGTTTTTCTCTGTTTGCCATAGTGTTGATAAAAATGTATTGTTTTAAAGTTATTAACGCACAAAGATACAAAAGAGTTAGGAGCAACCCCCTAACTCTTTCTGTATTTTTACAAATGTTAGACTTTGTAGCCTGTGGTTTAGAAGTTTTTAACGTCACTTCCAATCCACTTTCAGTGGCTGTTGTAAGGAGCGCAGTGTCCATCGGGCACGTTCCTGCCATTCCGCCATCGTGCGGACATCGTGTTTCGACCAGGCCGATCCGAAGTAATAGGTATAGGCTGCACCCTGATAGTTTTTCTTGATGCCAAGAGCATGGCCATCGTTGCCGCCTTGCGACTGGGCGAACAGTAACGGGCGCGTCTCGTCGACACCCTGTGGGAAGAGTGCGCCTACGAACAATTGGCAGTTGTTGACACGGGGATTGTCGGTGGGATCGGCATAGAGCACGTAGTCTTTCTCGCAAATCTGGTTGCCTTTCTCTTCGGAATGGAGCACCACGCCGGTTGCGAAATCTACGGGTCTGGTCAGACCTTCGTAGGCGACGGTCACCTTATTGAAATTAGAGCCCTTGTCCAGTTCTATACAGCGATGTTCCACAACGGCAGTATCGCCACCCACCTTGGCAGGATGGTAGGTCAGTCGGACGGCTGTACGCAGCGGACCATTGTCGGTCACTTCGCAGCTTTTGAAACAATAGGGATACTGCAACTGTCCGTCGACCATCAAGGCTGGCGTGCCACACCCCAGCGTGGCCCCCACCTTATAGAGATCCATGCCGCGTCCGTGGTCGTTATGGTAGGAGTTCAACCTGTAGAGCGAGTCGCCACGCTGGCGGTTCTCCCGACGCAGTTTCTCAACGGCAGGCATCATCACCACATCCTCAATCCAATAGCGCTGTTCGACAACCAGCTCAGGGGTGTTCTTCGACCAAACATCGGTGCCAAAAGAGCGCTCGCCCGTCTGCTGCAAGGCCGGACCATAGACGCGATAGGCCGTGCGGTCGTTCTCCCATGCATAGTCGTCCTTGCGTTCCTGATAGACGCGGCCATAGCACACGGTAGGATAGTTCTTGGGGGTTCCCTTTTTGAAGCGGAACGTCAGCATGCCCTGCGGACGAACGCCTGCATCAAGAAGCACCTTACCCGTAGAACTGAGCTGGTAGGGAACTTCAAGACCGCCCTCGTCATAGACGATGAACTGGCGACCACCCTGAATGCCCAGTCGGGCATAGAGCTGACGGGCATCTATCTCGATGACCTCTTGACGGAACTCGTTGCTCTCGTTGGTGACAGACACGGTCACCGTGCGGCTGTTGTCAACATAGGTGGAGGCATCGTCGAACCTTACCTTCTCGCAGGCGGCCAGCAGGAAGGCTCCTACGCCGAAGTTGGCCTGCGAGTGGGCATCGACAGTTTTCGTGGGATCGGGCTTCTCGCCAATAGGCTGGACGAAGCCCACGCTGCCATCGTCCTGCAGGGCAGTCTGGGTCAGATAGTCCCATGCCTTTGTGATGACGGGCTCGAAGGTGGCACGGTCCAACAGGCCGTGGTTCACGCCCCACAGCATGCCATAGGTAAAGAAGGCGGTGCCGGAGGTTTCGGGGCCGGGAGCGTCGTCTTCGCAGAGCATGGAGCGGCTCCAATAGCCTCCAGGACGCTGCACACGGGCAACGCCCTCGGCCAGTTGGCAGAAGCGCTGCTCGAAGAACGGGCGGTTCTTATAGTCCTGCGGCATGTCGGCCAGTACCTTGGCCAAGCCTGCCAGCACCCAGCCGTCACCGCGCGCCCAGAAGCTCTTACCGCCATTGCAGGCTGTCTTCACCTTGGGATAGATATACTTGGCATCGCGATAGTACAGCTGTTCGTCTTTGTCGTACATCAGCGCATCGGCCCACTTGAAATTGTCGTAGAGCTTATCCAGATATTTCACTTCGCCCGTTGTCTTATAGAGCTTGGTCATCACGGGCATCACCATGTAGAGCGCATCGGCCCACCACCAGAAGTCAGTCTCCTGAGAACGCACCTCGGTGTCCATCACCTCAATGGCCCGCTTGATCTTGAAAGGATCGGGATTCAGCTCATAAAGGTCAAGATAGGTCTGGAAGCAGATCTGCCAGTCGCCGAAGAGCACGAAGTCGTGGCCTTCGCCGTAGGTCTTATAGCGCCATTTCGAAGGGTCTTTCCCCTGAGCGCCCATCCATTTGTTGTGGCGCGCCCAGTCCTCGCTGTAGTTTTTCCAGCGTGCCACCTCCAACAGGCGATAGGCCTCCATGTTGCCAGTATGATAGGCGGCCTCGTCCCAAAACGAACGGACCTGCGGACTGTGGTGCTGCTGCCAGTAGTCGTTGACCTTGACGATCATCTCTATCGTCGACAGTTCGGGCTTGGGCTCAGGACGCTTCTTTTTCATGCGGGCATCGGCCGTTGCCGACACGAGAAGCAGAGAGAGTAGTAATAGTGATAGTTTCTTCATCTTGGTAATTGGATATTGATGGTTATTTCAGATGCTCGTTGAAGAAATTCATGCACTGGCGGAACAGATGGTTGCGCGTGTTGCCACCATAGATGCTGTGATTGCGGTTGGTATAGACCAGCTGACGGAAGTCTTTGTCGGCCTGCACCAGTGCCTCAACATATTCGGCGGTGTTCTGATAGTGCACATTATCGTCGGCCATGCCGTGACAGAGCAGCAAGGCACCGCTCAGCTGAGAGGCGCGTGCTATCGGACAGACGGCATCATAGCCTGCCTCGTTCTCCTTCGGAGTGCGCATGAAACGCTCGGTGTAGACGGTGTCGTAATAACGCCAGCAGGTGGGAGGGGCAATGGCCACGCCTGCGGCAAAGACTGCCCTACCCTCGCTCATGGACATCAACGTGTTCCAGCCGCCATACGACCAGCCCCACATGCCGATGTGCTTGGCATCGACAAACGACTGCCGGCCCAGCCACAGTGCGGTCTCAACCTGGTCGCGCGCTTCCAGTTCGCCTAAGTGCAGATAGGTGCATTTTTCAAATTCTGCACCACGACCACCCGTGCCACGGTTGTCAACGCACACCACGATGTAGCCCTGCTGGGCCATATACTGTTCCAGAATGCCGCCCTGACGGCTCATACCGATGTTCCAGGAATTGACCACCTCCTGCGAGCCGGGGCCCCCGTATTGATACATGATGACGGGATATTTCTTGTTGGGATTGAAATCGGCAGGCTTCACCATCCAGCCGTTCAACTCCACATTCTCTGAAGTGGTGAACGAAAAGAGTTCTTTCGTGCCTAAATCGTAGGAAGACAGTTTCTCAACCAGCTTTCTGTTGTCAACCAAAGTGGACAGCACTTTGCCGCTGACTGCGCAAAGCGTGGTCACAGCCGGGGTCTGAAGGTCGCTCCAAGTGGAGAGGAACGACTTCAAATCCTTGGCAAAGACTGCCGTATGCCATCCGTCCTTCGGTGTCAGACAGTCGGTCTTTCCGTTCTTGTGAGACACAAAGACTTTCTGGTTCAAGGGGCCATTGGGCAGAGCGGCAAAATACAGATCGCCGGTAGCCTCATCATAGCCATACACGCTGGTGACGATGCCCTGCGTCACCGTGCGCTGCAGTTGTCCGTTCAGGGTGTAAAGATAAATACTGTTGTAACCGCTACGCTCACTGGTCAACACCAGATGCTGGTCGGTCAGCAACACATTGGCAAAAACATTCTCATTGATGTACTTGTCCACCTTGTCCTCAATCACCATCTGGCAAACCGTACTCAGCGGATTGGCCATGTAGACACGCAGACAGTCCTGATGGCGGTTCAGCGTGAACACAGCCACCTTAGAAGCGTCGCTCGTTGCCTTGATGCGCGGAATATAGCCGTCGGCATCCAGGGGGAGGGCAATCTCACGGGTCTGATGGCTCTTGATGTCGAAGCTCATCAGTTTCACCTGCGAGTTGTCTTCGCCTGCCTTCGGATATTTGTATTTGTAAGCACCGGGATAGACGGCATTTTCCTCGCGAGCTGGATTCAATCCCTTGAACATCGGCATGGCGTATTCTTTCACTTTCGACTCATCGTAGCGCACCCATACAATCTGACGGGAATCGGCCGTGAAGACCATCGACGAGTTGAAAGAGAACTCCTCCTCGTTCACCCAGTCGGGAATACCGTTAATCACTTCGTTCTTCTTTCCATCTTTGGTCACCTGACTTTCAGCATTGCCATACAGCAGCTTCACCAGATAGATATTGTTGTCACGAACAAAGGCAACCTGCGTGCCGTCGGGGCTCCATACTGGTGTCTGCTGCGGTCCGCCATTACTCAGCGGCTCCAGTTTGTTGTTACCTATATTATATATATAATAAGTAGCAGCAAACGATCGGCGGTAGATGGGAGCCGTCTTCGTCTGTACAAGCAGGTTCTTGCCGTCGGGACTCATCACATAGCCTTCAACCCTGTCAATCTTCGAGCCGCGAGCCGTGGCAGCATCAAACAGGATGCCAGTCTGCTTGCCCGTACGGAACGAATATCTTACGATTTGCTTGCCATCAGCAGAAATACAAGCATACGACTCGCCGTCGGACAAGGGGGTGACAGCAGACATTTGCTCGCCACGAAATTCTCCGCGAGTGATGTCTTTCAAACTGAGTTCTCCACCAGCAAGCATCACATGATTACAAAACAACACCACGCAGGCTACAAGCCACATGCGTTTTATAGATTCCACTCTAATCATACTTATTCACAAAATATTTTTTGGAATGCAAATGTAGACAAAAATAGTGTTAACTCCAAACTTTTTCTCTGAATTCCTTAGCTGTTTGTTTTTTTTGTTCTACCTTTATCACGTACATTTCAATGCACTTAGCTGCCAAAATCTTTTGGGAATGAATACCGAATCTTGCTGCAATTAATATTGGGCCTCGCTGTGATTTACGTCAAATCTCGCTACAGTTAATAGCAAATCAGAGCGAAAAAAGATATTAATCAGAGCGGGAAATGACGCAAACCAGAGCAGAACATGACGCTTATTGCAGCAGCGGTTTACGTTCACAACCTACGAGGTTGACTTATCTCACAGAGCAACTAAGCAGATTATGTTTTGCCGAAATTTGCATACACTGCTGTCACTATACATACATCATGCTGATACTCAGTATATCTGGCTGTTACGGTCGTAGTGACAGCAGTGTATGCAAAATTGGGAAAAACTTTTTTCGTTATTGGGAAATATATCAAGGAGACGAAAAAGGCTCACTCCCTGACTATTGGGAGTGAGCCTCTGTATTTTAAAATTTGTCTGCTTAGATATTCTAAGAGAAGAACGGCTTAGAAGAACAGGTAGCGGTTGTCAACCACCTTGGCCTTCTCGTAGAGTTCCTGCATGAAGCGACCGGCAGCCTGCATGCTGCGCTGCTTCAGCATCTGCTCCTGACTCTTGACATCGAGCTCTGAACCTTCGCGACGCTTCTGGTCAACAACCTGGAACAGGTAAGCACCACGGTTGCCCTTCACCAACTTCTGGCTGAAGGCATCCTTAGCCGTAGCTGCAACGGCACCGCTCAAGGCAGGCTCGCTGGCTGCTGTGGTCTGAACATAGACAGGAGCAGAGAAAGTGATCTGGGGAACAGTGTCGACATGTGCGCCCAGGCCGGCAGCATCGCTGATGCTCTTGGCCGAAGCATACTTGGCTGCAATCACGTCAAACTTCTTGTCGTTCATCACCTTCTGGGTCAGAGCATCCTTCAGGCTCTCCCAGTCGCGATAGCCTACAGGGTGAATCTTGGTCAGTGCAACAACCAGCAGGTGATCGTTATTACCGCACTCATAGAGGGGCGACACCTCGTTCTCCTTAGAATCGAAGATCCACTTCATAGCCTCGCGAGTGCCACGAACGCCTGCAACATTATGCTCATAGTTGGCCATGTCGGCACGCTCCAGCACGCGGAAGCCATACTTCGGTGCATTCTGCTCAAGAGCTTCGATGGTCTTGCTCTCGCTGACATACTGGCTGAAGTCGTTATATGCCTTCGAGTAGGTCTCCTTGGAGAAGTCGATGGTGTGCTTAACGATAGCCACGTCGTATTTCTCGACCATTGCCTTGCGAGCAGTAACCTGCAGAATCAGGTTGCCCTGAGTCAGCTCCAGATTCTTCAGCTCGCCAGCACCCAGCTGGTTGATAGCCGTGATGTAATTCTTGGAATCGGCATCGAGAACGGGAGAACTCTGATACATGGCAGAGGTCATCCACTGCTTCTCGCCGTCCTGTCCATACTTACGGGCAATAGAATCAAAGACGGCACCACCCTTCAAAGCCTGATAGATGCTGTCTGCCGTTGCACGGGCTGCCTCCAAAGAAGCGCCGCCAACCTGAATCATACGATACTCAACGGAGTCGGGCATCTGGCTCTTTGCCAACAGCTTCACAACATTCAGGGTATTGTCGGAACGGGTCTCGAAGGGAGCCGATGTCTCGCCAACAGCCATTGAGTCGACCTTTGCGGCAATGTCAGAAGGAAGAGCGGCACGAGTAACCGAAAGACCGGCATAGGCCACCTGCGACTGAGCCTTGCGGTTCACATCGACAGGAGCGACACCCTCTTGCAGGCTCTTCTGAGCCTCCAGCATGGTGCTCATCAAAGCCTGACGGTCGGCATCGGAAGGAAGTACCTGGAACGAAACATACTTGATATCGCGTGTCTCCACGTCCTGCTTGTACATTTCCTTCTCCTCGTTATACTTTGCCTTCAGGTCGGCATCTTCAACTTTCACGTCATTATCATTGACATCTGCATAGGGGACAGAAGCCAGGATGATGCTGCTCTCCATGGTCTGATCATCATAAGATGCTTCAGCAGAAACAGGGTTCGAGAGCAGACAGCCGACCAACAGGTTCTGATACTTCATGGCCAGAGTCTGTGTGCGAAGATTCTTCTCTACATACTTCCAGTACTTGTACAGCGACTGATACTGCTCGGCCATCTGCGGGTTCTGGGTCTGAACGTTCTTGTAATCGTTCAAGAACTTTGTCAAGATGGTCACATCGAAGCGGTTGGTCTGCTGATTGACAAACGGAGTGCGAAGCAGAGTAGGATTAGTTCCTTCCATCAAGATGTTCTGCAACTCTTCGTCGGTCACGGTCAGTCCCAGCTTATCACACTCTTTCGCAATGATGGTGTTCTGAACATACTCGTTCCAAACCTGATCCTTCAGACGATTCAGTTCTTCCTCAGAGAAATTGTCACGACCTTGAGTAATCTTCAGAACTTCCTGATACTCATCGACAAGTGCCTGAAAATCCTGTACAGAGATTTTCTCACCTAACACAGAACCTACCTGCTGACGCTGCTCGTTGCTCGTTGCCTGGCAAGAGCGGAACAGCTCCTCAGCGATGAAGGCAAACAGGGCCAGACCGATCACCAATACCAGTGTGGGGCCCCAGCTTCTAATTTTTCCAATTGCTGCCATTTGTTGCTTTTATTTTTTGTTTTTAATTCTTAAATTTCAAATTCAGCCGACAAAATTACTAATTAAATGTGAATTAACTGCATTTTTCTTCAAAAAAATACCTTAATCACTGACTTTTAACCGTACAAGTTCAATTTTTGTTGCCGTATTTTTCACTATTTTGAACTCAAAAGAGCCAATTTTTACAACTTCGTTGAGTTTGGGGAAACTCTGATATTCATGCAGAATCAATCCGCCAACCGTCATGTACTCGTCGCTCTCAGGCAAGTCAAGGTCGAACAGTTCATTGACTTTTTCTATTTCAAGACGGGCAGACAACAGATACTCGCCACTGTCCAGCTTCTTTGCAACATAATTCGTTGAGTCGTGCTCATCTTCAATGTCACCGAAAATCTCCTCAACGATATCTTCAAGGGCAACGAGTCCGCTCGTTCCGCCAAACTCGTCGACAACAACACCAAGCGACTTTTTCTGCGACAGGAACATCTGCATCATCTTGCTGGCGGCCATGGTTTCAGGCACAAAAATCATGGTGCGCAGGTTCTTTGTCCAGTCTTTTGGATTACGGAACATTTCCGACGAATGAATGTAGCCCACAACATGATCGATATCTTCGTGATAGACCACTATCTTAGAGTGTCCGCTTTCGATGAAACGCTGTTTCAACTGCTCTATATCGCAAGTATCCTCTACTGCGTCGATCTCGGTTCTGGGAATCATGCAGTCGCGCACTTTCGTATCGCTGAAGTCAAGCGCATTCTGGAAAATGCGGACTTCCTCTTCAATATCGTCGTCATCTTCTGCATTATCAATGCTCGACTGAACAAGGTAGTCCAAATCCACTCTGGTAAACTCCTTGTCGTCGGCCTCCTTGCCAACCCTTACCCCAACGAGCCGCAACATTCCTTTGGAAAGAAGTGCTGCAAAACGCGATATGGGATAAAGAACAACATAGCAGAGCCATGCCGGCAGCGCAAAGATGGTCAGCATGGTGTTGGGATTGCTTTTGAACAAGGTCTTGGGAAGAAACTCGCCGGTAAACAGCACGACCAATGTGGAGAGGAGGGTATCGGCTGTGACACGTGCCCCATCAACAAGACCGGAGAACAACGTGGCATCAAAAATCTGAGCAAATAAAATGCCGTAGACAACCAGCGAGATATTGTTGCCGACCAACATCGTTGACACGAAATTATTAGGATGCTGATAGAACAAATCAATGGCACGCTGTGACAGTCCGTTCTTCTCACGATCCATCTCCGCCCTCAAGCGATTGCTGGACACAAATGCAATCTCCATGCCCGAAAAGAAGGCAGAGAAAAGCATTGAAATGAGAAGTCCTATGATGGAAGCTGTCATGTTAAATCTGATTAGTACTATTTCGAAGCGGCATGTCTTCTGGAAACCGGACGGACAACAGGTGGCGTAGCTGTCGTATCTTGAGATTCAGCTGTCGCATTCTCATTGGCATGATTGCCATCAATATCTTCACTCACGAAAGAGCCTTTCGAATTTGTGACGGTATAGTGGGTCATGTTTTCATCACTGCGGAAATAGGTTCCTTCCAAAGTACGCTCTGGAGTCACCAGACGTGAATATGCATAGGAATAGATTTCATGCCTCATGCCATCCCAATACAACTCGTCACTATTGTAAATCAAACCGTCAATCGTACGCACATTCACCCTTCCACGCAGTTTCCACAGACGCTGCTGATCGTAATACCATGCCGTATCGGCCTGAACATAGGCTTGAACATGAAATTTCTCATCGAATTGTTCGAAGAACACACCTTTCATGAACTCCCAACGAGACGGCTGACGTGCCGAGTTGACCTCCCATCGCTCTGTAACAATTCGATATTTGATAACGCCCGAGTCGCTCACCAGTGTGTTTACGCCATAAGAGGTCATCATTGCCACCGAGTCTTCAGGATTGACAGCAGGTGCCAAATGTTCATGAACCTCGCTGCATGCCATAAACAAAGGAAGGGCAAGCATCATGCCCACCCAAGTAAACGGTATTGAGAGAAATCGGAAATCAGACACTGCCATTAATTAATTTTCCACTTGGCGAACCATCGCTCATTAAACGTGAGGCCTAAGTTGATGCGAAACGTATTCTCCGTAATCATGCCTGTAGCAGCAGTACGCACCCATTGGGCACTTACATTCAACATCGAGCGGTTGTTGTATGAGTTTTGCAAAGGAATGCCGAAGCCTGCTGACACGCTGATGTCTTTGGGCCCCTCCTTGCCACCTATATTATAATAAGGTGTAGAAAATCCGCCGCCAAGTTTGTAATGCACCCTCTTCAACAACTTCCGTGCTAAAGGATCGGGCACAAAATCTGCACCGACATTTACCTGATAGCGATTTTTCAGAATATTACTCTGCATGGCATACTTACCATCAGTTCCTATGCCAGGGAAGTCCAGGCTGCCCCAATTCTGCATCACGAAATCCGCATCAACAACCAGATTCATTCCATGTCTCCATGCAACGCCCAGTCCGTATGTCATCGGCAGGGAAAGGCCGTTGCTGATAGTATCACTGGTTGTTACAGAATTACTAACGTTGATCAAACTATGAACAGGATTGGCACCCAGTTTATGGCCAATACCCACCGTTGCGCCGACAGTCAGTGCATCCAGCTTGCTGAGACTGGTCTGCCACTGCACGCCGAAGTCCAACTTATAGCTATTCACCGTCACTGAATAAGTGCGCGCAAGCGAATTGATATAGGTCGTACTACTGCTTGTCACGCTTTTATCCATGGAGCCCCATATATAGCCAAAATTCATGCCCACAGACAATTCATCGAGGACTTGCCATCCTGCACCCAGAAAGACTTCATGCAGACCACCGCTACCCTCATGAGTCTCAGTCATGACTCCATTTGTTTTGTCAAGATAGGTAGCAGCAATATATTTATAACCGATATTCGAATAAGGAAGTAATCCGAAGGCCATGCCTATATTGCGGCGCAGGCGAAATGCACCAACCACATAGTCAAAACTGGCATTCTTGGTGTTCAGGCTTTTCGTTACGCCACCAACTGTTTCCTTGTAATTCGTAAGCGAACCGGAAACACCCATATCGAAGATCATCGTCAACGAGTCGACACAAGCGTATGACGCAGGATTCAACGTATTCACAATATTTCCTTGTCGCAAGCCGATACCCGCACCATTCATACCGCGGCTAAAGCCCTGCGATTGGTCGGCCAGGCATCCGATACCATGCTGGCTATAGGGAGAACTTAAACTGGTTTGGCCATAGGCACTCACAATAAGGCCCAAAGCCAAAACGCCACAAAAGATTCTTTTGCTCATTATATGATTTTTTATCAGCGTGCAAAATTATTAAAAAAAATCGAACTAATCGCACTGAAAGTGGAAAATATAGATTAATTTTGCATCGTGAAACAATTAGAAATCTTTTTTAGGACATTTTGGCTGACATTTTGTGCCTTATTTACTACCAGCATCGCCACAGCAGCTGACGACGACTCTTACAAGACCGACAGTGTGGAAATCGGTTTGATTACGTGTACACCCCACGAAGAGATATACAGCTTATACGGCCATACGGCCCTTAGATACCACAATCTTCGGACAGGACAAGACCTCGTTTTCAACTGGGGTGTCTTTAATTTCAATGCGCCCCACTTTGTGGCACGATTTGTACTCGGCAAGACCGACTACGAATTAGGTATTGTTCCCTTTAAGCCTTTCTGCGACTACTATAAGAGCTGGGGCAGTGCTGTCTACGAACAAGTACTGAACCTGACCGACGTAGAGAAAGACCGCATCGCCCTTGCACTGTCACTCAATCTTCGCCCTGAGAACCGTGTCTATCGCTACAACTTCTTCTACGACAATTGCTCTACTCGCCCACGCGACATTATCATCCGCAACTTAGACGGAACCATCACACCGAATTTAAACGAGGACACTAAGCCCAGCTACAGGGAAATGATTCACCAACTTACCGGTCATCATCCTTGGGCCACCTTCGGCAATGACTTACTGCTAGGATTCAAGGCCGATAGCAAAACAGATTCCCACCAACAAGAGTTCTTGCCGATGAACCTGATGCATAACATTGACCATGCACAGGTATATGCCAACGGGGAATACAAGTCGTTGGTTAAGGAAAGGCGCACTCTGGTCAAGCCCGGCATACAAGCCATTGAGGAAGGATTCCCACTCTCCCCTACTCTCTGTGCCTTATTCCTTCTGTCTGTCACGTTATTCATAACAGCTCTTGAATGGAAAAAGAAGCAGTGCATGATCTGGGTTGACATTCTTTTCATGCTCTCCACAGGAATCATCGGGTGTCTGCTGTTCATCATGTTTTTCTCTGAACACCCCACTACGAGTACCAACTTGCAGATTTTACTCTTTAACCCTCTTTCACTTGCTTTCATACCAGCTGTTGCCAAACGAAAGGGCACCCATTATTGGCAAGTGCTTCTAATCAGTATTTTGCTGTTCTTCTTAGGAGGGTTCTTGCAGGATTATGCCGAGGGAACAGAAATCGTGGCATTATGTTTGCTGTTACGTTATTGGATTCACAAGAAAAATGACAAATAAGTATCTCTACATCACCCTTCTTGCCGTCCTGGGATTCAAGGCAGAAACATCTGCACAGGAATTGCGCAACGCACCTCAATTGGTAGTCAGCATCACTATCGACCAGCTAAACAGCGACTACCTGGAGGCATTTCTTCCGCTCTATTCCGACAATGGGTTCAGGCTTCTCCTCAGCCAAGGTACTGTCTATACAAATGCATCTTATCCTTTCTCGCCCATCGACCGAGCATCAGCAATGGCCGCTTTAGCATCTGGAGTTACACCTTATTATAATAAAATAACAGGCGAGCGCTGGCTGAACCGCGAGACACTGCGTCCCGTTTATTGTGTCGATGACAGTAAACATCCAGGACTCAACACAAAAGAAGCTACCTCCCCCAAACAACTTTGCACTTCCACACTTGGCGACGAGCTGAAAGTGAGCACTGCTGGACGCGGCATTGTCTATGCCATAGCGCCTTTCCGCGATGCAGCCGTACTCTCCGCCGGTCATGCTGCCGATGGTGCTTTCTGGCTGGATGACATCAGCGGCAACTGGTGTTCTTCACAATATTATTTTACCACTTTCCCTGCATGGGCCAACGCTTACAACACCTTGCAGGCTCCCAGCCGTAAAATTCAGGACATCACGTGGCAACCTGTCAACGACTTGGTTGGCAATTTCAGCTACTTCATGCAGACTGGCCCCCAACAGCCGTTCAAACATGCCTTCAAAGGCGACCGCCGCTACCAAGAATACAAACTCAGTGCCTTGGTCAATGAAGATGTCACCCAAATGGCACAACAATGCGTGGCAAGCTGCGGCATGGGCAACGACCGCGTGACCGACCTGTTGAGTCTGACCTACTATGCCGGTACCTATAATCACCTGACAGTGACAGAATGTCAGATGGAGCTGCAGGACACCTACGTCCGAATTGACCATGAAATCGGCAAGCTCATCAAGTATTTTGAAGAACGCATAGGAAAGGGGAAAGTTTTATACGTGCTGACCAGCACCGGCTACGGAAACGAAGAAGTGGCCGACTACCAGAAGTACCGCATTCCTTCAGGGACTTTCTATTTGAGCCGTACCGCCAACCTGCTGAACATGTACTTTGGGGCTATCTGGGGACAAGGGAAATATGTGGAAGCCTATTTCCGCAATCAGATATACCTGAATCACCAGCTGTTAGAGACAAAGAAAATCAGCCTTGCTGAAGCAACCAGTCGTGCCCAGGAATTTCTGGCTATGATGTCTGGTGTACGCAATGTGTACACATCGCTTCAGCTGATAACCGATAACAACGAACATCTACGGAAGATCAGAAATGGATTCAATGCCGAACTATGCGGTGATCTGGTCATTGAGACTGCACCCGGATGGAAATTATTGAACGAGGACACGCAGGAAAACGAAATTTCACGTGCTTCCTTCATCCCATTCCCTATCATCTTCTATGGAGCCGGCACAAAGGCTGAGCAAATAGTCACCCCTGTCACCACCGACCGTATTGCACCAACCATTTCCAAAGCAATACGCATCAGGGCTCCGAATGCCTGTTCTGTAGCCCCTCTATTTTAAACTGTGCTTAGTTATTGTTAAATTAATGGGGCTTTTATGCTCATTTGTGTAAAAAAAGCACTAACTTTGCACGCAATTTCATCATCAACAAGAATATAAATATATAAGATAATGAATTTCAATAAGATTCTAAAAGCTTTGTTCGGTGACAAATCGTCACGCGACATGAAGCTCATTCAGCCCTTTGTAGAGAAAGTAAAGGCCGCATATCCTGAAATCACGAAGTTGAGCAACGACAATTTGCGCAAGCGTACACAGGAAATTCGCCAGCAAGTACAGGCTGCAGCCAAACAACAGAAAAATGAAATTGAAAGGCTGAAGGCAACCATCGAGTCAACGCCTCTGGACGAACGTGCCGACATCTTTGCCAAGATTGACAAACTGGAGAAAGATGCCCTCGAAGTCTACGAGCAGGCCCTCAACGAGGTGATGCCCGAAGTGTTTGCCATCGTTAAGGACACTGCCCGCCGTTTTGCCGAGAACGAAGAGACAATTGTTACGGCAAACGACTTCGACCGCGAGTTGGCTGGCGACCCCCGCAAGGACTTTATCACCATTGATGGCGACAAGGCCATCTATCACAACCACTGGACTGCAGGTGGCAATGACTTGAAGTGGGAAATGGTTCATTACGATGTACAGCTTTTTGGCGGCACGGTGCTCCATCAAGGCAAGATTGCTGAAATGGCCACAGGTGAAGGTAAGACGCTGGTTGCCACCCTCCCTGTATTCCTAAACGCCTTGACAGGCAACGGCGTACATGTGGTGACCGTGAACGACTATCTGGCCAAACGTGACTCTGAGTGGATGGGACCGCTCTACATGTTCCACGGCCTTAGCGTCGACTGTATAGACAAGCACCAGCCAAACTCTGAAGCACGTCGCCGTGCTTATATGGCCGACATTACTTTCGGTACCAACAACGAGTTCGGTTTCGACTACCTGCGCGACAACATGGCTATCTCGCCTGCCGACTTAGTGCAGCGCGCCCATAACTACGCCATCGTCGACGAGGTCGACTCTGTGCTTATCGACGATGCCCGTACACCACTTATTATTAGTGGACCTGTACCTAAGGGCGATGTTCAGATGTTCGAAGAGTATCAGCCATTGGTGGAACGTCTCGTTGCTGTTCAGCGCCAACTGGCCACTCAATACTTGGCTGATGCCAAACAAAAGATTACTGAAGGACAGCGCCTCACCGACAGCGGTGACAAGAAAGCCGGTCAGGAGCTGCTCGATGAAGGTTTTCTGGCTCTCTACCGTTCTCACAAGGCTCTTCCAAAGAACAAGCCCCTCATCAAATATCTGTCAGAAGATGGTATCAAGTCGGGCATGCTGAAGACCGAAGAGATCTACATGGAGAACAACAATCGCCGAATGCCAGAGGCAGTAGAACCTCTGTTCTTCGTTGTCGACGAGAAACTGAACTCATGCGATTTGACGGACAAAGGCACGGCATGGCTGGCCAATCAGGTAAACGATGCGCAACTCTTCGTTCTTCCCGACATTGCCGGTCAGCTCTCAGCTCTCGAAGGTGACAGAACACTCACCGATGAGCAACGTGTGGAGAAAAAAGACGAGCTGATGGCTCACTATGCCGTGCAGAGCGAGCGTGTACACACACTTCAGCAGTTGTTGAAAGCATACTGCATGTTCAACAAGGACGACGAATACGTAGTCATCGACGGTGAGGTGAAGATTGTCGACGAGCAGACAGGCCGTATTATGGAAGGCCGCCGTTGGAGCGACGGTCTGCATCAGGCCGTGGAAGCCAAGGAACATGTAAAGGTAGAAGCTGCCACGCAGACTTTTGCCACCATCACCCTGCAGAACTACTTCCGCATGTACCATAAGCTGGCTGGTATGACCGGTACTGCTTCAACCGAGGCTGGCGAGTTCTGGGATATCTATAAACTCGATGTGGTTGAAATTCCCACCAACAAGCCTGTTATCCGTAACGACATGGATGACCGTGTGTATAAGACAGCTCGCGAAAAATACAAGGCTGTCATTGAGGAGGTCGTAAAGATGCGCAAGTCAGGCCGTCCTACGCTTATCGGTACCACTTCGGTTGAAATATCTGAATTGCTCTCACGCATGCTTGACATGTATGTGGATCCCGAAACCGGCCGCCGCGAAGGCATTCCCCATCAGGTGCTGAATGCAAAACTACACCAGAAAGAGGCCGACATTGTGGCACTGGCAGGTCAACAGGACAGCAACGGTATGGGCGCTGTCACTATCGCAACCAACATGGCTGGCCGTGGTACGGATATTAAACTTTCACCCGAAGTGAAAGCTGCCGGTGGTTTGGCCATCATTGGTACCGAGCGTCATGAGAGCCGCCGAGTAGACCGTCAGCTGCGTGGTCGCGCCGGTCGTCAGGGTGACCCAGGCAGTTCTGTATTCTACGTTTCGCTGGAAGACAAACTGATGCGTCTATTCGCCAGCGAGCGCATTGCCTCTGTGATGGACCGTTTGGGCTTCAAGGAAGGCGAGATGATTGAGCATCCCATGATTTCAAAGAGCATTGAGCGCGCCCAGAAGAAGGTTGAGGAGAATCACTTCGGTGTGCGTAAGCGCCTGCTGGAATACGATGACGTGATGAACAAACAACGCAAGGTGGTCTATGAGAAGCGTCGCCACGCCTTGATGGGCGAGCGTATCGGCATGGATATTGCCAACGTCATCTGGGATCGTGTTTCCAGAATCATTGAGAACAACGACTACGAAGGCTGTAAGGAAGAGTTTATCCGCCTGTTTGCAATGGAAGTTCCCTTCACCGAAGAGCAGTTTACAAATGGACGCAATCGCGAGAACCTGGCCGAGAATGCTTTCCAAGCTGCACTGGCCAACTTCAATCGCAAGACCGACCGCATTCAGGAAGTGGCATGGCCCGTCATCAAGCAGGTCTACGAAACACAAGGCCAAATGTACGAACGCATCATGGTGCCCATCACTGACGGTCGCCACATGTACAACATTGCCTGCAACCTGCAAGAGGCCTACGACACAGAATGCAAGTCGGTTGTCAAGCAGTTTGAGAAGCAAACGCTGCTCCACATCATCGACGAGGCATGGAAAGAGAATCTGCGCGAACTCGACGAATTGCGCCATTCCGTACAGAACGCCAGCTATGAACAGAAGGACCCGCTCCTTATCTTCAAATTGGAGAGTGTCAAGCTGTTCGATGAAATGGTGAACACCATGAACAACCGCACTGTCAGCATTCTGAACCGCGCAGCTATTCCCGAGATACACCAAGTGCAGGAGGCCGCTCCTGAAGAGCACACCGACCGTCAGCAGTACACTGAGCAGAAGGCTGGCTCCCAGCCGCAGGAGGAGCGCCTCGTGGACGAAGGACAGCGTGCTGCCGCACAAAACGACACCCGTGCCCAGCAGCCTCGCACCCCTATCGTGAGAGACAAGCTGCCCGGACGCAATGATCCCTGTCCCTGCGGTAGCGGAAAGAAGTTCAAGAACTGCCACGGAAAGGGGCTGGTATAATAGAGAAAAACCCATTGAGAATGGACAATTGAAAAAAGAGACTGGAAAATTGAGACTGGAGAATTATGATTAGCATATCGAATCTCAAGAAACAATTTGGAGAGACCATTGCCTGCGATATTCCTTCGCTTGCAATCAACGATGGTGATATTCTTGGTCTTGTCGGCAACAATGGTGCCGGCAAGACCACGCTTTTTCGCATCATGCTCGACCTGCTGAAGCCTGACAACGGCCAACTCACCATCAACGGCATTAATCCAGCTGAAAGCGAAGACTGGAAACTGACCACCGGAGCCTATCTCGACGACGGATTTCTGATTGACTATCTGACACCCGATGAATATTTTGCCTTCTTAGGAAAAATTTCAGGCATCAGCCAGCAAGAAATGCTTTCCCGGCTCACTTATTTTGAAAAGTTTGCTGGCGGCGAAGTGTTCGGCCAAAAGAAGCTGATTCGCAACCTGTCAGCCGGCAACAAACAGAAAGTAGGCATCATTTCTGCCATGGTAAGCCATCCGCAAGTAGTCATACTAGACGAACCGTTCAACTTTCTGGACCCTTCCAGCCAAAACCACCTCAAGAGTCTTATTACCGACTACCATGCAGAGACGGGTGCAACCATCCTCATCAGCTCACATAATCTTCAACACACCATCGACATATCAACGCGCATTACTCTGCTTGAGAGCGGAAGAATTTTAAAAGACCTGCCAAACGATTCTGGAAGTTGTAAAGAGGAACTGACCAACTATTTTGACGAAAAATAGCCAATAAATGGCCAATAAGTTGATAAAATATCAAAAAAATACGTTCAAAATTTCCGTATCTAATTGAAAAACAGTATCTTTGCAGTCCGAAAAAAGTAATATACACAAATTATCAGGTAAATCGCAATATGACGAAAGCAGAAATTGTCACCAATATCGCTGAGCAAACAGGCCTCAACAAGAAGGAAGTTGCCATTACTGTTGAAGCCTTTATGGAAGAAATTCGCAACAGCCTTGCCAACAACAAAGAGAACGTTTATCTGCGTGGTTTCGGAACATTTATTGTCAAGCACAGAGCACAGAAGACCGCTCGCAACATTTCGAAGAACACGACATTGGTGATCGAGGCTCACGATCTTCCGGCATTCAAGCCTGCCAAGAGTTTCATTGAGCGCATGGATCCCATCGAAATTATCGGATAATAACAATCAAAATAAATTTCACAACAAACAAATTTTCAAATTATGCCTAACGGAAAGAAAAAGAAGGGCCACAAGATGGCTACGCACAAGCGCAAGAAGCGTCTGCGTAAGAACAGACATAAGAGCAAGTAAGCACTTGCATGTCTGAACGAAAAAAGAATGAAAGGAGTGTACCACAGCATCACGACATGCGGGGTGCACCCTTTTTTGTTTGAAAACCAATTCAAGTAATCCAAAAATGACAAGCGAAGTAATCATCGATGTTCAGCCTAAGGAGATTTCCATCGCCCTGCTTGAAGACAAGCAGTTGGTGGAATATCAGAACGAGCCGCGTTCTGCCTCCTATGCCGTGGGCAACATCTACATCGGAAAAGTCCGTAAGCTCATGCCCGGACTCAATGCCTGCTTCGTGGATGTCGGCTCTGAGCGCGACGCATTCTTGCACTATCTTGACTTGGGACTTCAATTCAGCTCTTATGAGAAATACTTGAAACAAGTATCCAGCGACCGAAAAAAGCTCTACCCCATTCAGAAAGCCACCCGACAGCCCGACCTTCCTAAGGAGGGAACAATTCAGAACATGCTGAAGGTGGGACAAGAGGTACTGGTACAAGTCGTCAAGGAGCCCATCAACACCAAGGGTCCCCGACTGACTTGCGACCTGAGTTTTGCCGGCCGCTACATGGTGCTCATCCCATTTGGCGACAAAGTGTCTGTCAGTTCAAAGATTAAGAAGGGCGAAGAGCGCAGTCGTCTGAAACAGCTGGTGCAAAGCATGAAGCCGAAAAACTTCGGAGTCATTGTACGTACTGTTGCTGAAGGGAAGCGTGCTGCCGAGCTCGACCAGGAACTGAAAGTGCTTTTAAAACGGTGGGAAGATGCCATCACGCGCGTCCAAAAGACGACAGAGCGCCCACAACTTGTGTTCGAAGAGCAGAGTCGCAGCGTCGCTTTGATTCGCGATCTGTTCAACCCCACCTACGACGGTATTCACGTCAACGATCCCGACATCTTCAATCAGATTCACGACTATGTCGCACTGATAGCCCCTGAAAAGGCCGACATCGTGAAACTTTACAATGGTAACGTGCCCATTTTCGACAATTTCAGCGTTACCAAGCAAATCAAGTCGGGATTCGGACGCACCGTCAACTACAAGCGTGGAGCTTACCTCATCATCGAACACACCGAGGCCATGCACGTCGTCGACGTGAACAGTGGAACGCGCATCAAGAAAGAAAACGGACAGGAAGCCAATGCACTGGAGACCAACCTTGGTGCTGCCGACGAACTGGCACGCCAGTTGCGTCTGCGCGACATGGGAGGCATCATTGTCGTCGACTTCATCGACATGAACCTTGCCGAGGATCGCCAGCTGCTGTATGAGCGCATGTGCGAAAACATGAAGAAAGACCGCGCACGCCACAACATCCTGCCGCTGAGCAAGTTCGGGCTCATGCAGATTACCCGTCAGCGCGTACGTCCAGCCATGGATGTCGCCGTCGAGGAGAACTGCCCCACTTGTCACGGCACAGGCAAAATCAAGTCAAGCATCCTGTTTACAGACCAGTTAGAGAGCAAGATTGACCGTCTCGTCAACAAGATTGGCATTCGTCGATTCTCACTGCACGTTCATCCTTACGTTGCAGCATTCATCAATCAAGGAGTATTCTCACTGAAGCGCCGCTGGCAGATGAAATACGGTTTCGGCATCCGTATCATCAGCAGCCAGAAACTTGCCTTCCTGCAGTACGAGTTCTACGACCAGAACCGCCAGTTCATCGACATGCAGGAGGAGAACGAAGTGAGCAAGTAACGCCTTCATCACCTACCAAAAGAAACAGCCGCACTTCCCGTGTGGCTGTTTCTTTTAGTGGCTTATAGCCGCTGATATTTATTTTCTGGCATTCCTATTTTCCTTCCATCAAAGCGGCTGTTCTCACGCGGCTCAGCGTCTCCGGGGTCATCTGCAGATAGTTTGCAATATAGACCAACGGGGCACGCAACACCAACTGCGGATTGCTCTTCACCAAACGCTGATAACGGTCCCGGGCTGACTCGAAACGAATCATATCAGCACGCTGCTGACTGATGATCAGCGATTCCTCCAGAATCTTACGATAGAGAATCTGTATGTTCACGCTGCGCATGGCAACAGCCTCCAGTTCCGCCTTAGGCAGTGCATAGATCAGTGTGGGCTCAAGTGCCTGCATCATCTGCGTAGAGGGTTTCTCCTTGAACAGGCTCTCAATACTCATCATGATGGTATTTTCCACTGCCATATATTCTGTCAGCTCCTTATTGTTCTTATAGTAATACTGCCTAACCAATCCCTTCACGATCCAGTAAATGTTCGTACACACTTCGCCCTCATTCAGGATTTTCTGACCTTTTGCAAACTTCATGGGCACGAGCACACTCTCCAGAATGTCGAGCTCGTCATGGGTCATCGTACTATATCTGCGGGCCAGTTCGCGGGCCACATCGCGCTTTGTTAAACTTAGGTTTGCCATATTGCTTAAGAATTTTAGTCCAGTTTCAGCACTGCCAGGAAGGCTTTCTGCGGCACCTCTACGTTGCCTATCTGCTTCATGCGTTTCTTGCCTCGCTTCTGCTTCTCCAGCAGTTTTCGCTTACGACTCACGTCGCCGCCATAACACTTGGCCAGCACGTCCTTGCGCACCTGCTTCACCGTTTCGCGTGCAATGATCTTCGCGCCGATGGCTGCCTGAATGGCAATGTCGAACTGCTGACGCGGAATCAGTTCCTTCAGCTTTTCACACATGCGGCGACCGAACGTCACAGCATTGTCTTGATGGGTCAATGTCGACAGGGCATCGACAGGTTCGCCATTCAGCAGTATGTCGAGCTTGACAAGCTTCGACGGACGGAACGAGTCTATATGGTAGTCGAACGAGGCATAGCCTTTTGATATCGATTTCAGTTTGTCATAGAAGTCAATCACGATTTCTCCCAAGGGCAGCATGAAATGCAACTCTACGCGGTTGCCGCTCACGTATTGCTGGTCTATCAGCTCGCCGCGCTTGTCCAGGCAGAGCGTCATAATTGGCCCGATGAAGTCGGCCGCCGTAATGATGCTGGCACGGATATAGGGTTCCTCGATATGGTCGATCATCACCGTATCGGGCATGCCCGAGGGGTTGTGCACCTCTTTTTCCTCGCCTTGCTTCGTGTAGCACATATAGGTAACGTTGGGCACTGTCGTGATCACATCCATATTGAACTCACGGTCCAGACGTTCCTGCACAATCTCCATGTGCAGCAATCCCAAGAAACCACAACGGAAGCCGAATCCCAGAGCTATCGAGGTCTCAGGCATAAAGGTCAGCGAAGCATCGTTCAGTTGCAGTTTTTCCAACGAGGCACGCAGGTTCTCATAATCCGTCGGATCAATGGGATAGACACCAGCAAACACCATCGGCTTCACTTCCTGGAAGCCCGCAATGGCTTTGTCGCAGGGACGTGCCACATGGGTAATCGTATCGCCCACCTTCACCTCCTTGGCATCCTTGATACCGCTGATGATGTAGCCCACCTCGCCCGTGCCGAGCTCCTTGTGGGGAATCATGTCCATCTTCAGCACGCCCACCTCGTCGGCCTCGTACTCCATGCCGGTGTTGAAGAATTTCACTTTGTCGCCCTTGGCAATCTTTCCGTTCAGCACCTTGAAATAGGCAATGATGCCACGGAACGAGTTGAACACCGAGTCGAAAATCAGGGCCTGCAACGGAGCATTCTCATCCCCCTCGGGATGCGGAATGCGCTCTACAACTGCATTCAGAATATCGTCGACGCCCTCGCCCGTTTTGCCCGATGCGCGGATAATCTCCTCACGCTTGCAGCCTATGAGGTCGATAATCTCGTCCTCAACCTCGTCGGGCATGGCCGACGGCATGTCAATCTTATTGATGACGGGGATAATCTCCAGATTATTATCAATAGCCATGTAGAGATTCGAAATGGTCTGCGCCTGCACACCCTGTGTGGCATCGACCACCAGCAACGCTCCCTCGCAAGCCGCAATCGAACGGCTCACCTCGTAGGAAAAGTCTACATGTCCCGGCGTGTCTATCAAGTTCAAGACATACTTGCCATCGCTCGGCTTCTCGCCAGTTACCTCTCGCCCCTCACCTCTATATTCATACTCCATCTGGATGGCGTGGCTCTTGATGGTGATGCCGCGCTCGCGTTCCAAGTCCATATCATCAAGCATCTGTCCCTCAGTCACTTGAATGGTCTTGGTACGTTCCAACAATCGGTCGGCAAGTGTCGACTTACCGTGATCAATATGGGCAATGATACAGAAATTTCTTATATTGTTCATGCGTTCTTATCTGCTTTAAGTTGCAAAAATACAAAAAATCAGTCAAATTCGCTTCATTTTAGCTTTTTTTATGTACATTTGCGGCAAAAATTCATTCAATATGAGAAAAATCCTTCTATTTACAACAGCAATACTCTTGCTGACAGCCTGCCAAGAGTCGCTGGAAGAGCGCGCCCAGCGCGTCATGCAGGAATATTCTGACAAGAACTGCCCCATGCAGGTTCACGAGTGCATCATGATGGACAGTTGTGCCTTCGAGATGGAGACCCACACCCTGCACTACAACTACACCTTCATGGGCAGCATGGACAACGACAGCACTATGAATACCACTGCCATGCGCGACTTGCTCCTGCAGAAACTGAAGAACGAGACCTCCACCCGCATCTTCAAGGAGGCTGGCTACACCTTCAAGTACACCTACTATTCAGAGCAGCATCCTGGGAAAGTGCTGTTTGAGAGCACAATGACCAAGGAAGACTACCAATAATTCAGCCTTCCAACGGAGCATTCTTCAGCCTTTCCAATGCGCGGCATAACTGATCGGGGCACGAAGTGTTCTTCGCCCCACAGCGCACGCCGTCGAT
This sequence comes from Prevotella sp., assembly GCA_017458225.1. Taxonomy (GTDB): domain Bacteria; phylum Bacteroidota; class Bacteroidia; order Bacteroidales; family Bacteroidaceae; genus Prevotella. The sequence goes on along the minus strand of JAFTFX010000001.1, from coordinate 80,501 downwards.
TTTCTTGATGACATCGTCAATCTTCTGTCCTCTCACCAGTTGGCTGATGCCCTGCAGGTTGCCGTTACAGCCACCCAGAAAGAACACCTGCTGAATCACATCATTCTCGTCGGCGGTCACGTCAATAAGCTTCGAGCACGTGCCCACCGTTTCATACTGTATATGCTTTGTTGCCATATATACTTATTTATTAATAGGTTTCAGGGATGGTCTTTCCGCCATCCCTGAACCTTAAATTAGTGTGTGTGCACAATACTTAGAACCGCAGTCCCAGCCTGATACCATAAGTACTGATGTTCCAATCAATTTTATTGGTATACCAATTAAACCCCCACCAAGGCGACCAGTAAGAACCAGAACGTTCACCACTATACTCATGGTGCAGTGCATATACGCCCAAGTCCAGATTGCCCCAGCTGTAACCTATTGTCGGACTGACGAACAATGGAGCACTGGTATTTTCCAAATCCTTCACAATATCGCCTGTAGGAACAGCTGTTCCAAATTTCAGATCGATAAACCATGTATTGGCCTCTCGTGAGGTATTGAAACGCAAGTTATAGAAAACGGGAACAATCTTATAGCTGTCATCAACGTCTTTTAACGAGAATGAGCCGTAACCCGTTCCCAGTCCCAGATAGAAATAAGGACCGAACTGATAGCCGAAGGAGGCTGTCATCATGAACGAAGAGTTGATGCTGTGATAGATAGAGCCATCGTCTTGTCCCATTCCATAATACAGGTCATAATAGCCGTGCCAACCCTTTTTGCGGAAAGCGGGTGTCTTCTCTTTAGCACCCAGCATCTGCGGCGTTAATGAGCCATACTTGCCATAACTGGAAGCAGACTTCTTGATGACAATAGGCGCTAAGCCACGGAATGCGGGGTTGTTCCACACCGAGTCATTGAGCGTACGGAAATTCTTGTAGAATGCCGGACGTCCACTCACGGAGATAGAACTGATTTTCGAACCAAACAGTCCACGCTTCTTCGACACCACATAGAGCGGGTCAAGCAACACGTCGGCATTGCCGCCCATCTCCAGTGCCTTGGCCTCTACGGCGCGTTTCACGTTGTTCTCTCCACCGCGGCGCAAGTCTTTGCTCACGTGGTCGATGGTTGCTGTCACTCGCTGTTCACTCACTGTCAGGTCGGCCACGGTAACGCTCTTGATATCTGAAGATGCATCTGCCGTCTTGGCTGTCTTCATCAGCGTTGAGCAAGACGAAAGCATCATCAGTACTGCGAGCAAGAAAAGCGAAAGTGCTTTCTTCATAGTCGTTGACCTCCTTTACTTATTTAAGCAGACCTTTCAGGAAACCGCCGCTTGTGGTCTTTACACCGTTCTGATAGCCAGCACGGAAGAAGGGGTTGCACCATACTGAATCGTTCACCGAACGATAGTTCTTATATTTTGCGGGATGACCACTGACGGTGATCAAATCGATAGACTTACCGAAAATCCAGTTATTCGTCATCTTAATAGTGTACTCGGCATTTACCAGCACATCGTCATTACCCTGTTCCAAAGCTTTCTGTTCAGCAGCATGCTTAGCGTTCTCCAGACCACCGCGCTGCTCCTCTGATGTGGGCTTATAGTTAACCACTACACGCTTGGGGCTTACTTCCAGGTCAGCGATTGTTGCAGACAACAGTGTTGCGGGAGCGTCGGCAGTTTTAGCCGTCTTGATGGTTGTAGTACACGAAGCGAGCACAAAGGCCATGCCTGCGAGAAGAAATAACTTTTTCATAATTGTTTGTTTTAAAAGGTTATTTTGTTTGTTTTTGGCCCAATAAATTCTGATGGCGCAACCGACTGGGCCGTTTGGCCGACAGCGCCATTGTTTAATAGTGCAAAATTAAACAACAAAAGTAAAAAATCAGCTAATGAATCGTTAATTTTGACTAAATTACAAAACAATTCAACTAAACACAAAAAACTATGCCGCAAATACATAAGATATCTGCGACATAGCTATAACGAATGCCAAAAGGCTCTCTTTCCGATTACTCCTCCTCGGGCTTCATGTTGGTGTAGACGGTCTGCACGTCGTCGAAGTCCTCCAGGCGCTCCACCATCTTGTCGATAGCCTCGCGCTGCTCGGCCGTAACGTCTTTCAGGTCGTTGGGGATGCGAGTGAACTCAGCACCTGTCACCTCAAAGCCATTCTCCTCCAAGTGCTTCTGGATGGCACTGAACGATGAGGGGTCGCCATAGATGGTGATGCTCTGCTCCTCCTCGTCCTCGTCGTACTCATCTTCCACACCGTAGTCAATGAGGTCAAGGATCATCTCGTCCATATCCAGACCGTCCTTCTTCTTGAAGGTGAACACGGCCTTGTGGTCGAAGAGGAACGACAGCGAGCCCTGTGTGCCCAGATTGCCATTGAACTTGTTGAACACCGAGCGAACATCGCCCACAGTACGGGTGGTGTTGTCAGTCAGTGTCTCTACGAAGATAGCCACTCCGTGAGGGCCATATCCCTCGTAGGTCACTTCCTTGTAGTCGCTCTGGTCCTTGCCCATAGCGTTCTTGATGGCACGCTCAATGTTGTCCTTCGGCATGTTCTCGCGCTTGGCGTTGGCAATGCAGGCACGCAGTGCAGGGTTGTTCTCTGGCTCAGGTCCGCCTGCCTTCACGGCAATAGCGATCTGCTTGCCAATCTTGGTAAATGTCTTGGCCATGTGGCCCCATCTCTTCAGCTTCGTAGCTTTACGATATTCAAATGCTCTTCCCATTGGTTTATTTTATTTTTCGTTATTTAATTATTCGAATTGGTCGGAATACTCAGATTACTCTGAATACTCGGATTATTCAGAATACTCAGATTACTCAGAATAATCTGAATACTCTGATAGTTACCTCAGCTCTGCGCCCAACTGCTTCTTCAGGTTAGCGATGAGCTTCTGCATCACGGCATCAATCTGCTTGTCGTTCATGGTCTTCTCCGTGTCTTGCAGGATGAAGTTGACGGCATACGACTTCTTGCCCTGAGGCAGTTTGTCGCCCTCGTAGACATCGAAGAGTTCCACGCGCTTCAGCAGCTTCTTCTCCGTCTGACGGGCTATCTGCTCAATCTGGGCGAACTCTACAGCGTTGTCGACCAGCAGGGCGAGGTCGCGGCTGACGGCCGGATGCTTTGAGATTTCGGTGTAGGTAATCTCGTTCTTCTTCGTGGCCTTCATCAGCTGCGTCCAGTTCAATTCGGCAAAGTAGACGGGCTGCTGCAGGTCGAACTGCTTCAGCAGTTTCTTCGAGAGGATGCCCACCTCGATGAGCTTCTTGCCGCCGCGGTTCTCCATCAAGAGGCCAGCCGAGAAGTTAGGATTCTCCAACTTCTTCGTCACCAGCATGCCTTGCTTCAGGCCGATGCGCTGCAGAATGTTCTGCACGTAGGCAGCCAGTTCATAGTAGGTGCTGTCCTCGTTGGGGTGAGCCCATGAGCCTTCCACGCGCTTGCCTGTCACCCAAAGGCCCAGGTAGTTCTCTTCCTTGTAGGCCTGCATGGGGTTGTCCTCGTTCTGCCGCTCGGGGTCGAAGAAGTAGCAGTTGCCGAACTCGAAGAAACGCAGGTTCTGCGCCTTGCGCTTCACGTTGTGCTCAATGCTCTCCAGTCCACCGTAGAGAAGCGTCTGGCGCATCACGCCGAGATCGCTGCTGAGGGGGTTCATGATGCGAACAAGGGACTCTCCCCCCAACCCCTCCCTGTGAGGGAGGGGAGTAGGCTGACCTTCCACTGCATTTCCGTCCTGAGAGTACAAACTCCCCTCCCTCACAGGGAGGGGCTGGGGGGAGGGTCTGTAGTAGGCCGTCTTTGTCAACGAGTTGTTCAGGATCTCATTGAAGCCGGCACCCACCAGCTGCTCCGACACTAGGTTCTGCAGCTTGTGCTTGCGGTCTTCCTCGCCTTTGATGACAAGGCTCGACTTCAACTGTGTGGGAATCTCCACATTATTATATCCGTAGATGCGCAGGATGTCCTCGACCACGTCGCAGGGGCGCTGCACGTCCACGCGATAGGCCGGCACTTCAAGCTGCAGTCCCTCAGCATTTTCGCTGAGGATCTTCATCTCCAGCGACCGGCAGATGTTCTTCACCGTCTCGGCAGGAATCTGTTTGCCGATGAGCGAGTCAACATAGTTGTATTTCAGGTCAACCTTCGCATTTTCCATTTTCTCAGGATATACGTCGCAAATGTCCATCGACACCTTACCACCTGCCAGTTCCTTGCAGAGCAGTGCTGCCTGCTGCAGGGCATAGATGACGCCATTGGGGTCGATGCCTCGCTCGAAACGGAACGACGCATCGGTCGACAGACCATGTCGACGGGCCGACTTGCGAATCCACGTGGGATGGAAGTAGGCCGACTCAAGCACCACGTTCTTCGTGGTCTCGTAGGTGCCGCTGCCCTTGCCGCCAAACACGCCGGCGATGCACATGGGCTCCTCAGCGTTGCAGATGGCCAGGTCGCGGTCGGAGAGTTTGTGCTCCACGCCGTCGAGCGTCACGAAGGGCGTACCCTCGGGCATCGTCTTCACCACAATCTTGTGACCCTTCACCATGTCGGCATCGAAGCAGTGCAGGGGCTGACCGTAGGCCATCATGATATAGTTCGTGATGTCCACGATATTATTGATAGGACGCAGGCCGATGGTTGTCAGTTTGTTCTTCAGCCAGTCGGGGCTTTCTTTCACCTCGCAGTCGGTGATGCTCACGCAGGCATAGCGCTTACAGGCCTCGGTATTCTCAATCTCCACCTCAATGGGTAGGTCGTGATTGTCGACGGAGAAACCGTCGGCCACGGGGCGATGCAGACGGGGCTCGTAGCTGATGAGCCCTTCGGCCTGGCGCTGTTTCAGCCAGGCATAGAGGTCGCGGGCCACGCCCCAGTGCGAAAGACCGTCGGCACGGTTGGCGGTGATGTCGACCTCGATGAGCCAGTCGCTCTCCAGATGGTAATACTCTGCAGCAGGAGTACCCACCACAGCATCGTCGGGCAGCACGATGATTCCATCGTGGCTGGTGCCCACGCCAATTTCATCTTCGGCACAAATCATGCCGCACGACTCCACGCCGCGCAGTTTCGACTTCTTGATTACGAACTCATTATCGCCATCGTAGAGCACACATCCCAGATCAGCCACGATGACCTTCTGACCGGCAGCCACGTTGGGCGCACCGCATACTATCTGCGAAGGCTCGCCCTTGCCCAGGTCGACGGTCGTCACGTGCAGATGGTCGCTGTTGGGATGGGCCTCGCAAGTGAGCACCTTGCCCACATACAGCCCTTTCAGACCACCACGAATGGTCTGTACTTCCTCCAGAGCATCAACTTCAAGTCCCGTAGAGGTCAGTGCGTCGCACACCTGCTGCGGCGTAAGTTCGAAGTCAACATACTCCTTCAGCCATTTATAAGAAATGTTCATTCCTAAAAAACAATTTTAAATTCGAATTCGGCCGCAAAATTACAAAAAAATCACGAAACACAAGCAATATTTCGCGATTTTATACTTTTGTTAGTGTTTAAACTGCTGGACCTTCAACTTCAACCATTTTACAAAGTCGACGAGTTTGTCCAACAAAGTCGACGAGTTTGTTCAACAAAGTCGACGAGTTTGTAAAACAGTTCAATATAGTCCATCACGTAAAATCATATCAATCGAGACTTGAGATAATATTTTTTTCGCCCAAACCGACGTTTTCTCACTTTTTTTCCGTAAGTTTGCAAGCAGAATTCTAAAACAAGACAATCACTATAATATAAATATGTACGTAAACCTATTATTAATTGGTGGCCTCGGCCTCAACGAGGTTATCATCATCGCCCTTGTGGTACTATTGCTTTTCGGTGGAAAGAAGATTCCTGAATTGATGAACGGACTGGGCAAAGGCGTGAAGAGCTTCAAGGACGGCATGAGCGGCAACGAGCTGACGAAAGAGACAAAAGCACCGGCCGAAGCAGACTCAAAGGCAGAGGCATGAGCGAACAGGCCACCTTCTGGGAGCATCTCGACGAGTTGCGCAGCGTCATTCTGCGCTCGCTGCTGGTGGTTGTGCTGGCTGCCGTCGCCGCTTTCTGCATGAAAGACTGGCTGTTCAGCGTGGTGCTGGCTCCACGGTCGAGCGATTTCATCAGCTACAGGCTGCTGGGCATCGACGAAGGTTTCCAAATCAGTCTGATGAACACAGGACTGACGGAACAGTTCATGACCCACATGCGCGTGGCCGTCTACGCGGGATTGCTGCTGGCTTCGCCCTATGTACTCTACCAACTTTTCGGTTTCATCGCCCCGGGCCTCTACCAGAACGAGCGGCGCGCCGCCCAATGGATTGCCGTTTCGGCCTATGCCATGTTCCTGCTGGGCACGTTGGTAGACTATTTGATTATCTTTCCGCTCACGGTACGCTTTCTGGGCACCTATCAGGTAAGCCCCGATGTGGCAAACATGCTGACGCTGCAGAGCTATATAGACACGCTCATCGGCATGAGCTTCGTAATGGGAGCGGTGTTCGAACTGCCGGTTGTCTGCGCTATTTTAGGCAAATTGGGCCTCATCAACCGGGAACTTATGTCACAGTATCGCCGGCATGCCATCGTGGCCATCCTCATGGTATCGGCCATCATCACGCCCACTACCGATGCTTTCACGCTCATCGTAGTGGCGCTGCCCATTTGGCTGCTCTACGAAGTGAGCATCTGGATAGTGAAACCAAACAAATAACCATATATGCTAAAAAAAATCAGAATCACCCTGGCAACCATCGTCTTCATCGGACTGTCGTTGCTATTCCTCGACTTCACGGGAACAGCCCATCACTGGCTGGCGTGGATGGCCAAGATGCAGGCACTGGAAGCCGTGCTGGCCCTGAACGTCGTGGTCATCGCCCTGCTCGTCGTGCTGACGCTCGTCTTCGGGCGCATCTACTGCTCGGTCATCTGTCCGCTGGGCATCCTGCAGGACATCTTTGCACAGTGGGGCAGGAAGGCGAAGAAGAACCGCTACAGCTACTCGCCTGAGAAGCGCTGGCTGCGCTACGGCATGCTCGGCGTGTTCATCGTGGCCCTGGCGGCTGGAGCCAGTTCGCTGGTGCAGTTGCTGGCTCCCTATAGTGCCTTCGGCCGCATTGCAACCATGCTGTTCCAGCCTCTCTGGAAGCTGGGCAACAACGTGCTGGCCGGCATTGCCGAACACTACGAGAGCTACGCTTTCTACTCGGTCGACGTATGGATGAAGTCGCTGCCCGTGCTCATCATCGCCGCCGTGACGCTAGTCGCCCTGTTTGTCTTGGCCTGGCGGGGTGGCCGCACCTACTGCAACACCATTTGTCCTGTAGGAACTGTTCTTTCTTTCCTGTCGCGCTTCTCGCTGCTGAAGATTCAGTTCGACAAGAACAAATGCCGTAACTGCTCGCTCTGCTCGAAGAACTGCAAAGCCGCCTGCATCGACTACAAGAGCCACACGGTGGACTACTCGCGCTGCGTGGTGTGCGGCGATTGTCTGGAGAGCTGCAAGTTCGGGGCGCTGAAGTACTCCATTGCAACTAGCAAACCCAGCTCCCCTGTCGACCCCTCCAAGCGTTCCTTCCTTCTCTCCTCTGCCCTACTGGCTACAGCAGCCATCGCACAGGAGAAAGACAAGGTGTTCGACGGCGGCTATACCGATCTGGCGGAGAAAGTGGCACCCAAACGACAGACACCACTCACACCGCCGGGCTCGCTCTCGGCACAGAACATGGCCCTGCGCTGCACGGGCTGCCAGCTCTGCATCAGCGAATGTCCCAACGACGTGCTGCGCCCCTCGACCGACCTGATGCACCTGATGCAACCCGTGATGAGCTATGAGCGCGGCCACTGCCGCCCCGAGTGCACGCGCTGTTCACAGGTATGTCCGGCAGGTGCCATACAGCCCATCGACCACGAGGAAAAGTCGAGCATACAGATAGGCCACGCGGTATGGATCAAAGAGAACTGCGTGCCGCTGACCGACGGTGTGGAGTGTGGCAACTGCGCCCGTCACTGCCCTGCCGGAGCTATCGAGATGGTGCCCTCTGACCCCGACGATGAGGAGTCGGCCTATGTGCCGGCCGTGAACGAACAGGCCTGCATAGGCTGCGGTGCCTGCGAATATGTATGTCCTGCCCGTCCCTTCTCGGCCATCATCGTCGAGGGACACGAAGTACACAAGAAGATATAAAATTATGGATAGACGTTCTTTTCTAAAATACATGGGAGCCGGCACAGCCGCTACCCTTGTGGCTGCCTGCACGGGCAAGAAGCCCGAACAGAAGGCTGCCGAGGAATACAAGAAACAGGTGGAGCCGCCCACGGGCCAGATGACCTATCGCAAAAACCGGAAGGGCGAGGACGTATCGCTGCTGGGCTACGGCATGATGCGTCTGCCGACGAAGGTGGACAATGCCGACGAGTTCGACCAGGACATGATCAACCGACAGGTGGACTATGCCATTGAGCACGGCCTGAACTATTTCGACACGTCGCCCGTCTACTGCAAAGGCCTGTCGGAACGCTGCACAGGCATAGCCCTGAGCCGCCATAAGCGCAGCGAATATGTGGTGGCCACCAAGCTGTCGAACTTCAACCGCCAGTTCTGGAGCAAAGAGAAGTCGATTGAGATGTACCACAACTCGCTGAAGGAACTGCAGGTGGACTACATAGACTACTACCTGCTGCACAGCGTGGGCGGTGGCGGCATGGACGAGTTCAACCAGCGCTACATAGACAACGGCATCATAGACTATCTGCTGAAGGAGCGCGAGGCCGGACGCATACGCAACCTGGGCTTCTCCTATCACGGCGATATCAAAGTGTTCGACTGGCTGCTCTCCATGAACGACCAGTATCACTGGGACTTTGTGCAGATAGAACTGAACTACCTGGACTGGGACTTCGCCGACGAGATCAACAAGCGAAACACCGATGCCCGCTACCTGTACGACGAGCTGCAGAAGCGCGGCATACCTGCTGTCATCATGGAACCGCTACTCGGCGGCCGACTGGCCAACTTGCCGCAGTATCTGGTGAACGAACTGAAGCAGCGCGACCCACAGCGCAGCGTGGCCTCATGGGCCTTCCGCTATGCCGGTACACCCGAAGGCGTACTCACCGTGCTGAGCGGCATGACCTATATGGAGCACCTGAAAGACAACCTGCTGAGCTACTGTCCGCTCGTGCCACTGAGCGACGAGGAGATGGAATACCTGCACGGCGATGTGGCCAAGAAGATTTTCGGACTGGAGAACATACCCTGCAACGACTGCAAGTACTGCATGCCCTGCCCCTACGGTGTGGATATTCCCGGCATCTTCGTACATTATAATAAATGTAAGAACGAGGGCATCCTGCCGCGCGACCGGGGCGACAAGGAATACCGCGAGAACCGCCGCAAATACCTGATCAGCCTGGACCGATCGGTGCCTCGCTCGCGACAGGCCGACCACTGCATAGGCTGCGGACAGTGCGAGCCCCACTGCCCACAGAACATCCGCATTCCGCGTGAACTGCACAAACTCGACCAGATGATTGAGGAGCTGAAACAAAACAACGGCATGCGAAAGCCGGCTGGCGAATAACCGCAACAAAAGCCAACAGGCGAATAATCATAACGAAGAAAGCCACAGATCTTTTGGGAATCTGTGGCTTTCTTACTAAAAAGCATTCTTGAAGTTTTTCTCTCTTACTTAAAGAGTCGTTTACTCAGACTGCTTATCCAATCTCGATCTGGCGGCTCACCTTCACCTTCTCTTCTACCACCTTGGGCAGTTCGACGGTCAGCACGCCGTTCTCCACACGGGCCGAGATGCCATCCTTCTTCACGTCGTCAGGCAAGAGCAGCGTCTGCTCGAACTTGGTGTAAGAGAACTCGCGGCGCAGGTAGCGAGTAGACTTGTCCTCCTCCTTTTTCTCCTGTTTCTGTTCCATCTTGATGATCAGGTTGCCCTCATCGTTGATGTGAACATTGAAGTCTTCTTTGGTCATGCCCGGAGCAGCCAGTTCTACGGTGTAGCCCTTGTCGCTCTCTTTCACGTTGATGGCCGGAGCGGTGGCGTTTGCCTTCGGCATGAATTCGGTATCAAAGAAATCGTTGAAAACACTGGGCAGCCAAGCTGCGTTACGTCTCATCATTGGTGTCATAATTTTGTCCTCCTAATGTTTGTTTTATTTGTTGTTGTTAAAATGTTTATTCTCTCTTGCGCTCCCTTTCGGCTGCGCTCACTTACATTTATGCAACAACAATGCCAACACGAAAAAGAAAGACAAATTGACAGAATAGAAAGACAAAATGGCAGACTACCGACTTATCACCATAAGCACACGCACGGCTTCTTCCACGGTGGGCACGTCGCTGACAACCATGGAACGCTTGCCCTGCTGCTCGCGGAGATTGCAGCGGCGCACGTTGGCGGCAGCATAGTCGAGCAATCGTCCGAAGGCTGCGCTCTGATAGAAGGGACTGCGGTCGTTGCTGACGAAGAACATGAACATGCGGCCCTGCTTCAACAGGATTTTCTCGCAACCGAGATTCATGCCGATGCGGCGCAGGCGCACCACCTGCAACAGCTCTTCAGCAACATGGGGAATGGGGCCGAAGCGGTCCTGCAGACGGCTGCGATAGGCTTCCAGTTCCTTATCGTCGCGAATATGGTCGAGTTCGCGATAGAGCAGCATACGCTCAGAATCGCTGGGCACATACTGGTCGGGGAAGTACATCTGCAGATCGCTTTCAAGGATGCAGTCAGCGACAAAAAGTAGACTCTCCCCCAGCCCAGGAGTAGTTAGACCATTCGCTCCACCGTCGCCTTGAGAGTGACCACTCCCCTCACTCACAGGGAGGGGCTGGGGGAGAGTCTGTTCCTCGTTCCTCAGCTCCGCCATGGCCTCGTTCAAGATTTTCTGGTAGGTCTCGTAGCCCAAGTCGCTGATGAAGCCGCTCTGTTCGGCTCCAAGCAGGTTGCCGGCTCCACGGATGTCGAGGTCTTGCATGGCGATATTGATGCCTGAACCCAGTCCGCTGAAGTTCTCAAGTGCCTCAAGGCGGCGGCGAGAGTCAGCAGGAAGAGCGGACAGCGGCGGAGCGAGCAGATAGCAGAAGGCCTTGCGGTTGCCGCGACCCACACGACCGCGCATCTGATGCAAGTCGGAGAGGCCGAAATTATGGGCACCATTGATGATAATGGTGTTGGCATTGGGAATATCGATGCCATTCTCTACGATAGTGGTGGACAGCAGCACATCGTAGTCGTAATTGGAAAATCCCAACACGATGTCCTCCAGCTCTTCGGGCTTCATCTGTCCGTGCCCGACGGCAATGCGTGCATCGGGAATATACTTCTGAATCATCTCTGCCAAATGGGGCAGGTCGCTGATGCGGTTGTTGACGAAGTACACCTGTCCGTTGCGCGACATCTCGAAGTTGACGGCATCGACAACAATCTCAGGAGAGAACGTGTGTATCTCGGTCTGAATGGGATAGCGGTTGGGCGGTGGTGTCTGAATGACGCTGAGGTCGCGAGCCCCGAGGAGCGAGAACTGCAGGGTGCGCGGAATGGGAGTGGCCGACATGGTGAGCGTGTCGACATTGGTCTTCAGCTGGCGCAGCTTCTCCTTGGCAGCAACGCCGAACTTCTGTTCCTCGTCGATGATTAGCAGGCCCAGGTCCTTGAACTTCACATTCTTGCCAATGAGTTTCTGGGTGCCTATCAGAATGTCTATCTTGCCTTCTTCAAGCTCTTTCAAGAGAGCAGTGGTCTGCTTCGCCGTCCGGGCTCGAGTGAGGTAATCGACCTTTACGGGCATGTCTTTCAAACGGCCCGAGAACGTGCGGAAGTGCTGATAGGCCAGCACCGTGGTAGGCACAAGTACGGCCACCTGCTTGCCGTCGACAGCTGCCTTGAAGGCTGCACGCACGGCCACCTCGGTCTTACCGAAGCCCACATCGCCGCAGACCAGACGGTCCATGGGCCGTGCCGTCTCCATATCGGCTTTCACGTCCTGCGTGGCCTTCAACTGGTCTGGCGTATCTTCATAGAGGAACGAGGCCTCAAGCTCGTGCTGCATGTAGGTGTCGTGGCTGAAGGCGAAGCCGCGCTGCGTGCGACGCTTGGAGTAGAGACGAATCAGGTCGCGCGCAATGTCCTTGATGTGTTTCTTGGTGCGCTCCTTCAGTCGCTCCCACTGTCCTGTGCCAAGGAACGACATACGCGGTGGCTGACCGTTGTCCTGAGCCTTGTATTTCGATACCTTATAGAGCGAATGGATAGACACATAGATGCTGTCGCCATGCTGATACTGTATCTTGATCATCTCCTGATAAGCCTGTTGCCCGGTGGCTGTGGTGATAGGCATGCGGACAAGTCCCATGAACTTGCCGATGCCGTGGTCCACATGAACCACATAGTCGCCAATCTCGAACTGCTGAATCTCCTTCAGCGTCAGGGCGACCTTGCCGCTACGGGCCTTGTCGCTCTTCAGGTTGTACTTATGGAAACGGTCGAAAATCTGATGATCGGTGAAGAAACAGACACGCAGATCCTCGTCGACGAAGCCCTCATGAAGGGTCTTGTCGACAGAAACAAAAAACTGTTTGGAAGAAGCAGAACCGGCATCTGACTGTTCCCCAGACATAGAGGCCAGGATTTCATGCAGACGCTCCTGCTGCTTCTGACTGTCAGCCAAGATATAGAGGTGATAGCCCTGCAGCTGATAGTCCTCGAAAGTCTTTTGCAGCAGTTCGAAGTTCTTATGGAAGAGGGGCTGCGGAACGATGTTGAACCTGATCGTGGCTTGCCCAGTCTTAGCCGCTTCGGCTGTTTTCGTTGATATGCTGTCCTCGTCGTTGGGAGCACTCTGCAGCTCGATGCGACGGAAAGACTCGCTGTCTGCAAGGAACTGCGAACCTGTTATGATCTGTGTCTCGCGGCGCATTTCGCGCTCTATCTCCTCACGTTCCATTTCGGTAGCTACCTCCAGACGCTCCGTCATGGCCTGGGAAGAGAAGCCTTCCTGATAGGTGCGGTCAATCATTTCGCGCACATACCGATAGTTCTTGAACAGCAAAACGGTATCGCTGGGCAGATAGCGGAACAGGGATTCTTTCTCCTCAACGGCAGATAGCTCCGGCACGATGCTGACCTGCCGGCAACGCTCACGCGACAGCTGGTCTTCAACCTCAAACGTGCGGATAGAATCTATATCATCACCAAAGAAATCAATGCGGAAAGGATACTCATGACTGAAGGAAAACACATCGAGAATGCTGCCACGCAGAGCAAACTGACCGGGCTCATAGACATAGTCGACCTCGCGAAAGCCCAAAGAGCGCAACTGGCTGATGACATCGTCGACGCTTATCGTCTGCTCCTGCTCTAAGGACAAGGTGCGTGTCTCCAAGTTTTTCTTGGTGACCACCATTTCAGCAACAGCCTCCGGATGAGTGACCACGTAGCGCACCGTTCCCTGATCCAACTTGGCAAGTACTTCGGTACGCAGAATCTCGTTAGCCGCATCTTTCTGCGCATACTTGATGGCACGACGATAGGACGACGGGAAATAGAGCACTTGCTCATCCCCCATCAGCTGCGTCAGGTCGTGATAGAAATAACCTGCCTCTTCCTCATCGTTCATCACAATCAGCATCAGCCCGTCCCTCTTGGCCGACAAGGCACTCAGCAACAAAGGGGCACTGGAGGCTATCAGTCCGCGCAGGCGAATCACTTGTGGATGCTTCTGCCGCAGCAGTTTGTCGAATGCTGCCACCTGAGGCAGATGGGCATAGAGCGTTGACAGATCCTGTATCTTCATGCCTGGATGGGCTTACAGTTGCTGCATACGGGCAATATACTTGCCAATGATGTCGAACTCGATATTCACAACCGTGCCAATGTGGATATCACAGAAATTGGTATGTTCAAAAGTATAGGGTATGATGGCCACTTGGAAGGTGTCGCGTGTGGGACGGCAGACGGTAAGGCTGACACCATTGACCGTTACAGAACCTTTGTCGACAGTGAAATATCCGTGGCGTACCATCTCGGCATCGTAGGGGTAGCTGAACGTAAAATAGGTTGAGCCGTCGGCATCCTGAACATCAACACAGGTGGCCGTCTGGTCTACATGTCCTTGCACGATATGGCCGTCCAGCCGACCGTTCATCAGCATGGAGCGCTCCACATTGACCTTATCGCCCACTTTGAGCAGGCCGAGATTCGAACGGTCGAGCGTTTCCTTCATCGCCGTTACCGTATAACAGGCCGGGCGATTGGCTGTGGCCGGCTCAATACTGACAACAGTCAGGCACACGCCGTTATGGGCAACACTTTGGTCAATTGTCAGTTCGCAGACAAAAGAGCAGGTCAACGTAAAGTCGATATTCTCCCGGTCTTTCCTGATGGCTACAACCGTTGCAAATTCTTCAATGATTCCAGAAAACATATCAATTATTGATTAGGAAAAAGAAAAATGGGGACGCACTGGTGATGTGATGAAAACTCCTTTATCACAGGTTATGGGTGCTCTTCGCCTTTGTAATCCATCGGCATGTGAATGCTACGCTGATTCTTCGCAGAGCGAAGCGACTATCGTCGAGCGAATGGCCCGCCATCGGCAAAAGAAGACTGCCCGGTTTTCACAAGTTAATTGATGAGTATCCCGATCGAACGAGCACGTCCCCAATAGTATATTTAAGTGTCAGGGGGAGATTCCACTCCCTTGATTTTCTTATGCAGGTCGCGATATTTTGAAGGTGTGAAGCCCGTCTTCTGACTGAACTGCCGGTTGAAGGTGGCCGGATCTACAAATCCGCAGTTGAAAGCTACTTCGGCAATCGACATGTCGGTTGTTTCAATCATCTCTACAGCCTTCTTCAGTCGGAACTCATGAACATATTCCTTGGGGCTTTGTCCTGTCAGTTTGCGCAGTGTCAGGTTAAACTCGGCTTCGTCCTGATCAGAGGCTGCCACCATCTCTTCTACCGAAAGCATCGGGTCAGAGAAGTGGATATCAAGGAATTCGTTTAGGAAAATCATGAAGTCATTGTTGACGACCTGCACCTTCTTCTGTCGCGGTCCCTCGCGCAGCATGCGCAGTTTCTCTTCTTTCTCCAACTGTTTCTCGCGCTTGAACATCAGCCAGATGCCGAGCACAATGGCCATAATCATATAGAGCCAGATAGCATTAGATGACAGCAGGAAATAGGGCGGAACCACCACTTCAATCTGTCGCATGTCGTACTTCTCAGGCGACTCCAGCAGGAAAGCCTTCACCTTGAAGCGATAGCTGCCCGTAGGGATGTTCCCATAGGTAGCAATGCGGTCGCGGTCGGCATTCTGCCAGTTATGGTCATAGCCTTCCAACATATATTGATAATGTACGCGATGCTGCAACTGATAGTTCAACGAGGCAAAACGGAAGGAGAAAATGTCGCTGTGGTTAGGCAGTTCCACCGACTTGCTGTCAGGAACATAATAGCTGATAGGACTGTTCTTGCGAGGTGTCTGCAACTCATCGTTCAGCCAGAAATCGGTGATTCTCAGCTTCAGCAGGTTACCGGCTGCTGTTACCAGCTTTGTGCGGTCAACCACATAGTAGCCGTTCACCGTGCCGAACACGATATTGCCATTGGGGAAGCACACTGCCGAGCCCTCAGAACACATGGTCTCATCGACGCCTTCAAGATAGGAGAACGTGGTGAAAATGTTTTTGTCTACATCGTAGGAACACAGCACGTGATCGGTTGAGAACCACACGTTGTCGCGATTATCAAATACCAGGCTCTTGATTTCTTCGCTGGGCAATCCGTCTCTTGAGCCGAAATTCTCAAAGAGCCAGCAACCGTTGGCATCTTTACCCACGGTGTGTGCCAAGCCGCCGCCATTCGTTCCTACCCACATCGCTCCATGCCGGTCCTGAGCAATGCACACGATATCATTGGACATCAGTATCTTGTCGGGGTCTGTCTTTGAGGTTGCCAAGGGCTCGATGAGCAGTTTCTTGTCGTGATAAGACATCACCAGAATGCCATCGGTCGTGCCTGCCCATACGTTTCCGTCGCTGTCAAGAGCCAACGTGCGTACTTTTCTGTGCGAGTTGTAGGGATACTTACGCATGCTGTTCTTCACGTTCAGGAATCCCGACTTTCCTTTATCCGGATTCGTCAAGATGTTGACACCGCCTCCATAGGTGGCAACCCAGATGTTCCCATCCTTGTCTTCGACCGTGCAATAGGCTCGGTCATCGTTTATCGACCAAGTGTCGTTGTCGTCATGACGATAGTTCTTGATGTCGAAACCACTGCCCTGAGGAGTTATTCTGTAAATGCCGTCGCCCTTACAGCTCACCCAATAGTTGCCTTTGCTGTCGAGGGAGATGCCGTATATGCGGCCTAAGGGATTGCCGTTTCTGTCTTTGCTCAGCGTCTGTACAACCTGTCCGGCGTTGACAAAGAACATGGTGCCCGACTTGTTGGCAAAGATGAACTGCTGTCGGCTGGCATCGTAGATCATGGCACGCACCTCGTTGTTCATGGAGTTTTCTTCGCCCGGATAGACTTGCACACGGTCAATCACTTTTCTCATGATTTCCAGTTTCTCCAAGGCTCTGCGACTGGTTGACTCCCAAACGACGCCCTCGTTCATTTCCAACCGAGCATTCACCGTGTTCGACAGGTTCCAACTGTTCGACGGGTCGTTATGGAAATACTCCACTTCGTCAGTCTCGCGGTTGTAGTAGCCGTAACCGCCTTTACACATGCGCATCCACACATAGCCGTTAGCTTCGTTGAACTCAGCCCCCAATCCGTCATAATCGGGGACGACGACACGTTGCACGAAGCGTTTCTCGTCCATCGAGTTTGGCTTGATGCGTGCTACACCAGCATTGGCATCCGAGAACCACACCAGTCCGTGACTGTCAACAAAGAGACCTGTAATCCTGCTGCCACCACTTCGTATGACGGCAGGATTCTGTCCATACGAGAACGACAATATCTTGCCCGACTTTGTTCCGACGAAGATATTATATCCGTTCGAATAGAGTTTGGTGATTTCCTGGTCCAGAAAATAGCCTTTCTGCTCTACCGTGAGGTTAGAGACATCCATGCGATGCACACCCTTGTCTGTGCCCAGCCAGATATCGTTTTGATAGCCTTCGGCCATCGAGGTCACATGCAATCCATTGGTTGTAATCAGCTGTGCCTGAATATGGTCCTGCCCTACACTCATCTTGTAGAGTCCCACATCGGTCACGTTGACAATGACTTCGCCGATGCTGGTCACGGTGATGGGATCGTTCGTGCGGAAGTCTTCGCTGCCGCTGATTTCTTCAAAGGGATTGATAATGGTGTCTATGGAACGCTTCACGACAAACACGCGCCCGTCGTACATCTGCATCCAGATATTCTGCATGTTATCGATGGAGATGTCTTTGACGCGGTTGTGCAGATTGGGGATGTGACTGCCTGCACCCGTCTGATAATTATAGAACTCATAACCGTCGAAGCGCGACAGTCCGTTCCATGTTGAAATCCAGATATAGCCATAGTCGTCTTGTGCCAAGTGGGATATGGTATTCGAGCACAGGCCGTTTTCTATCGTATAATGCGACAATGTGGCCTGCAACTGCTGTGCACTCGACGTAAGCGATGATGCTATTGCCAAAAGAGCTACTATGAGCGTTTTGTACATCCGGATTCCGTTTGTTTCTATTTCACCTCTTCTATAATCTTTCCACCTTCTTCCAATGCCTGCATATTCAGGGGAATCAGGTTATGATGGCGCTCGGGCAGCGTCTTCTTCAGTGCTTTCTCCACGCCTTCAAAGCCCACTACGGGGGCCACCTTCAGCAGTCCGCCCAGCACAATCATGTTGAACACCTTGCCGTTCTTCATCTCGGCAGCCTTGTCCATTGCGTCAATCTTGTAGATGGTGATGTCCTTGCGCTGCGGAGGGTTGATGATGCCGTAACTGTCGTAGATCAGAATGCCGCCGGGCTTCAGTTTGGGTTCGAACTTCTCCAACGAGGGCTGGTTCAGCACGATGGCAATGTCGTACTTACTGAGGATGGGCGACGAAATGCGAGTGTCGCTCACTATCACGGTCACGTTAGCCGTACCGCCGCGCTGTTCAGGGCCGTAGGCAGGCATCCACGTCACTTCTTTATCTTCCATCAGACCCGAGTAGGCCAGAATCTTACCCATTGAGAGCACGCCTTGGCCACCGAATCCTGCTATGATGATTTCTTTCTTCATAACTATACGCTTTTCACTATTCACTATTCACTTCAAAGACTCGTGGTGTCTTTGAGGTCTCCTTTCGGATAGAAGGGGAACATGTTCTCCTTCATCCACTCATTAGCTTTCACGGGCGTGAGTTTCCATCCGCTGTTACACGTTGACACAAACTCCACAAGGCTTGAGCCCTTGCCGTCCATCGAGGCCTGGAAAGCCTTCTTCAAAGCCTTCTTGGCCTTATTGATCGAAGCCACCGACTCCACCGACTGGCGAGTGACGTAGCAAGTGCCTTCCAGCTGGGCAGCGATGTCGGCCATCTTCAGAGGATAACCGTGCAGTTGCGGATCGCGACCGTAAGGGCAGGTAGAGGTTTTCTGGCCTATGAGCGTCGTGGGGGCCATCTGTCCGCCCGTCATGCCGTAGATGGCATTGTTAACGAAGATGATGACAATGTTCTCGCCACGGTTCAGGGCGTGGATGGTCTCACACGTACCGATACAAGCCAAGTCGCCGTCGCCCTGATAGGTAAACACCAGACGGTCGGGCCACATGCGCTTAATGCCCGTTGCAATAGCGGGAGCACGTCCGTGGGCGGCTTCCTGCCAGTCAATATCAATATAGTTATAGGCAAACACGGCACAGCCCACGGGACTTACGCCAATGGCCTTTTCCTCCATGCCCATTTCCTCGATGACTTCGGCCACGAGCTTATGCACCACGCCATGCGAACAGCCGGGGCAATAGTGCATGTTATTGTCGTTCAGGAGAGTAGGCTTCTTATAGACCAGATTCTCTTGCGAAATGATATCTTTTGCTTCCATAATCTTTTAATTAATAATCAGAAATTAATAATTAGTAATTATGATTTCATGAGACGTGTGCGGAGTGCGCCAACGATCTCCTCAGGCTCGGGCACGATGCCTCCCAGACGACCGAACTGCTCTACAGGCACTGCACCGTTGATGGCCAAACGAACGTCCTGCACCATCTGGCCGGCATTGATCTCGGCCACAAGCACGCCTTTCTTGCCCTTTGCCATCTGTGCAATCTCTTTTTCAGGGAACGGCCACAGCGTGATGGGGCGGAACAGACCTACCTTCAGGCCTTCCTCACGAGCAATCTCGATGGCTTTCTCTGCAATACGGGCTGCTGAGCCGAAGGCTACAATCAGGTATTCGGCATCGTCGCACTGTTGGGTTTCATAGCGCACCTCGTTCTCCTTGATTTTCTTGTATTTCTCCTGCAAGGCCAAATTGCGCTTCTCCATTTCCTCGGGCTTCAGCTCAAGCGAAGTGATCACGCGGCGTGTCTGTCCTTTCTTTTTGCCAGTAGAGGCCCAGGGGCAGTCGCGGATAATCTCCTCGTCCGTACGACGGGGCTTGAACGGCGGCAGCACCACCTTTTCCATCATCTGACCAATCACACCGTCACTGAGAATCATGGCCGGATTGCGATACTTGAAAGCCAACTCGAAGGCCAGATCGACGAAGTCGGCCATCTCCTGCACAGAGGCCGGAGCCAGCACGATGACGTTATAGTCGCCATTGCCGCCGCCACGGGTTGCCTGGAAATAGTCGCCCTGCGAGGGCTGAATGGTGCCCAGACCAGGACCGCCACGCTGCACGTTGACAAACACGCCCGGCAGTTCGGCACCAGCCATATAGGTGATGCCCTCCTGCATCAGCGCGATGCCAGGGCTCGACGACGAGGTCATAGCGCGCTTGCCAGCACCGGCAGCGCCATACACCATATAGATACTGGCCAGTTCGCTCTCAGCCTGCACCACCTGCATACCTGTGGTCTCCCAAGGCTTCAGCTCGGCCAGCGTCTCAATCACTTCGCTCTGTGGGGTGATGGGATAGCCGAAATAGCCATCCACGCCACAACGAATGGCAGCACGGGCTATAGCCTCGTTGCCTTTCATCAATACAACCTCTTTTTCTTCTGCCATAGCTCTTATTCCTCCACTCGTTTACGATAAACCGTTATACACCCGTCAGGACAGACGATGCCACACGAGGCACAGCCCACGCAGGCTTCTTCCTTGACTGCTTCCACATACGGATAGCCATGCACATTGACCTTCCCAGCCAGGGCGATGACGTTCTGCGGACATGCTTCCACGCAGAGCACGCATCCCTTGCAACGGGTGGTGTCAATGACGATAGCACCTTTCATTTTTGCCATAATATCGTATTTGTTTGTTCTTGCTTACTTAATTTCAACGCGCAAAGTTAGCAAATAATCAGTTAACTGACAAGAAAAACACCGCTTTTTTACGGATTGTACATATCCTTGCAGTAGAAAGCCATGATGTCATCGAGCATCTTCTTGGCCTCCACGGCAGGACTTTCCGGATCCATACGGGCAGCCTCTATGTAGCAGTTGATGGCTTCGGCAAAGTTGCCTGCCCTGCGATAGTCATTTCCTTGCTGGTAGAGTGTTTCCGCCAACTCTACAGCGGAAGCCGATTCTTCACTCTTCACTTTTCACTCTTCACTTATAGTACTCCTTCTTGCCTGCAGCCAGCGTGTTCTTCATCAGCGAGCAGATGGTCATGGGCCCTACCCCACCCGGCACGGGAGTGATGAACGAACACTTGGGTGCCACCTCGTCAAACTTCACGTCGCCGCAGAGGCGGAAGCCGCTCTTGCGGGTTGCATCGGGCACACGGGTGGTTCCTACGTCTACGATGACAGCCCCCTCCTTCACCATGTCGGCCGTCACGAACTCAGGGCTGCCTATTGCCGCAATGATAATGTCGGCCTGGCGGCACTCGTCCTTCAGGGTCTTCGAGCGCGAGTGGCACACGGTCACCGTCGAGTCGCCATACTGTTTCTGCATCATCAGCTGAGCCATGGGCTTGCCCACAATGTTCGAGCGCCCCAGAATGACGCATTTCTTGCCGCTGGTCTCAATGCCATAGCGTTTCAGCAGCGTGATGATGCCCAGCGGTGTGGCTGAGATGAAGCAAGGCAGACCGATGGCCATGCGCCCCACGTTGATGGGATGGAAGCCGTCTACATCCTTGCGATAGTCGATGGCCTCAATGATTTTCTGCTCGTCGATATGCTTCGGCAGGGGCAGTTGCACGATGAAGCCGTCCACATCGTCGTCGTCATTCAGCCGCGACACGCACTGCAGCAGCTCTTCCTCAGTGACATCGGCCTCATAGCGAATCAGCGTACTCTTGAAGCCACAGGCCTCGCACGCGAGTACCTTATTCTTTACATAGGTCTCCGAGCCGCCGTCGTGGCCCACCAGCACAGCAGCCAGATGGGGCTGCTTGCCGCCACGAGCCACTATTTCTTTCACTTCCTCGGCAATCTCGGCCTTGATGGCCGCCGCCGTTGCTTTTCCGTCAATCAGTTGCATAATTCATTAACGACTTGCGTGTTTATATCTGCAAAATTACGAATATTATCTAAGAAAAAAGAAAGAAATCATGGGTAATTAAGGAAAATTTTGCTTCTGCAATTCCCTTATCACCTCGTCAACAATATAAAGGTCACCAAAGGTGTAGAGGAGCGTAGACGGATCGTGCAGTCGCTCATTGGTCTTTGAAGTATAGAACAGATCCAAGGCTCTTTCAGGCGAAATATCCAAACGTTCAGACAACAGCGTTACGATTCGCCCGATTTTGTTCCACATCAACAGGTCGCTCAACATTGAATTTACTCCGTTATTACCGATTTCACGAATTTAAGATACTTGTCTACCACTCCCTGCCTCAATATGCAGATCTGATTGTTTGGCTGGTGTTTCGACAATTCCTCCAAGGCTTTCTCCTCGCTGATTTGCCCAGCCTTGAACGCCTCTACAGTATCAATGACACGATCATTGGCCACGCCACCTTCTATAATGTCATAGTTTTTCCACACCTTCAGACCGTCGCGGCTATCTACTATGAAATGGAGCCACTCGCTGTCGTATCGTTCAAATATCTTATAACGAAACTCCTGGACTGCACGGCCGAAGTCAAAGAGATATTCATTTATAACAGCTTGGCCATCCATCTGGTAGCGAGCTTTAATGACTGCCCAAGTCCTGGCTTGAGTTCTTATATCGGTCACATAGAACCCCTTGCCAAAATCAAGATTATCACGTCCCACTTGAACCAGTGGTTCTTTAATTTCCTGCGCCGCACCATGAAAAACCGTTCTCATAGCTGACCTCCCTTTTTAGCCTCCCAGATATCAAGAGCACCAAGCACATCCTCTGTCACATGCTGGCGGCTCTGGGTATGCAGGCCCTCATAGCATTTCAAAATAAAGCCATCCATAAGTCCCACACGCTTCATCCGAAGGTACATCTCCGTTGTAGAGATATTTCTCTGACGTGCTGCCGACTCCACGCATGAAGAAGCGAAAATCATTCGACTTTCCTTCTTCATCCTTGCCCTATTTTGTCTTGTTCCCAATAACATTGATTTCTACATTTGCCTGCAAAATTACGAATATTATCTGAGAAAGAAGAAAATCTTTTCCCTTTTCTTGCCCGTTCCGTTACTTTTTCTTACTTTTGCACAGTGCTTCGCATGAGGCACACACATCTTATTTGCTCATTCGCACGTCGAATTGGAACCTCGGAAAAGTGAATGGGCAATATCAATCAACACGAGACTTGCGCTCCAAGTGCAGGTACTCCCATAGTTGATTGAAGGTATGTTCCAAACCTGACGTGCGTATGGTGAATGCCTGCTTTCCTTATGCCCAAAAGTGAGTATTGGCTCGCCGCGAGGACATGGATTTAGTACAAACCAATAAAAATAAATGAGCAAAATGAGATTAAAAGCATTATTATCGTTAGCACTCTTCACAGGCACAACGACTGCGTTTGCACAAGATGTCATCGTGAAGCACGACGGTAGCACCATTCTGAGCAAAGTCACCGAGATTGGCGTGACGGAAGTGAAGTACAAGAAATTCTCCAACCAGAACGGCCCCACATACTCCATACTGAAATCAGACATCCTCTCCATCAACTACGAGAACGGAGAGAAAGAGACGTTTGCGAATTCACCCAAAGCTACGGTTCAAGAAGGAGTCAAGCAAAAAGTCATCACCGCTACGCCCGCTGCCGACAACGTCGAAATTATCAGCCGTTATAATCGAGACTACGAGCATGGAACAGCTATCAAAAACAAGGACAAAAAGGCAGAAAAGGGGTTGTGTATTCTGGGAGTCGGCGAGAATTCTGTCTTGTCAACAGAGGATGTGACAGTTGAGTTTCGGCAAGAACCTACAGAAGAAAATGTTCTCAGAATGCGTACTTTTGGATTATACGTCAACTTCTTTGTCCAGATATACAACAAGACAGATCAGATTGTTTACATAGATTTAGGCAGCACGTTCAGGATTATGAAGGATGGTTCTTCCAAAGTGTATTATGACAACTCACAAACGACTATCAATAAAGGCAATGGCTCTGGTGCCAGTATCAATTTGGGGGCCATAGCTGGAGCAACAGGCATTGGGGGAGCAGTAGGAACGCTTGCCAACGGAGTTAATGTCGGTGGTGTGAGTAACAGCTCCGTATCTAAAGTCTATGCAAAGCAGCAGATAATCGCCATACCGCCCCATGGAAAAATGCCACTTGAGAAAGACCAGAGAGAATGGATTAGCAATAGTAAAAGCGAAGTTGTGTTTGAAGGCGAAAGATTCTATTGTAAGGCAAAGAAGGAAGAGATGCCCAAACGAGGAGAAAAAATTTTCTATAACGAAAGTGATAGCCCCTACCATGCTGACTACGTAATTACCTACTCAAAGGATTCTGAGTTTGTGATGTCCTATATAGTGAAAGCATCTGTCTACGCGAGGGAACTTATTGGTACAGGTCGTTATGAGACGGGAGAACCCGTCACCAGAAATAAGCAAGAATTGTTCAACGACATGAAAAAGAAGATTCCCGAATACAATGATTATACCATTGTAGGTCAATGTAATTAGTGTTCACTGATTAATTGGCTCCCATCCGTCAGGCCGGTCTCAGTCCAGCACTCGCAATGGCCACCAAAGTTAAAAACCTCAATAATTCCATCAAGTCATGACAAAGCTCCCTGAAGAACTTCATCACATTCTTGGCGAAGTAGCACATCCCTGTCACAGGTCTTTCATGTTATTCCGTCAGCAGCCACCGCCACACGGGAATGATGTCAATGGTGCCATGCTGGTCGGTGATGGTATCCTCTTCGTCGTAGGTCAGGATGAGCCGTTGGCGGCAGGGCACGCGCTTGGGCAGTTTTTGCAGGTCTTCCGTCTCGCGTTTGCGGGTGTCCTCGGCAAAATTGCTTAAGGAATTTACAAATATTTGGCTGTTTTTGTTTAATCCATTAAACAAAAAGGTACTTTCTGACAATTTGCTCCAGATTCCCCACCAGATAGAACGGGAGATTAATCAGCCGGAAAGGCTTCCGTTTGTTGGTCGTCACCACATCGTCGACAGAGAAGGGGCCAGACCAAACGCTGACGGGCGAATCGTCCATGAAAGAGTGGAGGGAGCGCAGATGGGAGTTGTGACCAGCTTTCACCTCGATGGGGATAAGTTCTGAATCGACCACCCATAGGAGGTCGACCTCAGCGCCCTGCGTGCCTTTGCCCCTGGTCCAGAAAGTGCGCGTCTGGTTGATGTCTGTGTTCAGTGTGAGCAGTTCCTGCGCCACCACCTGCTCTGCGATACGGCCTTTCCACATGTCCAGGATGGCATTGGTGCCAATGACCTCCTTTCGCACCTTCCCCACATAGTTCACCAAGCCCGTGTCGAACCAGAAAAGTTTCGGCATCCTTTGGTGTTCGGGTATGGCAGGCAGCATGGCCGAAGTTGTAGGATAGGCCAGCTCCAATAGCATGGCTTTCTGCAACAGGCGGAAAGCCTCACCCACCTCGCGTGACTTGCAGGCCGAGCCGCAGAAGTTGCCCAGCGTGATGGTGGCACCTGCCTGCATCTAACCGTTTTGGATGATAAACCGCACGGTATCCGTCATCTTGCTGGTCTTCGTGTATTTCTCCACATCATCCATATAGGCACGCAGCAGGCGGGCATAGATGTGGTTCATGGACAGGATGTCGCGACGGTCGGCATAGTGCTGGACAGCCTCTGGCATGCCCCCCACCAAGAAGTACTGGTTGAAAAGCGACATATACTCCTCGTGGAAAGCCACGGTCACCTCCGGGCTGTCCATCATAACCAACTGGCTCTCCTTGCCGATGGCAGTCACAAACTCCTTGAATGAGCAGGGGCGTACCGGCAGGAAGTCGACTCTGCCCACGGGAAATGAGAGTGACTTATACTGATATAGGTAGACACATTTAGTAACAATTAAATGTGTCTACCTATATCAGTATAAGTCACTGTTCTTTAGAATCGCTCCCCTCCAGACAGAATGCCCCATCGCCGACAGGGGGACGATGGGGCACTTTGGGGATTGTCTCGGATAAATCAGAACTTGGGCGTGCCGCCCTTCATATTCTTCATGGCCGCAGCCATCTTCGAGCGGTCCATGCCAGTCACCATCTTCATCATCTTGCGCGTCTGGTCGAACTGCTTCATCAGGCGGTTCACGTCTTCAATCTTCGTGCCCGAGCCCTTGGCAATGCGCAGGCGACGGCTCTGGTTGATGATGTCGGGGTTCTGACGCTCCTTCGGAGTCATTGACTGGATGATGGCCTCAATCGACTTGAAGGCATTGTCGTCGATGTCTACATCCTTGATGGCCTTGCCCACGCCAGGCAGCATGCCGGCCAGGTCTTTCAGGTTGCCCATCTTCTTGATTTGCTGAATCTGGTTCATGAAGTCGTCAAAGTCGAACTTGTTCTTGCGGATCTTCTTCTCCAGTTTCTTCGCCTCCTCTTCGTCGAACTGCATCTGGGCGCGCTCAACGAGTGAGACCACGTCGCCCATGCCGAGGATGCGGTCGGCCATACGCTCCGGGTGGAACACGTCGATGGCTTCCATCTTCTCGCCCGTACCGACAAACTTAATGGGCTTGGTCACCACGGTGCGTATCGAGAGGGCAGCACCACCACGGGTGTCACCGTCCAGTTTGGTCAGCACCACACCGTCGAAGTCCAAACGGTCGTTGAACTCCTTGGCCGTGTTCACAGCATCCTGACCCGTCATCGAGTCGACCACGAACAGCGTCTCGTCGGGCTGTATGGCATCCTTCAGGTTCTTGATCTCCTGCATCATCTGCTCGTCGACGGCCAGACGACCGGCGGTATCTACAATCACCACGTTGTAGCTCTCCTGCTTGGCCTTGCGGATGGCGTTCTGAGCAATCTCGACAACGTTCTTGTTGCCCTCCTCGGTGTAGACATCCACGCCGACGGTCTGGCCCACCACCTTCAGCTGCTCGATGGCGGCAGGACGATACACGTCGCAGGCCACCAGCAGTGGTTTCTTGTGCTGTCGCGTCTTCAGCAGGTTGGCCAGCTTACCTGTGAACGTGGTCTTACCAGAGCCCTGCAGACCCGACATCAGGATGATGGCGGGATGGCTTTCCAGTTTCAGCTCGGTAGCCTTGCCGCCCATCAGTTCAGTCAGCTCGTCGTGCACAATCTTCACCATCAGCTGACTGGGTTTGATGGCCGTCAGCACGTTCATGCCCATAGCCTTCTGCTTCACGGTGTCGGTGAACGTCTTGGCCACCTTATAGTTCACGTCGGCATCGAGCAGGGCCCGGCGCACGTCTTTCAGAGTTTCAGCTACGTTGATTTCGGTGATTTTTCCCTCACCTTTCAGTATTTTGAAAGACCGCTCAAGTCTTTCCGATAGGTTTTCAAACATATAGATAATATTATCAAATTGCAATTAACAGGGCGCAAAGGTACGAAGAATCGAGTGAAATGCAAAGAAAAAACACTCTAAAGAGCAAAAAAATCGCAAAAAGCACAAGGATTCCTATGCATAGTCAAGAATAAGATTGGCATCAATACCCAATTTGGAGCGAAGGCGCTTAGCGAAGGGCATGGAAATGCTACGCTGCCCACTCATAATCTGACTGAACTGCGACTCATTGATTCCCAAAAGCTTTGCACCTTCTTTCCGTTTCATGCCGTGAGCATAGAAATAGTCTTCGATGCAAGCGATGAGAGGAGACTTCTGCCGTAGTGGAAGAATATTTAGGTATTCGTCCTCATAGAGTGCCATCTGCTTGCTCAGCAATGCAATCTCTTGAGTATAAGAATTGTCCATGTCGGGTTCCAACATTCCCTTTTGGGTTGCCTCCGTGATGAGCTGTTCCACCCTGTCCTTTGCGTCATCATATTGCTTGCGGGTTGTCAGTTTTTCCATTTTATTTATCCTCCTAATCTTGTGCATGATTTTGCACGAAGTCGTCTAAAAGTTCCTTATTAGCTATAATCATTCGGTCTCTATTGATTCGGTGCAAAAATAGGCATTTCTTTTCATATATGCAAATTTATTTACAGAAAAGTAAACTTTTTACACATAGCCAACAACATTACGAGAAGTTTCAACCATACACAGCGGTGGCGGTCTGTCCTCACGGAGGGGCCGCCACCTTACAACTATATTAATTCTATTTCCGGCCGACGTTCCCATCCTCACGGACACCGCCAAGCCGCTAACAAACTAATTGGGCACGCAAGGTGCCTCAAAATGAGTTAAAAACTACATTTCGTATATCGTGGAGGTTAGTCCTCGTCGTCCCAGAAGGAACCGCCGCCACGACGGCTGAGTCCTTCGTCGCCACTGCCACCATCGCCGTCACCACCGAGGCCTCCGTTGAAGCCTTCGGGGTTGGATACGGCAATCATCTGTGCCATCTGCACCTTTACAATCTTCATTTCAGGATTCTGATATGTCTTTTTCATTGTTCTGTTTCTTTTTTGTTGTTAAACATGAATTACCATAAATGTCCATGAATTACTCATGAATTAGTTCACGATTGCTCGGTTTACCGCTTGTCATTGACAAGAACCTTCTTTCCGTTCACAATGTAGAGTCCCTTCGTGGGCTGGCTCACGCGCTGGCCGCTGAGGTTGTAGTAGCCATCAACTGCAACTCCTTCACTCTGCACCGTCTGGATGCCAGTGGCCTCGTCGGCGAACACCACGTTCAGGCTGCGGGCCAGCGAAGAATTGCCGCTTGCAATCTTCAGGTATGCCTTGCCGGCAGCCAGACTGCCGCTCTTCATAGGCACGAACTGAGCATTCTCGCCCACCATCTTCAGCATGTAGAGGGTATAGCCCGTGTAGGCATCGTAGGCTGTAGCCTCTGTAGCCGAGCCAAGCAGATGACCCTTGGCGGTCTCAGAGCTGGCAATCACAGGAATGTTGTAGGTGTTGGCTGCACCTTTCAGCACTACGCCAGTGCTAGCAGGCACATTGTTCACCTTCGTCAGCGTGACAGTGCTCTCAGAGCAGGTGGCGGTGTAAGCTGTCAGGTCTTCGCTCAGTGAAGAGAAGTCAAGGGCATACGGAGTGTAGAGAGTTGCCCAACCAGCAGAGGTGATGGTTGTTGCAATGCTGCCCTTACCCTCAGAAATAATATCCAACCAAGCATGGTCGACAGAAAGAGCAATCTTGATATCACCGCTCAACGAAATACCAGAACCTGTATAGTCTGAAGTGTAGGAATAGCTCCAAGTAGACGGCGTTTCCTCATTAGTGGTGATTGTTGCAGCCATGCTGAGCACATTGCTTGCAGAATAGCTAACGGTCATATCAACGGTGGCACCATTCATCTTGCTGACAAAGTTCGTCCAGTTGAAGTCATTAGTGCAACCCGTGTTTTTCCAGTCTATCACCTCGAAGTTGTCGGCACGAACAACAGCTTTTACATTGTCGCTGCCGTCGTAGGCAGCCAGCAAGAAATTGTTCCAGTTACCATTGCCTCCTGAATTGTAATTCTTGAAGTTGTAGTGATAGCTCTCGCCAGGTTTCAGTGTTACCTTCTCACTGGTAGCAGCCATGTACTCGGTAGTATTGTCAAAAGCACCAACCTGTGTACCTGTTACATTGTGTGTGTAGGCATATATACCACTGAAGTAATTGTTGTCCTTACTGCTTACGCGTGTAAATCCAAGTTCAACGTCACCATCAGCATCAACTATATATGCATGGTAACCATCACGAGAATACTTTTCGGAATAAGTCGCATTCACAGTTCCACTGGCAGCCTTTGAAAGTTGTGCAATGATGATATCGCCAGCTTTCATACTCTTCATCAGAATCCATACCGAAGATGCAGAATTGGTGTACCATCCGCCATTATTTCTGATACCCCAACCAGTGGTCTGAAGATAAACATTAGTACCCCATTGAGTCGTGGTCTCGTTCTTGGTGAGATTTAAAGCTGCGTATGTAGCTTTATCTGTGGTTGTTGTTTCGTCACTAAATGCACTTGAAGAATAATCTGTTGTATATGGCGAGTTCTCTATTTGGGTAACTCCTGCTGTAGGAAGAAGAGCAACGGCGCGTGTAACATTAGAGGACTGCGTGTAGCCGTCGTAAGCGGTATATGCAGTAATTGTAGCATCGGCTGTAACGGTTAGAGCATCGTTGTAAACTGCAAAATTATCACTGTTGTATTTATAATATATGGTAGCTATCGGCGAAGCATCCAAATCTGATTGGTCTGAAGTGATAGTCACGGTATTGCCATTTCGACTAAACGTTGGAGCATGGAGTGTAAGAGCCTCGCAGGTTACGTCAATGCTTTGCACTTCCGATGTAGCACCAGAAGTAGATTCTGTATAATAATATATGGTTGAAGAAGAAGAAACCGTAAACGGTGCACTATAGGTCGTAAGATCAGATTTGTTATCCGCGTCTGTATAGTATTTGACAACTGAACCTTCCGACGAACCAGTGCCAAGCGTCATTGTCACAGTGCGATCAGATCCATCTACACCCGTTATGGCTGCCGATGGGTTAGGAACAATCTCCGTGTCAGAGTAGATGCTAACGGTCAGATTATCGATAGCGAAGTTAGAGTTATATCTTCCCGTATTGTAGACCATCTTTCCCACATATAGCATACTGGCATCAATAGCTACAGTATGTTCGGCAACGACATTGGCTTCGGTACCACCACCATCACTACTCACCGTGATTTTTGTTCCATTTGTTCCATCAGCCTCAATAACGACATGGTTGAAAACAGCAGGAGAGTTATCTGTTAAGTTAAAAGAATTGTATACTTCTGACGCACTGTAGAAAGTACCTTCATTACCTGCCTTTGTAGTGAATGTTCTCTTTCCTGCAGAAGTGGTAGCCTGGAAAGTGACAAGAACGGTGCTATTATCACTGGCGTATATCACAAATGAGGGGTTTTGGTTTGTTCCTCTTGTAAGTCCAAAATCAAATTCTATCTTATACTGTTCTGATGAGGTATAGGCAGAAACCGATGACAAACCATTGAAAGTGGCAGAAGATCCGTTGCTTGAACTATTCATATATACGCGCATAGCTGTTTTATCTGTAACAGACTCCGCTAGGTCAGGTCTTGACCATTGTCCCCATGATATTCGTCCAGAATTGCCATTGGTCCAACCAGCATCATAGGTACTCGCATTTGTGTAGTCATTGGAATAGACCGTAGTCCAGTCTGCCCATGATTCACTTGCCCCCACGCACAGCCCTGCTGCGACGAGGAGCACTCTCATAGAATTGAGTAGTTTCTTTTTCATTGCTTTTTTTGTTTTGATTAAAAATTAGAGCTATTAGTAGTTGTTATACGTTGAATTTCATTCGACCATTTTCACGCTCGGCAAAACAAGCCCACTTGTTTTGCTCTCGCTTAATCAAATGGTTCTTCTCTCTGCCTCATCGTCGTGGCGGAAACTGGCGCAGAAGTGTATAAACACAAAAAAGCGCAGACCCGTCCATACTCTGACACAGGCCTACCACAGCCTCTAATCCATTATGGAAGTCTGCGCATTAAGCGCATACTCCAAACTGGATTAGGTTTTGCCCATAATAACTCTTGATTCGAGGTGGTAGTTCGTGTCAGAGGTTTGAGCAACAAAAATGTCGTGTTCCTTACGACGTTTGGCCTTTATGGGCGCATCGCATGCATAGAAACACGGTGCAAAGGTAAGAAATTTTTTTTCAATCCCCCATCATTTTGAATGAGAAAAAATATGCAGATTCTTACAAATTCATATTAAATTCGTATCGTTTGGCACAAAAACGTATGGATTCTTATAAAAGAGTATTAATCGCAGTACGATATGGGTGCTTTTGCGGTACAACAGCATAGGGATTCTGGTGCAAAGTGTATTGCTTTTCAGCTTTTGCTTACAAGCAAAAGGCCATTCGCTTACAAGCAAAAGGCCATTCAGTTACAAGCAAACGATCATCTGCTTACAAGCAAAAGCTCGTTACTCTGTAGTCACAAGGAATGACAATATCAGGTCCTGCTGCGTGCTGAGAACTCGCAGCCGCAGTATTGCTGGTTGTAGAAATTGTACTCACGGAGCAACTGGTTGCGGCGGTCTTGCAGGCCACCCTTGCGCCAGTTCTGCGCCCAGAACTCCGTTCCGGGCACGGCTTCCTGTGCAGCGAGACCGGCTTGGCTGATTTGTTCCAGACTTTTCCAGCGACTGGAGGCCAGCGTGGTGGCGAAGTAGCGGATGCCCAACTCCTGGGCTTTCCGTGCTGTGGCCAGCAGCCGCAAGCGGAAGCAGAGCTCACAGCGGGCCCCTCGTTCAGGCTCGTTCTCCATGCCGCTCACGTCGCAACGCCACTGTTCGTGGTCGTAGTCGCCGTCAATCCAGCGGATGCCTAACGATTCGGCATGGCGCTTGCTCTCCTGCTTGCGGATTTCGTATTCCTCAAGCGGCCAGATGTTGGGGTTATAATAGAATATGGTGGGACGCACCTCATGCTGCATCAGCCATTCAACAATGGCAGATGAGCAGGGAGCGCAACAGGCATGCAGCAGCACTTCACTACAGTCCTCGGGCTTTCCAAATACGCTCTTTGGCATCGTTGATTTCTTGGAACTTCTTTTCTGCAGCCCTGCGCACGTCTTCGCCCAGCGCAGCCACACGGTCGGGATGGTGCTCAAGGGCCAAACGGCGATAGGCACGGCGCAAGTCGTCGTCGGTAGCCTCGGGCGAAACGCCCAGCACCTTATAGGCCGACTCCAGGTCGTCGTGACCCAGGTTCAGCATGGTGTCGATCTCGTCGGCCGACACCTGCATCCACTCGGCCACCTCCTTCAGGGCAGCGACTTCAGTGGCATCGACCACTCCGTCGGCCTGGGCAATCATCACCAGGAAGCCCAGCAGCTGCAGACGCTCGCTATAGTCCATGTTCATGCTGATTTGCAGACAGGCATCCTTGATGTTCTGGCGATATCTGGCCTCGCCTTGCAACTTGGAGGCCTCGAACAGACGGCGAAGAATCTGGTCGCCTTGCTGCACGGCCACCTCGCCGAAGTTGGCACGCAGCCACTGGCGCACCAGTTCCATCTCGGAGTGCATGATGCGGCCGTCGGCCTTGATGATGTAAGAGGCCAGCACCAGCATCGACATAAGGAAGCTGTTGCGATTGCCCTCTTCTGCAGGGCCGCCTATGGTGGAATAGGCATTGTTGCCACTGAAAGACCCGTTGTTGTCGTCTTCCCCTATCATTGAACCTATCCATGCCCCGATGGCTGCACCGATAGGCCCCAGAACAATCCAGCCGAGGAAGCCTCCAATCCAAGTTGATGTTTTCATAATCAAATTGACGTTAATTGGCCGCAAAGGTACAAAGAAAAAAACAGAAACACGAAAATTATTCTGTGTTTTCTATCGTTTTCGGTCGGCAAGTGCCATTCCTGCCAGAATGAGCAGGGCACCCAGCAGGAAGAAGGCCGTGATCTGCTCGTTGAGCACCAAGCTGGCCACAACGATGGTGCTGAGCGGATTGACGTAGACATAGTTGGTGGCAATGAGTGCTCCAAGCTTGTCCATCACCCATGTCCACACCAGGAAGCAGATGCACGAAGCCACCACGCCGAGGAACAGGAGGTTGCCCACGACCTGCGGACGCAGCAGTACGGCAAGATTCAGTTCGCCTCCCAACGCGAGGGGCAGTTCGGCAGGGCGCAACACATAATAGGGAATCATGGTGAGAAGACCGTAGAAGAACACTTTGCGTGTGACGAACACGGCACTGTAGCGCTTGTTGGCTGGAATCATCAGCAGCGAATAGACCGCCCAGCAGACATTGGCCGTCAGCGCCAGCGCGTCGCCCACCGGCGACAGATGGAGCACAAAATGGCCGTTGAGCACCACCATAGCCACGCCGCAGGCTGCCATCAGCGTTCCGACAATCTGCAGGGGGCGCATGCGCTGCGACCGATAGAACAGGCCTATGAGCAATGCTGCCACCAGCGGACACGAACAGACAATAAGCGAGACATTGGTGGTGGCGGTGTAGTTCAGGGCTTCGTTCTCGGTCAGGAAATAGAGTGAACCGCCCGTCACGCCCAGCAACAGCATCAGCAGCTCGTCGCGCCAGCTGTCAGCCAACCAGCGATGATGACGGCGCAGGAACAAAAGCTCATAGCCCGACAGCAGCACATAGGCAATCAGGAAGCGAAGCGTGAAAATCTGGGCAGGCGACAAACCATTGAGGAGCAGCAGTTTCGTAAACACGAACGTGCTGCCCCAGATGGCTACAGTCACAAAAGCCACTACGTGGTACAGGAAGTTCTCACTCTTCACTTCTTAATCTCAATGTCGCGGCGCACATTGTCGCGAATCTTCGTCAAGTAGCCCTTCATGCCATCGGCATCCTTGTGGTCGATAATCTCAAGGAGTTCCTTCAGCTCGGTGCGAATTTGCGACACTTGATCGTGGGTGTAGGGGTTGAAGAGTATCTCTTGCAGCAGGTAGTCGTCCTCGTTGAGCACGCCCTTGGCAATGCGCATGTGGCGCTTGAAGGTGGTGCCCGGCGCGTCCTGATGCTTCATGACGGCCGCAAAGACGAAGGTCGAGACGAAGGGGATGGAGAGCGAATAGGCCACCGTCTTGTCGTGCTCCTCAAAGGTGTACTCGTAGATGTTCAGGCCCAGCTTCTGGTAGAGGTCCTTGAAGAAGATACGCCCCATATAGTCGCCCTCGCTGATGATGATGGCATTCTCCTCGGAGAGCTGCTGCAGGTTGGCAAACGTAGGACCGAACATGGGGTGCGTGGACACATAGCGCATACCCGTCGACTCGTAGAATTCCTTCAGGTCGGTCTTCACCGAGGCTATATCGCTGATGATGCACTCCTTGGGCAGATAGGGTATCAGCTCGCGGAACACGGGGATGGTGTACTTCAGCGTGACGGCGTTGATGACCAGCTCAGGCTGGAACGTGCGCACCTCTTCCAAATCGGTGAAACGCTGACAGTTATAGGTGAAGCGCATGCGCTTCGCATCTTTCTCGTAGACGGCCACTTCGTGGTCGAAGCTCAGCAGGTCGATGAAGAAACTCCCCATCTTGCCTGCGCCCATGACTAATATTTTCATAACAGACTCTCCCCCAACCCCTCCCTGTGAGGGAGGGGAGTAGATAGTTTTAACGGGGAAATATCTACTTCATTTGTTGGTATATTATCTATTTAGCAGCAGAACAAACTACTCCCTTCCCTCACAGGGAGGGGTCGGGGGAGAGTCTTCTACTTGTTAATAATCTCCATTTGTTGACGCACCGACTCTTCATGAATGCTTTCAAATACATGAGCCACAAACTCGGCTCCCATGCCGCACAGTGCACCCTGGGCACCGCGCTTGGAGAGAATCTCACTGTAGCGGTTGGCCTGCAGCACGGTCATGTTGTGCTCTTTCTTGTACTGGCCGATTTCGCGGCATACGCGCATGCGCTTAGCCAGGAGGTCCATCAGCTGATTGTCCAGTTCGTCAATCTGCTTGCGCAACTGCTGAATGTCTTCCGTCGTCACGTGCTCATCGCGAATAACCAGCAGCGACAGGATATAGTCGAGCACATCGGGCGTCACCTGTTGGGCTGCATCGCTCCAGGCCTTGTCTGGCTCGCAGTGGCTCTCAACAATCAGACCGTCGAAGCCCAAGTCCATGGCCTGCTGGCACAGCGGTGCGATGAGTTCGCGACGACCGCCGATATGAGAGGGGTCGCTGATGATGGGCAGATCGGGAATGCGGCGGTGCAACTCAATGGGTATCTGCCACATGGGCAGGTTGCGATAGATTTTCTTGTCATAGCTGGAGAAGCCGCGATGGATGGCACCCAGACGCTTGATGCCTGCCTGATTGATGCGCTCCAAGGCTCCAATCCAGAGCTCAAGATCGGGATTCACGGGGTTCTTCACGAAGACGGGCACGTCGACACCTTTCAGTGAGTCAGCCAAAGCCTGCATGGCAAAGGGATTAGCACTTGTGCGGGCTCCAATCCACAGAATGTCGATGCCATACTTCAAGGCAAGTTCTACATGCTCGGGGGTAGCCACTTCGGTAGAGACCAGCATGCCAGTCTCCTTCTTCACCCGTTCCAGCCAGGGCAGGGCTTTCTCGCCATTGCCTTCAAAGCCGCCGGGCTTGGTGCGCGGCTTCCACACGCCGGCGCGGAAGTTGTGGCAGCCCTTCATGGCCAGCTGCAGGGCGGTGGTCATCACTTGCTCTTCGGTCTCAGCCGAGCAGGGGCCGGCAATCACGAAGGGACGTTCATTGTCACTCGGTAAGTTCAGTGGTGCTAATTCCAGTTCCATAATTATATCGTTTTTTTAATTCTTTCAAGTGCTTCTTTCATTTTCTCCTCCTTGGCGCAAAGCGAGATTCTTACATATCGCTCGCCGTTGCTGCCGAAGATGAAGCCGGGAGTGATGAAGACACGGGCTTCGTGGAGCACGCGCTCGGTCAGGTCTTCCACATTATTATATTTAGCAGGTATCTTTCCCCACAGGAACATGCCCACCTGCTGCTTGTCGTAGGTGCAGCCCAGCACGTCCATGATCTGTTCGGCATACTGGCGGCGACGGGCATAGGTGTTGATGTTGAACTCCCGATGCCAGGCCTCATCATTCTTGTAAGCCTCGGCGGCTGCCAACTGGATGCCACGGAAAGTGCCGCTCTCAATGTTCGACTGCACCTTCAATATCCACTGGATGAACTGTGCGTTCGAAGCACAGAGGCCCACACGCCAGCCGGGCATGTTGTGGCTCTTCGACATGGAGTTGAACTCAATGCAGCAGTCTTTGGCTCCCGGTACTTGCAGGATGCTGAGATGCTCTTCGCTGAGAATAAAGGAGTATGGATTGTCGTTCACCACGACAATGTTGTGGTCTATGGCGAACCGAACCAGTCGCTCATAGGTCTCGCGACGGGCACGGCCACCCGTGGGCATATTGGGATAGTTGGTCCACATCAGTTTGACACGCGAGAGGTCCATCTGTTCCAACTGGTCGAAATCAGGCTGCCAGCCGTTGTCCTCACGCAGGTTGTAGTTCACTATCTTTGCACCCAGGATCTTGCTGAGCGACGTGTAGGTGGGATAGCCGGGATTAGGCACCAACACCTCGTCGCCGGGATTGACGAAAGCAAGCGTGACATGCAGGATGCCCTCCTTTGAACCGATCAGCGGCAGCAGTTCGCTCTTCGCATCGAGCTCTACGCCATACCAACGTTTGTAGAAGCCTGCCATCGCCTCGCGCAACTCAGGTGTGCCTTGTGTGGGCTGATAGCCATGGGCTGTCGGCTCGTGTGCCACTTCGCACAACTTCTGGATTGTCTGTTCCGACGGTGGCATGTCGGGGCTGCCTATGGCCAACGAAATAATGTTCTTGCCTTCGGCATTCAGCTGTGCCACCTCCTTCAGTTTGCGGCTGAAGTAGTATTCCTGTACTAAGCTAAGTCTTTCTGCTGGTTGTATCATAATTGCCAATTTTCAATTATCAATTCTCAATGATCGAATATCAATTCCCCTTATATTCACCCAATATCTTCAAGTCTTTCGTGAGTGGGATGATGGCATCGATGGCCTGACGATAGCGCGTCAGGTTGTCGTAGGTCACATCGACATAAAACAGGTACTCCCATTCATGACCAATGACGGGCAACGACTGAATCTTCGTGAGGTTAATCTTGTAGAACGTCAGGATGGAGAGCACCATAGACAGCGATCCCTGTTCGTGAGGCAACGAGAACACCAGACTCGACTTGTCGGCCTCTAACAGCGAGCGCAGCATGTCGGCTTTCTGCGGTGCCGAGCAAACCAGAAAGCGTGTGAAGTTGTGCTTGTTGTCTTCGATATTGTTCTCCAGCACTTTCAGTCCGTAGAGCTTGGCGGCCTCGGCATGGCAGATGGCTGCCCACCCATGGTGCTGGCCCTCGGCAATCATTTTGGCCGAGCCTGCCGTGTCCTCACCTTCCACAATGCGAAGCTGGGGATGATGTTCAAGATAGTGGCGCGTCTGCATCAGGGCCACGGGGTGAGAGTGAACCTCGGTAATGGTCGACCAGTCATCGTCGGGCAGGCAGCAGATGCAATGGGTGATGTGCAGTTTGTGCTCTCCCACTACACTTGTGCCGCTGTCGCGCAACAGCTCATAGTTGTGCAGTAACGATCCTGCAATTGTATTCTCAATGGCAGCCATCGCAATCACCGTAGGGTCTTGCCGCACTGCCTCATAGACCTGTTCGAACGTAGTACAGCAAATCAGCTGTATCTGCTCGCCCTTGAAGAACTCATGGGCCGCTATGTCGTGGAACGACCCAATCTCACCTTGTATTGCTATTCGCTTCATAATCTGTCTACAAAAAACTCCGCTTTCACTTGTGTGAAGCGGAGTTCTGAATTCTATAGTTCCATGTATGAGTCTTTATGCACGAACAACCGCTTCACAATTGCTTGTAAAGTAAAAGTAAAAGCCGTAATAAAATGCGTTGTGACTCAACATATTTGTTTCCGATTTATATTGTTTTCGGTGCAAAAGTAACACTTTTCTGCAAACCGAACAAATAATTTGCAACTTTTTTCGTCGTTTTGCTTACTTTTTTCTCTTTTACAGCGCTGCACACAACATTTTTGTCAGAATTACAGCCCTAAAGGATTCAAATTTGAGCGGCTCTGCTTTGCTCTGTGCTCCACTCCTTCTGCCGAATAGTCGCCACTGACAGCTGCCATCTGCTGCGGATTCAGTTCCAGCACTTTCTCCATATCGGCCTGTGCCTGCTGGTAGTCGCCACGGTCGTAGCATATCTTTCCACGCTCGGCATAGGCCTCCACCAACATGGGGTTCTGCTCTAACACCTTATTATATATAGTAAGAGCCACATCATCTTCGCCCTTGGCATGTGCCAATCGTGCTGTCATCATCAGCACGTCTTCATTTTGTCTGTCTGCTTCCAAAATATCCAGTTTTTAAAATTAGCTTGGCAAAGATAAGAAAAAAAACTGACAGAAAAGGAAAAACAGGAAAAAAACGCATATTTTTCGTCATATCAGAAAAAATAGTTAACTTTGCAGCGATTTTCAGAAAGATTGTTACAGATTCAAACTAAACCAACCCAATAAATAACAAATCCAACAATGAAAAGAGACAACACCGTTTTCGAGTTGATTGAAAAAGAGCATCAGCGCCAGTTGAAAGGCATTGAGCTGATTGCCAGTGAGAACTTCGTTAGCGACCAAGTGATGGAAGCTATGGGCTCCTACCTGACCAACAAGTACGCTGAGGGTTATCCCGGCAAGCGCTACTATGGCGGCTGCCAAGTGGTCGACGAGGTTGAGAAACTGGCCATCGAGCGTGTCTGCAAACTGTTTGATGCCGAGTATGCCAACGTGCAGCCCCACTCGGGTGCCCAGGCTAATGCAGCCGTGCTATTGGCCGTGCTGAAACCCGGCGACACCTTCATGGGTCTGAATCTCGATCACGGTGGTCACCTCTCGCACGGATCGCATGTCAACACCAGTGGTATTCTCTACAAGCCCGTGGGCTACAACCTGAACAAGGAGACCGGTCGTGTGGACTATGACGAGATGGAACGCCTGGCCTTGGAGCACAAGCCCAAGCTGATTATCGGCGGCGGCTCGGCCTACAGCCGCGAATGGGACTATAAGCGCATGCGCGAGATAGCCGACAAGGTGGGCGCACTGCTGATGATTGACATGGCTCACCCCGCTGGTCTCATTGCTGCCGGTCTGCTGGAGAACCCCGTGAAGTGGGCACACATTGTGACTTCTACCACTCACAAGACACTGCGCGGCCCTCGCGGCGGCATCATCCTGCTGGGCAAAGACTTCGACAATCCTTGGGGCTACACCACCCCGAAGGGTGAAATCAAGAAGATGTCGGCACTCATCAACAGTGCCGTCTTCCCCGGACAGCAGGGCGGTCCACTGGAACACGTGATTGCTGCCAAGGCCGTTGCTTTCGGTGAGGCTCTGCAACCCGAGTTCAAAGAGTGGGCCAAGCAGGTGCAGAAGAATGCCAAGGTGCTGGCCGAGGAACTGGTGAAACGCGGCTTCGGCATCGTCAGCGGTGGCACCGACAACCACTCCATGCTGGTCGACCTGCGCTCGAAATATCCCGATCTGACAGGTAAGGTTGCTGAGAATGCACTGGTGGCAGCCGATATCACGGTCAACAAGAACATGGTGCCCTTCGACAGCCGTTCAGCCTTCCAGACCTCAGGCATCCGTCTGGGCACGCCTGCCATCACCACGCGCGGTGCCAAGGAGGATTTGATGATTCAGATTGCTGCATGGATTGAGGAAGTGCTCAACGACCCGACCAACGAACAAGTGATTGCTTCCGTTCGCCAGCGCGTCAACGAGAAGATGAAAGAGTATCCGCTCTTCGCATACTAATTGAAGCGCATCCTTCAAATAAAAATAATCACGTAAGAGAATTATTCAAAAAAACATCCGCATCGGTAAAAATACTGACGCGGATGTTTTTTATATGAACTTAAAAACTATTTCTTATTTTGCGTAAGCCACCGAACGAGTCTCACGAATAACAGTGATCTTCACCTGACCAGGATAGGTCATCTCGTTCTGAATCTTCGTAGCAATCTCACCGCTGAGTGCCTCGGTCTCAGCATCGTCCATCTTGTCGGCACCGACAATAACTCGAAGTTCACGACCGGCCTGAATGGCATAGGTCTTCGTTACGCCGGGATAGCTCATTGCAATGGCCTCTAGATCGTTCAGACGCTTGATATAGGCCTCGACAATCTCGCGACGAGCACCAGGACGGGCACCACTGATGGCATCGCACACCTGAACGATGGGAGCCAACAGGGTCTGCATCTCCATTTCGTCGTGGTGGGCACCGATGGCATTGCAGATATCGGGTTTCTCCTTGTATTTCTCTGCAATCTTGGCACCATAGAGTGCGTGGGGCAGTTCACTCTCCTCATCGGGCACCTTGCCAATATCGTGCAGCAGACCAGCACGCTTGGCTTTCTTCGGATTAAGGCCCAGCTCGCTGGCCATCACAGCACAAAGGTTAGCGGTCTCTCGGGCATGCTGCAGCAAGTTTTGGCCATAGCTGCTGCGGTATTTCATCTTGCCGATGATGCGCACCAGTTCAGGATGCAATCCATGAATACCCAAGTCGATAGTTGTGCGCTTACCTGTCTCGATAATCTCGTTGTCCAACTGTTTCTTCACCTTCTGTACCACTTCCTCGATGCGTGCCGGATGAATGCGACCGTCGCTGACCAGCTGGTGAAGGGCCAGACGGCAGACCTCACGACGTACAGGATCGAAAGCAGAAATCACAATGGCCTCAGGGGTGTCGTCGACGACAATCTCAACACCGCAGGCTGCCTCCAAGGCACGAATATTACGGCCCTCACGACCAATGATGCGGCCTTTCACCTCATCGTTGTCAATGTGGAACACGCTGACCGAGTTTTCAACGGCAGTCTCAGTAGCTACGCGCTGAATGGTCTGAATGACAATCTTCTTGGCCTGAGCGTTTGCATTCAACTTGGCCTCGTCCATTATCTCATTGATGTAGCTGGCAGCCTGTGTCTTTGCCTCATCGCGCATGGCTTCCACCAAGCGATTACGGGCTTCTTCAGCACTCAGTCCCGACAGTTCCTCCAGCTTTTCGCGCTCACGAAGCTGCATCTTGTCGAGTTCTTCCTGTTTGATGGCCAAAGCCTTTTTCTCGTTGTCAATGCGCTGCTGCTGATTATCCAAATCGTTCTTACGGCGGCCCAGTTCTTCCTGACGCTGGTTCAGCGAGATTTCACGCTGTTTCAGACGGTTCTCGCTCTGCTGAATGTGCTGATTACGCTGCTGAACTTCTTTCTCCAGTTCGCTTTTCTTGTTCAGGAACTTCTCTTTCACTTCGAGCAGCTTCTTCTCCTTAATCACTTCAGCTTCTTTCCCTGCAGCCTCAAGGATGGCTGTACGCTTTCCAGTCATGACTTTCTGGAAAACGAAATATCCGCCAACCGCACCTAACACAAGTGCGGCAACGGCAATTAGAATCACAAAAATAATGTCCATAAATTAATATATATAGTTAATATTCTCTTTCTGCTGCTCGTCACTTCAATGCTTCCTCAATTTCAGAAGTCAGCTGAGAGAGAATATTATCATAGGGAACCGTATCATTCTTTGCCTTTTCGCGCTCGTAGCGCAGGGCAATCTCTATGAGCGTCATCAAAGCGATGGTATGGTCGCTCTTACGTCCCTTGTAAACCTGGGCGTATGCACCATAGCGCTCTGAAATCAGCTTGGCCGCAGCACGATAGTACTCCTCGTCTTCCCGATGATGGAGCACCGTCATGATATCCTCATCATAGACATGCAGCCTGATATTTAGTTTCTCTTTGTTTTCCTCTGCCATCACCTTCTCCTTACTTTTCGTCACTTAGGATAGCAATGCATCTGTTCACATCGCGAATCAGCTTCGACAATCGTTCTTTGGCCCCCGTCAGGTCGCCATCGGTAATTTCCATCATCTTAGCCATTTTCAGCGACTGGTAGTCATAATCTTTCTGATTCAGCTTTTGCTGCAACAGTCGAATGTCTTTTTCATTCTTGTCAACCATTGCATAAAGTTCCTCGTTCTCCTTTTTCAATTCCTGAAAACGGAGAATCATCTGCCTTACACGGGTT
This sequence comes from Prevotella sp., assembly GCA_017458225.1. GTDB lineage: Bacteria > Bacteroidota > Bacteroidia > Bacteroidales > Bacteroidaceae > Prevotella. Next base: position 38,200 of record JAFTFX010000001.1, on the reverse strand, counting down.
TGAAATGTTGCTAAAGCCTTCTCGCTTTCGGTCATGACTACATATTTATGTCACAAAGGTAGGCAAAAAACGATAAACCGCCTATCTTTGTGACACATATTTAATATTTATTAATCAAAATACGGCTATTTGTTCTCTGTTTGCGGCTGCTTTTCCTTTTTGGCCAGCATGACAACACGATAGACGAAGTCGGTTGTCCATTTCTGCGAGAAGCCCAGGCGCTTGTTGTACTCGCGTACAGCCACGACGGTCTTCACCACGCCGGGATCGGTGAAGTCGTTCTTGTTGAAGATGTCGCCAACGGTCTTTTCCGTCATCTGATAGATGGCTTTTTTAAAGAATCCTGGCAAACGGAGCTTGAACTTCATCAAGTTGCCCGTCAGCATCATGATATCCTGCACAAATCCCTGGAACTGATAGAGATAGGGCTGGGCATCCTGCAATTTCTTGCAACGGTGGCGAATACTGGAGTCTATCTCCTTGAAGAAGTCGTCGTCCATCTCGTACATTTCTTTTAACATCTTCTTGCAGCGCGCTTTTTCGCCAATACCGAGCTTGCCGCCCTGAGTGGGCACACGCAGCGTAGTTTTGAAAACGCGCAAATCAGGCAGTGCCGCGATATTCGTAATATTCAGTTCAGATGCCATCACCGCCTGGAAATATACTCTGATGAGGGTCATGAAATCCTCCATTCCTCCTGTTTTCACTTCGGCCTCATTTGTTTTCCGACCGAACAATTTTGATAAAAATCCCATACTTCTTTAAAATTTTGTGCAAAGTTACACTAAATTCCTCAAAAACATGCAATTTTACGAATAAAAACTCGGTGGAACACTTTTTTTTTCGTAACTTTGCAGCCCATATAACGTTATATTTTATGAAAGGAATTGTCTTAGCAGGAGGAAGCGGTACGCGCCTCTACCCTATTACAAAAGGAATCAGCAAGCAGCTAATCCCTATTTTTGACAAGCCGATGATATATTATCCGATATCCGTGCTGATGCTTGCTGGTATTCGCGAGATTCTTATTATTTCCACCCCGCACGATCTGCCTGGCTTCAAGCGTCTGTTAGGCGACGGCAAGGACTTCGGTGTCAGATTTGAATATGCTGAGCAGCCGTCACCCGATGGTCTGGCCCAGGCATTCATCATTGGCGAGGAGTTCATTGGAAACGATTGTGCCTGTCTGGTTCTGGGCGACAACATTTTCTATGGTTCAGGCTTCAGTGCCTTATTGCGCCAAAGCGTAGAAAATGCTGAGAAGAACAATCTGGCAACCGTCTTCGGTTATTATGTGAACGACCCTGAGCGCTACGGCGTTGCCGAATTCGACAAGGACGGCAACTGTTTGAGCATTGAGGAGAAGCCGGAACATCCGAAGTCGAACTATGCCGTTGTGGGTCTCTATTTCTACCCCAACAGCGTTGTCAACATTGCCAAGAACATCAAGCCAAGTGCGCGTGGCGAACTGGAAATCACCACTGTCAACCAGGAATACCTGAAGCAGCAGTCGCTGAAGGTGCAGACACTGCAGCGCGGATTTGCCTGGCTCGACACCGGTACCCACGACTCATTGTCGGAAGCCAGCACCTTTATTGAAGTCATTGAGAAGCGCCAAGGTCAGAAAGTGGCCTGCCTGGAAGAGATTGCCTTCAAGCGCGGATGGATTTCAAAAGAGCAACTGGCTGAGCTGGCCAAGCCAATGCTGAAAAACGAATATGGCCAATACCTAATTCAATTGGCAAACGGCAAGTAACCTGGATTCAACTACTAAAAATACATTATTTATATATGGAAGAAATAAAAAAGAATGAAACACCAGAGGCGTTTGATCCGGTGTCACAATTAGAAGAGGGCTCTTCGTTTGACATCAGGACCATTTTCACCTTGGTTGTGCTTAACTGGCAGTGGTTCCTGCTGTCAATGTTTATTTTCATGTGTGGTTCCCTGATTTACCTGCGCTATACAGACCCTGTCTATCAGATGTCTGTGAAGATGCTGATCAAGGACGAAGTCAACAACCGTAGAGGAAGCAATCAGGCGTTGGCAAACATGCAAGACCTGGGCATCATCACCAACTCGGCCGGTATCGACAACGAGATTGAGATTCTGCAGTCGCGTCGTCTGGCCCTGGAAGCAGTCATGGACCTGAAACTGTACACCGAGTATCGCATGAAAGGTCGAATCAAAGAGCAGCTGGTATACAAAATGCAGCCCGTCAATGTTGACCTTGACCCAGAGGGACTGGAGAACCTCAACAAGAACCCTCTCAGAAAATCCATTCTCATCAAGCTGACACGCGAGGGCGACAAGTACATTCTGACTAGCCGCGACAAACTGAATCCCTTCGAAGCAACGTTCAAGACGCTGCCTGCTACGGTGAAGATTGAAGACGGCAGCCTGACGTTCACTGCCAACCCCAACAATCTGGAAGGAATGGAAGACGGCACTATCATGTATGCTACGATTACTTCTCCTGACGTAACGGCTGCAAGATATGCCAACTCATTGAGTGTTTCGCCCACATCAAAGCTCACGTCTATCGCCCAGCTGACCACCACCAACCAAAGCGCTGAGCGTGCCAAGGACTATCTGAAGCAGTTGGCACTGTGCTACAACCGCCAGGCCAATGCCGACAAAAACGAGATTGCCTACAAGACGGAGGAATTTATCAACAGTCGTTTGGAGAAGATTAATGCCGAGTTGGGCATTACCGAAGGCGAGCTGGAGAACTACAAGAAGCGCAACAACCTGACACAGTTGCGCCTGGATGCTACTCAACTGCTGAACCAGTCTAACCAATTCACCAACCAGTTGGCACAGGCTAACACCCAAATGCAGTTGCTCGACTATCTGCGCGAATACGTGGCAAGTCCTGAGAACAAGTATCAGATCATTCCTTCGAACGTCGGTCTTACCGACCCCATCTCTTCGTCGCTTATCAATTCTTACAACAAAGCTGTGCAGGACCGCAACACAATGCTGGAAGCAGCTTCTGAAAACTCGCCACAGGTGCTCACACTCACCAACACGCTCGACCGTCTGCAGGTGAGTATCAAGGACGCTCTGTTGCAGGCTCGCAAAGCCGCTGACATTCAGCGCCAGGGTATACAGTCACAATACGATCTTTACCAGACCAAGGTGGCCAACACACCTGAACAGGAGCGCATCCTAACCCAGATTGGCCGTCAGCAGGAGGTGAAGTCTGGCCTGTACCTGATGCTCCTTCAGAAGCGTGAGGAGAACTCTATCTCGCTGGCAGCCACTGCCGACAAGGGTAAGCTGATTGACGACCCCGTCTTTGGTGGAAAGGTAAGCCCCAAAGGCCCCATCATTCTGTTGGCAGCCTTCGTTCTCGGCTTCGCTCTGCCGCTGCTCATCGCTTATCTGGTACAGATGCTGCGCTATAAGGTAGAAGGCCATGAGGATGTGGCCAAGCTGACCAACCTGCCCATCATTGCCGATGTGGCCATTGCCAGCGAAGCGGCAAAGACATCGGCAGGTATCGTGGTTCACGAGAACAAGAACAACCAGACCGACGAGATATTCCGCTCTATGCGTACCAACCTGCAGTTCATGCTCAAGGACAATCAGAAAGTCATTCTCTTCACCTCGTCAACATCAGGTGAAGGTAAGACCTTCAACGCCGCCAACCTGGCTGTCAGTTTCGCCCTGCTTGGCAAGAAGGTCATTCTGGTGGGTCTCGACATCCGTAAGCCTGCATTGGGCCGACTGTTCGACATTGCCGACCGCCAGAATGGTGTCTCTACCTTGCTGGTTCGCGACAACGTGACATGGGCCGACCTGAAATCGCAAGTCAAACCGTCGGGTGTCAATGCCAACCTCGACTTGCTGCTGGCTGGTCCTATTCCACCCAACCCCACTGAGTTGCTCTCGCGCGACACCATGCGCCAGACCATCGAGTTGCTGCGTGCCAACTACGACTACGTCATTCTCGATACGGCTCCTGTCGGACTGGTCACCGACACGCTGCAGATTGGCAAGCACGCTGATGTCAGCGTCTATGTGTGCCGCGCCGACTATACGCCGAAGTCAAGCTTCAGCCTTGTCAACACGCTGGCTGCCGAGCAGAAGATGCCGAACCTCTGCATACTGATTAACGGCATCGATATGTCGAAGAAGAAGTACGGCTACTATTATGGCTACGGCAAGTACGGCAAGTATGGCCGCTATACTTATAGCTATGGCTATGGCAAGTACAGCTACGGCAAGTACGGCCACTATGGCTCTTACGGCTCATACGGCACATACGGCAATCTTGACAATTCATACGGCAACAAATCCGACGATTCTATCAAGTTGTAAACAATGACAATAGGAATTGATTTCGACGGGACCATCGTTGAAGACCGATATCCGGAGATAGGACCGGAGATACCTTTCGCCACAGATACGCTGAAGATGCTCATCAATGAGCATCATCGGCTTATCTTGTGGACGGTACGCGAGGGCCGCTATCTGGAAGATGCCGTCAACTGGTGTCGCGAGCGCGGTGTCGAGTTCTATGCCGTCAATCACGACTACCCCGAGGAACGACCAGAGAACAACAACCACTTCAGCCGCAAGCTCAAGGCCGACGTGTGGATTGACGACCGCAACCTGGGAGGACTGCCCGACTGGGGCACTATCTATCGCATGGTGACGCGCCACAAGACGTGGAACGACTTGATTGACGAAGAGGTGAAGAGTGCCTCCCTGACTTCCTACGAGGATGCCCATCCCAAGAAGAAACCCTGGTGGCGCTTTTAGGAAATGAAGAGTGGATAAATAATTTACGAATAGAGACAAAAAAGGCTGCGCAATCAATTACGATGCGCAGCCTTTTTATGCTCTTTTGTTGTTTACTTCACCTTGAGCCTACGGCTCGAAGTTGCTTACGCTCGGAAGTGCGAATGCATTCGCACTTCGCTCACTTGCCCGCAACCTTTGCAACGATGGCCTTGAAAGCCTCGGGGTTGTTCAGGGCGAGGTCAGCGAGCACCTTGCGGTTGATCTCGATGCCGGCCTTTGCCAGAGCACCCATCAGCTTCGAGTAGCTCATGCCCTCCAGACGAGCGGCAGCATTGATACGCTGAATCCACAGTGCGCGGAAGTTGCGCTTCTTGTTGCGGCGGTCACGATAGGCGTAGGTCAGACCCTTCTCCCATGTGTTCTTGGCTACTGTCCATACATTCTTGCGGGCACCAAAGTAGCCGCGAGTGAGCTTCAGAATTCTCTTACGTTTTGCGCGTGATGCAACGTGATTTACTGATCTTGGCATAGTTTTCTTACTTCTTTAAATGTTAGACAATAGGGTTAATTAACGGAGACACAACAGGTCGCGAACCTGCTTCATGTTGGTGTTGTCAACGATGGTGTAGCCTACCAAGTTGCGCTTCTGCTTCTTGGTCTTCTTGGTCAGAATGTGGCTGTGGTAAGCGTGATGTCTCTTAACCTTACCTGTACCAGTGAAAGCAAATCTTTTCTTTGCACCGGAGTTTGTCTTTACTTTTGGCATTGTTTTGTTTTGTTTAATTTGTTATTAATAAAGCGGTGGCAACGCATATACCGGGCGCAGCGCACCTTTTTTTCTCATTCAGCCTCTTCCGTCAGCTTCTTCAGTGCATCGGCACTGATCTTGGCATTGGCGAAGAGTCCGCCATTTGCCGGCATCTCGACATCTATGTCGGCAACAGCCTCCTGCTTCTGCAGTTTGGCGTTCTCCTTCATTTCAGCCTCGTTGGCCTCACGGTCGCGGGCCTGCTGGCTCTTCTTGGCAACACCGGCTTTCTTCGGTGCCAGGTAGAGGAACATCTTCTTTCCTTCGAGCGAAGGCATCGACTCCACCTTGCCGCACTCTTCCAGATCGTTGGCGAAACGCAACAGCAGCACCTCGCCCTGCTCTTTGAAGAGAATACTTCTGCCACGGAAGAACACGTACGCACGCACTTTGTTGCCCTCTTCCAGGAACTCCTTGGCATGCTTCAGCTTGAACTGATAGTCGTGTTCGTCGGTCTGTGGCCCGAAACGAATTTCCTTCACCTCCACCTTCACCTGCTTGGCTTTCATTTCCTTAGCACGCTTTTTCTGCTGGTAGAGAAATTTCGAATAGTCGATGAGTCGACAAACAGGCGGATTGGCATTCGGTGAAATCTCAACAAGGTCTACACCCTGCTGACGAGCCATGTCCAATGCTTCTCTTGTAGGAATTACCGATGATCCGCTCTCACCTACAATGCGGACCTCGCGCACTCGTATCTGTTCGTTGATACGATACTGATTCTGTTTTTTGTCGGGTTTCATTAACTAATTTTCGAAAATCGGCTGCAAAGGTACAACATTTCAGTCAATCAGCAAAGTTTTTTCTGCAATATTTTTTCTCTAATAATTAAAATAGGTGGGAAAACAGAATTTTGAAGCCTATGGCAAGCAGAATGATGCCGCCAAACAGTTCGGGACGCAAGCGCCGGCGAATACTGGCACCGAAGCGGATGCCCAGCAGGAAGCCCCAGAGGCTGAAGAAGAAAGAGCCCAAGCCTATGACCACGAGGGGCAGCAGCAGTTGTCCTGCCTTGGTATAGCCCGTCATCGCCATCGAGATGCCCACCGCCAGCGCGTCGATACTGGTGGCCACCGCCTGCAGCAGCTGCGTGCGCAGACTGAGCGGATTAAAGCTGTGCGGTGCCTCCTCAGGCTTTCTTGACTCGCGAATCATGCCTACGCCCAGCCACGCCAGCAAGGCAAAGGCTATCCAGTGGTCGTAGTCCTCTATGTACTGCTGAAAACCGCTGGTGACCAGCCACCCCAGGAGCGGCATCACGGCCTGAAACAGCCCGAAGAGCACGGCCGTCTGCAGCATCACCGCCCACACCCTGCGGCGCAAAACAACGCCGCTCACTATGGACACCGTGAAGCAATCCATGGCCAGTGCCACCGAAAGAAACAATATGTCTACAATGCCCATCATCGTGCTGTTGCCCCTCTGTTGGGCTGCAAAAGTACAAAAAATATGCTTAACGCCAAGCAAAAGGAGCACAAAAAACACATTCAACGGGTTTTGCTTGTAAGCGAATGCTCGTTTGCTTACAACCGAATGGCCTTTTGCTTGTAAGCGAATGGCCTTTTGCTTGTAAGCAAAAGTTGAAAAGCAACACACTTTGCACCAGAATCCCTATGCTGTTGTACCGCAAAAGCACCCATTTCGTACTGCGATTAATACTCTTTTACAAGAATCCATACGTTTTTGTGCCAAACGATACGAATTTAATATGAATTTGTAAGAATCTGCATATTTTTTCTTATTCAAAATGATGGAGGATTGAAAAAATCTTCTTACCTTTGCACCGTGTTTCTATGCATGCGATGCGCCCATAAAGGCCAAACGTCGTAAGGAGCACGACATTTTTGTTGCTCAATTTTCCTGCCGAACTACCACCTCGCAAGGGATTTAACGAGCAAGACCAAACTCATATTGGAGTGTGCGCATTATGCGTAGACTTTTCCATAATGAGTTTGTGGCTGTGGTAGGCCTGGCAGGAAATATGGCAGGTCTGCGCATTTTCTGTGTATATACACTTTTGTGCCAGTTTCCGCCAAGGCAGAGGGGATATACAAATTATTAATTCTATTAAACTAACAATTAAAAACAATGAAAAAGAAACTACTCAAATCTATGAGAGTGCTCCTCGTGGCCGCAGGGCTGTGCACGTGGGCAAATGCGTGGGCAGACGTCACGGAAACCTACACATTCAAAAGTGGAAGTGACAAGACCAACTATGCCCTAACACTTGGGGAGAGCTTTTCAAACCCTTCTGTTAGTACTGTCACGATGAAGTATGTTTTGAGCGACGCAAACAACTTTGTGACCTATTTCAAACGATTGGCTGTAAGTACAAAACATAGCTGGACGGAACGCCCATATTCAGGATTTTCGTATACAGAAGCAAGTGGTAACCGAGATGAATACTTTTCGTTGTGCAACATGAAAAATGGTGATAAGTTCACGATTAATTTTAGCGCCACAAATGGTGTTGTGTTCAAATCTGCCAATGCTACATATCTGGTTGAAAGTGTAGTTACGAATGTGGTTGCCGAAGGAGCATTAACAAGCGGAACAGAATATACTGTTGTTGCTGATGCCGACGAAGTAGTAACAGTAGACTTTTATGGTTCCCGAGCAATTACACTTACTTCAATGACTATTACAACGGCTAATCCCACGATCTTAGAACCAAGTATAACGTCAGCCGCAGGTGTTGGGTACACCGCATTAACAATCACTCCAGGAACAATTAGAGGCAATGGAACAGGAACTGTTGTCACAAAGTACTCATATACGTCTGCCACTGATGTAAAGTCCAACGGCGCAACATATACAGAAGTGTTGAATCCGACATCTTCAGGAACTATTTATGCTTATTCATATATTGATGGCGGTGCCGAGTCGGAAGTTGTTTCATTCGAATTTGAGGTTATAGCACCCAAGCTAAATACACCTTCTGCTACATTCTCTTCAATGGTAGAATCTAGTGGTTCTTACTATAAAAAGTTTGCTTTGGCTACAGACGTAAGCAACATTGATGGCGATGTGACAATATCATACAAGTATTCAACTGACCAGTCAAGCTGGAGTGACATTGACGGTACAGACTTTACTTGTCCTGCAGGAACATATTATGTTAAGGCGGTTGCGGAAAACTGCGATGATTCGGATCCTGTTTCAATAACAAGTTATGAATACAAGATGACATCAGAGATGGATTTTGCAGATGGGACGATCTCGCTTACCGCAGAAAGTGGGATGGCAGCATACGGCTATATCAACAGCATCAACTTTGTTAATAATAGTGGATTCGATAAACTTATTATTAAAAAGGACTATGGCTTGTCGTACTATGCTGGAAATAGTAATGGCTATTGGTCAGTAGCTATTCCTGTGGATAACCAGGTAGTTGCATATAGAACTTTCAAATCTTCAGCTGCATCGGGAAGTTTTAGTTATGCTCTAACTTCTCCCTACAACGTTAATCCGTCACGTGACAGATATGGCAACGGAACAGACCAAGGACTTGGAGACTATAATATTTATACTCCAGTAAACCACATAGCAACAGTCGCTGATGTTGTCAAAGATGCAAATGGTGTCGTCGACTTGTCGTCGAAAGTTCTTTGGACTGGCAACATCGAGGCCATAGCTACAGCTGTAGCAGCACTTGATGGAGTAAAGAGTGTGAAGATTGGACATGTTGGCTATGGCGTTACAGCAACTCAGCTTAATTTCATGATACCCTCATCGAAAACTAACTGCGAGTTTATTCAGTTACCCTCAAATTCTTTCTTTGAGACAACAGCAGATGTTGCCAACTTGCGCACGAATACCGGTGTCGTTGCACTCTATGCCCTTACTGATGCAAACGACTATGCCGCTGCTAACGCCTTCACAGCAACAGCTGCAACCTACGACCGTTCTTTTACTAAAGACGTTGTAAGCACCATCTGTCTGCCCTTCGCAATCAATGCAGAGACCGCTGCCACGCTGGGTAAGTTCTATCAGCTGAAGAGCACAACTACGACCGACAATGTAGTGTTCGAGGAAGTAGAGTTCACCGATGCCTTGAAGCCCTATCTGTTCGTTCCTGCCGCAACTGGAACAATCACGATCCCTGCTTGTACAGAGTTCGTTGCCGCTGGCGACGTGACCGCACAGACCGAGGGAGGTGTAACACTTAACGGCTCCATTGCATCAAGCACCATCAGCAGCACTATTTACGGTTTTGCTTCTTCGGGCAATCTTGTAACTGCCAGCAGCGGCACGATGAATCCGTTCCGTGCATACCTGACAACGTCGACTCCTGGTGCACGTTTGGCCCTCTACAGCCTTGATGGTGAGGCAACGGGCATTGGTAGCGTGAATGTTGATAAAAAGAACGTTCGTTTCTATAATTTACAGGGACAGTCCGTCGCAGCCCCCACTAAGGGCCTGTATATTTTAAATGGTAAGAAAGTAATCATAAAATAAGCAAAGGAGGACAAAGCAATGAAAAAGATATATATGAACCCCAACACCATAGAGATGCACCTGAATATGCAATTCCAGTTGCTTGCTGGTAGTCCGGGCACTTATGACCTTACAGTTGATGTTGAAAATGCAAGCGATGAAACCAAAGATGGCGGTTGGAACAGTCGCGGCGGTTTTTGGAGCGACGAGGATTAAACTCCAAGGATATATTAAATGTAGTTTTTTGAAACTCATTTTTGGCACCTTGCGTGCCTAATCAGTTTGTTAGCGGTCTGGCGGTGTCCGTGAGGACGGGAATGCTGGCCGAAAAGTAAAATTAATATAGTTGTAAGGTGGCGGCCCCTCCGTGAGGACAGGCCGCCACCGCTTTTGCTGAATGCCACATGGTCTATATGGTCTTTGCGTCTGTAGATAATAGTTTTCTCCTCTTATGTCTTGTTTTATTCGTTAATTTATTGTATCTTTGCGCCCAAGAATAAAATGTATTAGGATTATGACGACAGTACAGTTGCGTGCGGAACTCTTCCGCGAAATGAATCCACTCCTCGATAGCGAGGTTGCTATGGAGAAGATGCTTACCTTTGTCAGGTCTCTTGTTTTGACCAAGAAGGCAAAGTCCAGTAATTTGGTCCGCCAAGGTTGGGCAGCTGCTGCAAAGCAAGCACATATTAATGGGCAAGACCAGCTAATTGCTGAAGACATTTTTGAAGATGACAAAGTGGAGGAATGGTAATGGTAAAGCAGTTTGATGTTTACTGGGTTAATCTGAATCCTACTATTGGAGCAGAAATGCAAAAGATACGACCGTGTGTAGTTGTAAGTCCCAATGAGCTTAACCAGCATCTATCCACGGTCATCATCATTCCTATTACGTCGGCCATCCACGGCTATCCCTATCGCGTGGCCTGCCAAGTTGACGGGAGAGATGGTGAAATCGCTACGGATCAAATTCGTACAGTTGATAAGACCAGACTGAAAAACAGAATTGCCAGGCTGGCTCCCGACGAACAGGCTTTGCTCCAAAACATACTAAAACAAATGTTTTGCGAATAACTTTTTAAGGCTGTGTCTATGAGGACAGGCCGCCACCGCTTTTATTTACGCCTCACTTTTTTTGAGGTTTTGATGGTGATGGTCTGCGGTGCCAGCAGGATGTTGTCGCCCTCCACGAGCTGGTCGGTTACGTCGAAGCGGAAACTGCTGTAGCCATAAGGGTTGAAGTAGACGTGATAACTCTTAACTTTTTAATAAAGTGTAGCACACCGTAACCAAAATGGCCGATAACAGAATATTTTTCATTGTAGGGAGTCGCGACAACAGAAAAATGATTTAATAGAAAATCATGGTGAGCAGGTAGGCCACGATGGTTGACACCGTGACACAGACCAAGCCTGGCATCATGAACGAGTGGTTCAGCAGATACTTGCCAATGACGGTTGTTCCCGTTCGGTCGAAGTTCACCGTGGCAATGTCGCTGGGATAATTGGGAATGAAGAAATAACCGTAGACAGAGGGCAGCACGCCTAAGAGCACCACGCCCGAGATGCCCAACGAATAGGCCAGTGGAAGCATGGCCACGACGACAGCACCCTGTGAGTTGATGAGCACCGAGACGAGGAAGAACACCAGGGCAATGCTCCACGGATACTCCCTGACCACATCTACGAGCATCAGCTGCATCTGGTCCATATAATTCGAGAAATAGGTATCGGCCAGCCAGGCTATACCATAGATGGCCACGACGGCCACCATGCCGCTCTGCCACACTGGTCCGGCTACGGCTTTCTTGGGCTGGGCCTTGCAGAAAATGATCATCAGGGCGGCTGCCGAGATCATCACAATCTGGATGACGATGTTCATCTTCAGGTCTACCATGCCATGCTCGGTGAAGCCACTCACCACCACACCAGCCTTGGCCAGCTCCTTCGCCGTGATAGTCACGCCGCTGATCAGCGTCAGGTCTTCAGCGCCACTCGTGGCCTTTACGGTCTTATATTCAGGCAGCAGATCGGGGAAGGCGGCAAACATTACAATGACGCAGAGGGCAGCCAGGAACACATAGACGGCACGCTTGGCCGAGGCAGGGATTTCCTTGTCGAGCGTAGTGGCCGAATCGCCGTAGATGTACTGACGCTGAACGGGATCCTGCAACTTCTTCTGAAACTCCGGGTCTTTGTCGAGATCCAATCCACGATGATAGGAACAGGCTGCGGCAGCCATCAGTCCGCACAGACAGGCAGGAATACTGATCATGAGCACGCCGGGGATGGTGACATCAAAGCCGTTGGCATTCGATATGGTGACGAAGGCCACCACGGCAGCCGCAATGGGCGAACAGGTGATGCCCACCTGCGAGGCGATAGAGGCCACACCGCAGGGGCGCTCAGGACGAATACCTTTCTTGATGGCGATATCTACGATGATAGGCATGAGCGTATAGACCACGTGGCCCGTGCCTACCAGCACCGTCAGAAAGAAGGTGCACAGGGGAGCCAGGAATGTGATGCGGTCGGGATGCTTGCGCAGCAGTCGCTCGGCTATCTGGATGAGCCAGTCCATGCCGCCCGATGCCTGCAAGATGCCAGCACAGGTCACGGCTGCAATAATAATATAGATGACGTCGGTAGGAGGATTGCCCGGCTTCAGCCCAAAGCCGAAGACAAGCAGGGCAAGACCAATACCAGAGATGGCACCCAGTGCCAGACTGCCATAGCGCGAGCCCACATAGAGGGCCAGCAACACTATGCAAAGTTGAAGAATCATTAGAAACATAGGACGATTGTTTTTAGGTTAACACTTGATCGGGGGTATGAAAGTACGGGGGTACGAAAGTACGAGAATAGACCGTACCTCCGTACCCCCGAGTTTCTTAGAAATTCTTGGTCTGCTCCTTGACCTCAGCGTTCACCTTGTCGATGAACTCCTGAATGGTCATCGTGGCCTGCTCGCCACCACCCTGCTGACGCATGGAGACCTTTCCTTCAGCCTCCTCTTTCTCACCTACAATCACCATGTAGGGGATGCGCTTCAGCTCGTTGTCGCGAATCTTGCGGCCCAACTTCTCGTTGCGCAGGTCGATACTGCCGCGAACGCCTTGCAGGTCGAACTCCTTGAGCACCTTCTTGGCATAGTCGTTGTACTTCTCTGACAGCGGCAGAATGGCCACCTGATCGGGGGTAAGCCACAGGGGGAAGTGACCGCTGGTGTGCTCGATGAGCACGGCGGTGAAGCGTTCCATCGAACCGAAAGGTGCACGGTGAATCATCACAGGAGTCTTCTTTGTGTTGTCCTCGTCGGTATACTCCAGCTGGAAGCGCTTGGGCAGGTTGTAGTCCACCTGAATGGTGCCCAGCTGCCAGCGACGACCGATGGCATCCTTGATCATAAAGTCGAGCTTCGGGCCATAGAAGGCAGCCTCGCCATATTCCACCTTGGCAGGCAGACCTTTCTCCTGACAAGCCTCAACAATGGCTTTCTCAGCCAGTGCCCAGTCCTCGTCGGTGCCCACGTACTTGTCGTGGTCGTTGGGGTCGCGCAGCGAAATCTGAGCCTCGAAGTCGAAGCCGAAAGCAGAAAGCACAATATTAATAATGTCCATCACGTTCAGGAACTCCTGCTTCACCTGATCGGGACGGCAGAAAATGTGAGCATCATCTTGTGTGAACGAACGCACACGGGTAAAACCATGCAGCTCACCACTCTGCTCGTAGCGATAGACTGTGCCGAACTCAGCGATGCGCAAGGGCAGGTCGCGATAAGAACGGGGCTTCCAAGCGAAGATTTCGCAGTGGTGAGGACAGTTCATGGGCTTCAGCATGTAGACTTCGCCCTCCTCGGGAGTAGTGATGGGCTGGAACGAATCCTTGCCATAGTGATCCCAGTGGCCAGAGGTGATATAGAGATTCTTCGAGCCGATATGCGGAGTGATAACCTCCTGATAGCCGAAGCGCTTCTGGATCTTGCGCAGATGATCCTGCAAATGCAGGCGCAGTTCTGCACCCTTCGGCAGCCAGATGGGCAGGCCCTTGCCAACCTTGTCGGAGAACATGAACAGTTCCATCTCCTTACCAATCTTGCGGTGGTCGCGTTTCTTGGCCTCCTCGAGCATGACGAGATACTCGTCGAGCATCTTCTTCTTGGGGAAGGTGATGCCGTACAGGCGCTGCATCTGCTCACGGGTAGCATCGCCACGCCAGAAAGCACCGGCCACAGAGGTCAGCTTCACTGCCTTGATCTCGCCTGTATCCACGAGGTGCGGACCACGGCAAAGGTCGGTAAAGTTACCCTGTGTATAGGTGGTGATGCTGCCATCCTCCAAGTCCTGCTCAATGTGCTCGCACTTGTAGGTCTGACCATCAGCAGCAAATGCCTTCAAAGCATCAGCCTTGGCCACCTCGCGGCGTACAACAGGCTCTTTCTTCGAGGCCAGCTCCTTCATCTTCTGCTCAATCTTCGGGAAGTCACTTTCCTTGATGCTCTCGCCACCAGGCAGCAGCACATCGTAGAAAAATCCACTCTCAACGGCAGGTCCAAAGCCGAACTGGATGCCAGGATAGAGCTCCTGCAGAGCCTCGGCCAGCAAGTGTGCACTGGTGTGCCAGAAGGTGTGCTTGCCTTGCTCGTCATCCCACTTATAAAGTTCGATTTTTGCGTCCTCCGTGATAGGACGGTTCAACTCCACGGTCTCGCCATTCACTCCGCAGGCCAATACGCTGCGTGCCAAAGCTGGCGAAATGCTTTCGGCAATCTCGAGTCCAGTCACGCCCTGTTCATACGAGCGAACAGATCCGTCTGGAAAAGTAATGTTGATCATATTTACAATATATGTTTAAATTTAACAGGTGCAAAATTACCACATTTCAATGACAAAATAACATTTTTTTAGCGAAAAGTTTGGCAGTTATATATTTTTTACCTACTTTTGCCGACGATAATTCAATTAATAACTCAAAACTTTAAACTTTATTGCCTATCGACAAAAATTTACTTCATAACAAAAACAATTGAAATATGAAGAGATTTGAAGGAATGACCGATGAAGAGTTGGCATTACTTTATGTTGGTGGAGACAACAAAGCGTTCGATGAGTTATTAAATCGCACGCAGTCGAAATTGTTTACCTATATTATGTTCGTGGTTCGCGACCATGATATTGCCGACGACATTTTCCAGGAGACCTTCGTCAAGGTGATTACCAAACTACAGCACGGTCAGTACACCGACTCTGGCAAGTTCCAGTTCTGGCTCACCCGTATTGCCCATAATGTCATCATGGACTGGTACAGAGTCCAGAAGAACGAGCATATCATTGAGCCTACAGAAGACAACGACCTGACCAATCTGCGCGGAGCATCGGTTCTTGACACATACAGAGAGACAGAGATTGTCAACGAACAGGTATTGCTGGATGTCAAAAAACTGATGAACGCCCTGCCCGCCCCTCAGCGCGAGGTGGTCTACATGCGTTTCTATCAGCAGCTGTCCTTCAAGGAAATTGCAGAACTGACGGGTGTCAGCATCAACACGTCACTGGGACGCATGCGCTATGCACTCATCAACTTGCGCCGCATGGCCAAAGCCCACAACATCGAATTGGTTCTGCAAGACTAAAACGTCTTCGTTGCAGGACCAAGATTCTTCAGTTCCTTGATAATCCTCTCGGGAGCGGAATTTTTGAAGACATAGCTGCCCGAAACGAGCACATCGACACCTGCTTCAACCAAACGTGGAGCCGTCTCGCCTTGTACACCGCCGTCTACTTCTATTAAGGCATGGCTGCCGCTTTCAGTGATCAGCTGGCGTAACTGACGTGTCTTCTTGATGGTATTCTCAATGAATTTCTGTCCGCCGAAGCCTGGATTGACACTCATCAGCAGCACCATGTCTACATCGCCGATAATATCTTCCAACACCGACACGGGGGTGGCTGGATTCAGGGTGACACCAGCCTTCATACCTGCATCATGGATTTCCTGTACGGTACGGTGCAGATGGGTACAAGCCTCTGCGTGAACATTCATCATCATAGCGCCAAGCCGAGCCGTCTGCTTGATATAGCGTTCAGGGTTCACAATCATGAAGTGGACATCGAGCGGCTTTTTGCAAACAGGGGCTATTGCTTCCAAAACGGAGAAGCCAAACGAAATATTGGGAACGAACGAACCGTCCATCACATCGCAGTGGAGCCAGTCAGCTTCACTGTTGTTAATCATGTCTATCTCACGGTCGAGATGCAGGAAATCGGCAGCAAGAAGTGAAGGTGAAACTAATGCCATATTACTCTAATTCAAACAGTATGCCTGTCCGTTAGCCACACGATAGGTATAGGCCAATTCCTTGATAAACTTCAACACCTTTTCACTTGGGGTTGTTTCTTCGCGTGTAAATATTTGCATAGGCAATCTTGATTGGTTGTTTATATGATTGAAACGCTCATACCCCACCTTTTATTATATTATAGTAAAAAAAATAATCAAAAAAAGACTCTGCCTGCTGCTTTCATGCAGCCGACAGAGTCTCTTCGTATTGTTTGCTTTCTCTTTTTCTTAGAACTTTGCCATCTTGATAGCTACAACGGCACACTCGTCGCCTTTGTTGCCAAGCCGTCCCCCAGCCCTATCCTTAGCTTGCTGCAAGTCGTTTGTTGTCAGCAGACCATAAACAACGGGGATGTTGTTTGTAGCGTTCAATCGGGCAATGCCTTCTGTCACGCCCTGACAGATATAGTCAAAATGGGGGGTCTCACCTCTGATGACGCAACCGAGAATGATCACAGCATCATAGCCATCATTGAGCGTCAACTGGCGTGCGCCATAAATCAGCTCAAACGATCCCGGCACCGTCTTCACATGAATATTCTCGGGCAGTGCGCCATGTTTTTCGAGCGTAGTGACACAGCCCTCAAGCAGGGCACCCGTAATCTCAGGGTTCCACTCGGCAACCACGATGCCGAAAATCATGTTTGAGGCATCGGGAACTTTCGAGAAGTCGTAATCAGAAAGATTGTGGAGTGCAGTAGCCATTTTATCGTATTACTCGCTGACGCGCTCAATATACTCGTCGATAGTCTGATACTGCATCGACTGGAAATACTTCTCCTTGATCTGCTTGTAGAGCTTCAAGGCATCTGCCTTCTTGCCCTGCTTCTCAAGAATCTGACCAGCCTGAATCAGGAAAGTGGGTGACAAAGAATTATTGTCTGCCTTCTCAGCGGCCTTTGTCAGTGTGCTGACAGCTTTGTCCAGTTGGTCGAGGTGTGCGTATGCATTGCCAAGAGCACCCAGTGCTGCAGGTGAAATCATCAGGTCGCCAGCCTCATCGAACTTCTCAAGATACTGGGCAGCCTCCTGCCACTTGTCAAGATTGGCAAAGCAAAGTCCTGCATAGAGGTTAGCCAAATTGCCTGCATCAGTAGAGCTGTACTGATCAGCAATAGCCAAGAAGCCTGCTGTCAGCGAGTCACCGTTCAAGGCCTGTTCGAACTGCTGGTTCTGGAACAGTTCCTGACACTTTGCAATAGCGGTGCTTGCTTTCTGCTCATTAGGACCTGACACATAGGTCTTATACAATGTAACACCACCGATAATAACTACCAATGCAACTACACAGCCGATGATAGCGTTCTTGTACTTGAGGAAAAAAGCCTCACTCTGATTCAGGGCCTCTTCCATTGAAGGAGCAGCCTGATTGTTCTTTTGTTCTGCCATTATTGTAATTATCTTTTATATTTCTGTTTTGCTACGAATGAGCGTGCAATTTGACATTTGCGGCGCAAAATTACTGAAATTCTTGCATATACTGAAATTTATTTCAAACTTTTTTCGTTTTTCAGTTCCAAAAGCATTAATTTTGCAAGAAATTTAGCAGAATGATTCTCAACAGACTCTCCATATTAAATTATAGAAACATACGCGAGGCCACCCTTCTCTTGTCGCCGAAATTCAATTGCTTCATCGGTCCCAACGGCGTGGGGAAGACCAACGTGCTCGATGCCATCCACTTTCTGTCTTTCTGTCATTCTGCCTATACCAATCAAGATTCACAGGTAATACTCCACGACGAACAATTCTTTGTGCTGGAGGGTGACTACATGGAAGACGACGAGCATGCGCTGAACATCTATTGCGGCATGAAGCGAGGGACCAAGAAGCACTTCAAGCGCGACAAGAAAGAGTATCGCCGACTATCAGAGCACATCGGACTGATTCCCATCGTGATGGTGGCACCAGCCGACATATTGCTTATTGAAGGGAGCAGCGAAGAGCGCCGCAGACTGATGGACATGGTCATTTCGCAATTGGATCATAACTATTTAGACACGCTGAACCGCTATAACAAAGCCCTGCAGCAACGCAACAGCATGCTGAAGAACGAAGACGTAGAGCCCGACCCAGAAATCATGGCTATCATCGAAGAGCAAATGGCCACCGAAGGCGAGACTGTCTATCTGAAGCGCAATGACTTCGTGACTCGTCTCATTCCCCTCTTCCAACAATTCTACGAAACCATTTCGGGTGGACACGAACAGGTGTCGCTCAGCTATATCTCGCACTGCCAACGAGGTCCACTGCTGGAGGTGATACAGCGCGACCGCCTGAAAGACCGTGCTGTGGGCTATTCCTTGCACGGCATCCATCGCGACGACCTGGAAATCATGATTGGCGGTCATCCCATGCGCCGTGAAGGGTCGCAAGGACAGCAGAAGACCTTCGTCATAGCCCTCAAGCTGGCGCAGTTCGAATTTCTCAAACAAGCCCAAGGACACACCATGCCCTTGCTTTTGCTCGATGACATCTTCGACAAGCTCGATGCCACCCGTGTGGAGAAAATCGTGCAGTTGGTTTCCGGTCCCGGATTTGGTCAGATTTTCATCACCGACACCAATCGCGACCATCTCGACCAGATTCTCAGCCGAGGACATTTCGATCATCAACTGTTCCACGTTGATGACGGAGAGATTAAACTTTAAGTATATGTTCAGGCGCGAAGTACAATCCATAAAAGACCTCGTGATGCGCAACCTCCGCATACAGGGACTTGAGACTCCACTGCTGCAAAAGCGTCTGGTTGACTCGTGGCCCGTCATTGCCGGTGAGGCTATTGCGCGCTATACCACAGCAGTCACCCTCTCCAACCAGACACTCTTTGTCCGCATTAGCATGCCAGCACTGCGTTCCGATCTGAGCATGCGCCGCATGGATTTTGTGAAACAACTGAACGAACATGTTGGTGCACAAATCATTTCCGACATTCGTTTTTGCTGAACCGAACATGTAAAATTCTATTTTTTCATGTACATTTGCCGTGTTTTGTGGCAGTATATTTTGTGATTCGATATTAATTAGTTACTTTTGCAAATAGAAACATAATAACTAATAACGAACAAACTATGCTCAAAAAACTTCTCACGACAAGCGTTTTTCTTTCTTGTCTTTTCTCATCAGTGTCCTCAGTGAAGGCTGCTGAACTGGTGTGGTTCGACAACAATCGCCCAGTCACTTACTCATTGGAAAGCAAAACGGCTCCCGTTGTAACTATCGCCCTCGACATGTTTACAAGCGATATCCAGCAGGTCACCGGACAGAAAGCCACACAGGCAAAGAATGCCACAATTCATATCGTCCAACTTGACAAGTCTGGCTCGTCGGTTGCCAAGCGTCTGCAGAAGCAGGGAGTACCCATTGACAAGTTGAATGCGCAGATGGATGCCTTCTGGCTGGGCGTGCGTGACGGAAAAATCATCATTGCCGGCAATAACGGCCGTGGCTGCGCTTACGGCATTCTGGAACTGAGCCGCATGGCCGGTGTATCGCCTTGGATATGGTGGGGCGACGTGGTCCCTGTCAAGAAAGACCGTCTGACCATCGACGACACGTTTGAGACATTCCAGGCTCCCTCGGTGGCCTATCGCGGCATTTTCATCAACGACGAAGACTGGAGCCTGCGCAACTGGGCGTGGAAGAACTACGAAAAGACGAATCAATTTGGCGCTATGGGTCCCAAGACCTATAAGGCCATCTTCCAATTGTTGCTTCGACTGCGTGCCAACGCCATCTGGCCAGGCATGCACACCGGAACGCCAGGATTCTTCACCATTCCCGGCAATAAGGAGATGGCCGACTCGTGTGGCATTCTTATCGGAACCAGTCACTGCGAGCCTCTGCTTCGCAACAACGTAGCTGAATGGGACCACAGCAAGCGTGGTGCCTACAACTATATTACCAACCGCGAGCAGGTGCAACAATATTGGATTGAGCGTCTGCAGGAAGTGAAAGGCAGCGAAGAGTTCTTCACCATCGGTATGCGCGGCATCCACGACGGCTCGATGGAAGGCGTTCATACCAATCAGGAGAAGTTGGAGGGTCTGCAGCAGGTCATCGACGACCAGCGCGAACTTATCAAGAAATATTACAGCAAAGACGTAGAAAAGGTTCCGCAGGTGTTCATCCCCTACAAGGAGGTGCTGGAAATCATGGAGAGTGGTCTGCGGGTGCCCGACGACGTAACGCTGATGTGGTGCGACGACAACTATGGTTACATGACCCGTCTCTCTGATGCCGAACAGCAAAAGCGCAGTGGCGGCGGCGGTGTCTACTATCACCTCAGCTACTGGGGCCGCCCCCACGACTATTTGTGGCTCACCACCACTCAACCAGGCCTCATTTACTCGGAGATGAAGGCCGCCTATGAGTACAATGCACGCAAGCTATGGATTGTCAACGTGCACGATCCGAAAGTGGCTGCCTACGACTTGGAGTTCTTCCTTGACATGGCATGGGACATCAACTCGATTGTTCCTAACGAGGGGTGTAAGGCCACCTCTACTCACCCGTCACCAGTCACCATCTCCCAACACCTTGAGCGTTGGCTCTGCACCCAGTTTGGCGAGAAAGTGGGCAAGCAAATCGCCCCTGCCATGCAGGAGTTCTACCGTCTGTGCGGCATTCGTCGTCCCGAGTTTATGGGATGGACACAGGTAGAGCTCGACAAGAAACTGCATCCGCGTGGCCGCTCACAGGTCATCGATACCGAGTTCTCGGAGAGTGAGTTCGGCAACGAGCTGAACCGCTACCAAGCCGCCTACGACTATATCAGCCAACAGATTAGCGATGCAGGTCGCTACGTGCGTCCTGAACTGAAAGAGGCCTATTTTGCAGCCGTTGTCTATCCTGTGAATGCCGCCAAGGCCATGACCGACAAGATGCTCTTTGCCCAGAAGGCCCGTTCAAAATACTTAGGACAAACCGACAAGGCCATGGAGGGCCGACAGGACTACATGCACTCCATGTCGTGGGCCAGCATGAATGCTTATCGCCAGATTCAGGAGTTCACACAGCGCTACAACCAAATGGGCGATGGCAAGTGGCAGGGCATTATGAACATGATGCCTCGCGACCTACCGGTGTTCTGTCCGCCCCTGCTGCCTTATCTGCCCACCGACGAGGAAGTCAAGGACACGAAGTACATCAACCTTGTGTCACTCAAATACAGCAACGATTTCTCACGTGCAGACATCGTTGCCAAGAACGCATGCGACTATCGGCAGGCCACGGCAGGTTCTCAGCCCATCCAGATGCTCGGCCACTCAATGAATGCCGTCTCTATTCCCAAGGGCGGCAGTCTGACCTTCGAGTTCGAGACCGAGAAGGAGGGCGATGCCACGCTCTATACCGCCATGATTCCCACTCAGCCTAACGACAAGGGAGACCTGCGCTATCAAGTCTGCCTCGACGGTCAGGCCCCTGTCACCATCTCACTGAAAGAAAAGTACCGTTCAGAGTTCTGGAAAAAGAGCGTGTTACGCGGTCAGGCTTTGAAAGAGACTCCCGTGAAGGTGTCGAAAGGCAAGCACACACTGACCATTAAAGCTCTGGATGACCATATCATTGCCGACCAATGGATGCTTGACTTCAAGGCTGGTCGTAAGTTCTACGTAATACCTGTCAAATAAAAAAATGAAACGATTCTCGCTGCTTTTTGCCTTCATGCTCACCATCGTGGGTGTGAGGGCCGAGGTGGGCGATGCTTTCCGCTCGGCTTTGCCGCTTGACTCTATCAAGAAGGGTATCTGGCCCGTTACCGACCATGCCATGATGCGTAGTTTGAACGGCACATGGAACCTGAAAGTGGTACATGAAATCACCACCAATCGCACTGTGCCTGCTCTCGATTCGTCATGGGGGTCGATCCCCGTGCCCGGTTGTTGGGAGGTATACGGCTTTTGTGAGCCAAAGTACGACTATCCAGACTCGTTGACGGGTTACTATCGCACAGAATTCAGCGTGCCAGCTGAGTGGAAAGGCCAGCGCATCGTGCTGCGCTTCGATGGCGTGTTGCGTGGCTATGACCTGTGGATCAACGACCAACTGGTAGGCACATGGGAGTCGGGCTACAATACCTGCCTCTTTGACATTACACCTTACATAAAGAAGAAAGGCCCGCAACAGCTGTCTATGCGCGTCTATTCGCGCTTCAAGGGTTACGAGTTCGACTGTTTTGACGACTGGGCCACAATGGGCATTTTCCGCAATGTAACCGTCTTTGCCGTGCCCGACATTCACTTGAGCGACCTGACCGTGAACACGCGGATGAACGGCGAGGTGACGGTGAAGACCGAGGTGGCCAATGCCACGAAACATACCAAGACCGAGTTTGAATTGCTGGATGCTCAGGGTAAGGTGGTGCTGAAGGAGAATGGCATTGTCGCTCAGCCGCATCTTTGGACAGCCGAAACACCTTATTTATATACACTCAAGGTGTATGTGAAGGAGAAGGGAAAGACATTGCAGACCTTCACTCAAAAGATCGGCATAAAGGAACTGACCATCGAAGGAAAAATCCTGAAACTGAACGGCCAGCCCATTAAACTGCGTGGCGTGAATGCCCACAGCACCGACCCGCAGACGGTGAAGGTCATTTCCGATTCCCTTACCCTGAAAGACATGCGTATGATGAAGGAAGCGTCAGTGAACTACATGCGCCTGTCACACTATCCCCGGGAACCACGCTTCTATGAACTGGCCGACTCGCTGGGGTTCTATTTGGTCTCCGAGGTGCCTTTCGGCTATGGCGACAAGCATTTGGGTAGCCGCAGCTATCAAGACATTCTGAAGACACGCGCTCTGGCCACGGTCACTCGCGACAAGAACCACCCCTCGGTGCTCGTCTGGAGCGTGGGCAACGAGAACCCTCTACCACAAACATGTGTGGAGGTGGGCAACTATGTAGGTCAGCTCGACCCCTCGCGCCCCTATTGTTTCCCACAGGTGGGTAGCTATTTCCGCCGCTTCTGGGAAAATCAGAAGGACGAAGACAAAGCCGCAGGCAGGCATCCCTTCCCCTCGAAGGCTCCCATCTATGCCCCTCACTATCCCACAACGGGACAGATAGGCGGCTTCTATCAGCACTTGGATCGTCCCGTCATCTTCACAGAGTACTGTCACACACTAGGCATCTCGTTTGAAGATCACGACCGCCAGTGGGAGATCATAGAGCGCACGCCTGGCATAGCCGGCGGCTCCGTATGGGAATGGGCCGACCAGGGCATGCCCTTTAGTCTCATCCCCACTCCCTCTTCCGCTCAGCCCAACGGGACACTTCCCCAAGAAAGAAATAACGAGGGGAGGAGTCGCTATGGTTTTGAAGAGCGTGTGTTCACAGCGCCCGATGGCGGCTTCGAGATGTATGGTAACAAGGGCACTGATGGTTTGCTTTATGCAGACCGAACGCCACTGCCTAACTATTACGAGTTACAGCACAACTACGCCCGCGCCTTTGTCCGTTCCGTAAACTGCGACAGTGTCGCAGTCTGTCTAACCCTCTGCAACCGCTACGATTTCCTGAACCTAAAGGACAATGTCACCTTCCACTGGGTGTTGACCAACGACCGTGATACGGTGCTCCGTGGTGCGTTCTCGCCTGACTGTCTGCCGCATGCAACGACCACCTATCAACTGTCATTGCCTCAGCAACAGGGACTCAGCCTGCTTCAGTTTGATATTGAGGATGCCCAAGGTCACACTTTCTTGCACCAGAGTTTTGTGCTGAATAAACCTGCAATAGAGTGGGAAGGTAGCAACTATGCCGTGGAATGGGTGAAGCAGGAACCACTGGTGCGTGCTGGTCGCAAGCCTACGCTGGCCGAGATGCTTAAACAGAAAGACCGGCTGTCCGAACGCTATCTGCTGCCGCTTGACCGCTCGACCTATGGTCGCTTGCCGCTCGGCGACGATAGGAGACGCTTGCCAAAGCAAGATGGCAAGAATCAGGAGGTAAAGGCAGAAATCACTAAGACAGCATTAGACGACCGTGGCCTACAGGTCGACTTTACCCTTACTCCCGACACTGCTGATGTATTCCGTGCCGAACTTGGACTTGCTTATCTGCTTGATGCCTCTATTGACCGCGTGCAGTGGATGGGCCATGGTCCCTTCCCGTCCTACCCCGGTCGTCACCAGGCCAATCGCTACGGTTTCTGGGCCAAGCACAAGGACGACCTCTACTTCGAGGGCAACCACGGAGGTGTCGATGCCTGTTGGCTTTCTGACAAGGATGGCAACGGGCTTTTGGCTGTTGGCGACTCGCTCAACCTTAATTTCGAGCAGACTGACCGCGGCATCGTCCTTACCGTCAATGCTGCTGTCAGCGGACAGGGACCGAAGTTCGCCAGAACTCACTTCTCCGGCTCAGCAAAGGGAGAAACCGTAACGGGTTCCTTCCGTCTCTACCATATTAACGCTAAGCAAGTGCCACAGGCAGTGAGCCGTCTGTTCATCAGCCCTCATGCCGTTCCAGCCCCCTTCCATCCTTACCTGACGCAGTACGACACCTACCTCATGCGCTTTCAGGATATTGTTAAGTCTGAATAGTATATTACCCACCACTCTATGAAAAATCTTTTTCTTCTCGCTCTGTTGATGAGCACTCAGCTGGCCATAGCCCAGCAGTTCCAACAGGAGTTCGGCAATCCGCGAAAGGTATTCGTCGAGACAGTGGCCACGCCCAATCATGCCGACAGCCATTATCTGCTGGGGCAGACAGCCACGCTGCGCATCATCGCCCGTGAAGGCGGAATGCCAGTCGAAGGCACCAAGCTCTACTATAAGGTGGGACCAGAGATGATGGTTCCCGAGGTCGTCGACTCCACGACATTCGTCGACGGAGAGGCCCAGATTTGCATGGGCACCATGCAGCAGCCAGGCTTTCTGGCCTGCCACTACCAGTTCAAGGCCAGCGACGGCAAGACCTACCGCGACCTGGTGAAGGTGGCTTACGAACCTGAGCAGATCAGAACATTCGCCACGATGCCGAAGGACTTCGAGGTATTCTGGCAGAAAGCCCTGAAAGAGGCAAGGAAGGTAGACCTCGAGCCACAGTATTTCGATGTGCCCGATGCCACCAACGACAAATTCGTGACTCGTCTTGTCCGCTTGCACGTAGGAAAGAGCAAGTGGATCTACGGCATGCTCACCATTCCCCGTTCTTCCAATCTCTCTGCTAAATATCCCGTTGTGCTCTGTCCCCCAGGAGCCGGCAGCACCAAGGTTACCCCCAGCGACTATTATGGTCAGGAGGGTATGATCTACATGAAGATTGAGATTCACGACAACGACCCACGCATCCCCGACAATGAGTACAACTTGATGCGTCAGAAAAAGTGCGATGGCTATATGCGTCGGGGCATGGAGTCGAAAGACACCTATTATTATAAAGATGTGTATGTGGGCAGTGCGCGTGCCGTCGACTTTCTCTGCTCGCTGCCCGAGTGGGATGGCAAGAACGTCATCGTGACGGGCGGATCGCAAGGCGGAGCCCTCACCATCATCACAGCCGCCCTGAACGACAAGGTAACGCTGTGCGCTCCATTCTACCCTGCCCTGTGCGATCTCACGGGCTTCCTGCATGAGCGTGCCGGCGGCTGGCCCAAATTCTTCGGTGAACAGCTTGTGCCTGGGCCCGAACGACTCACCACATTCTATAAGGACGGGCGCGTCGATATTCATGAAGATCAAGCCGTCGAGACACTGCAATATTTCGATGTCATCAACTTCGCACGTCTGCTGAAGGTGCCCACCTTCATGTCGTGGGGCTACAACGACGACACATGTTCGCCCACCTCTGTATGGGCAGCATGGAACGAGATCAAGGCTCCCAAGCAGAAAGACATCACGCCCTCAAGCGGTCACTGGCGCTTCCCCAGCAGTCAGCAAAAATGCCTACAGTGGATGAAGACGGGAATAAATTGAACGCCGCTAACACGTTAGCGCGACAAACAATCTAAAAAAATATCATAACAGCAATCCAAGAAAGATAATGAACAAGCTACTGACTTTTACCTTTGCATTCTTATACGCCATGAGCATAAGTGCTCAAGACAATGCGCGCGACCGTCTCAGACAGTCGTTTATCACACCGCCTGACAGCATCCGCGTAGGGTGCTACTACTACTGGGTGAACGAGCGTGTCGATCCCGCAGGGGTGAAAGCAGATCTGCAGTGGATGAAGGACAACGGCATCACACTGGCTTTTCTGGCTACCGACATACGCAACCGTCTCAACTGGGACGATCCATGGAAGGGACAGATGTTTGGCAAGAACAAGTTTAGGAGTAAACTGTGGTGGAAGAATCTGCGCACAGCCCTAAAAACGGCCGGCGAATTAGACATCGAAATGGGCATCTTCAACTGTCCTGGATGGAGCCAGTCGGGCGGTCCGTGGATTAGGCCTGAAGAAGCTATGCGCAACTGGACCCCTAACGGCATCGAGGTATGCAAGACAACACGCGGCACAAATGTAGTGTGCAGTCCCTGCTCGCCAGAAGCCGAAGGATTAGAGGTTGACAAGCTGTCAAAGACTCACGTAAAGAAACACTTTGAAGCATTCTTCGGTGATATTCTGCGCCGTATTCCCCCAAAAGAGCGTCCCACGCTGACTACTGTGGTTGTGGACAGCTGGGAACGGGGCAAGCAGAACTATACCGATTCTATCTTTGTGAAGTTCCGTAAGCGTTTCGGCTATGAGCTCGACTACCAGAACGAGGCCTGTAAGAAAGACCTCGACCGACTGATTGCCGAACTGATAGCCTCGGAATACATGGGCGGTTTGACTGAAAAAGCCCACGAATACGGTCTGCGCACGTGGTGCGAGCCCTATGCCCATAGTCCGTTCCCAGGCAACAGCATCACCTATGGCAGTGCTGCCGACGAGGTAGCTGCCGAGTTCTGGGTAGGCGACAAGAAATTCCGCAAGAAAGAGATCGACGCTGCCGTTGGTGCTGCCCGCAAGAGTGGCAAAAACCGTGTATGGGCTGAGAGCTTTACCGATGGATGGCCCGAACTGGCCAAGGATGACTGGAGTTTCGAGAAACTTAAGCCCATAGCCGATCGTTATTTCCATGCTGGTGTGAACGCCACCATCCTGCATGTCATGATCTCTCAGCCTAGCAATCCTGACGAGCCTGCCGTGCGCCCTTGGTTCGGCACCTTCTTCGACCGCCGCAGTCAGCATGCTGCTGATCTAAAGCCACTCGTTGAATACTTGCGCCGCTGCAATTTCATGCTGCAACTGGGCAAGCCCTATCAGGGAGCTGCCGACCAGCGCATCCTAAACGACGGAACCATCATTCGTTTCACGAACGAATCACTTTTTGAGATTACTTTCCCCGACGGCCATCAGGAGCTATGGGATCCCGTCACCGTCAGAAAGCATACTGAACAAATCAAAAACTAACGATGAAAAGACAAACCACACTATTCCTACTGTTTGTAACGGACTTGGTTTCAATCAGTGGGTGCCTCTCTCTTTCGATGCAGAGCAGAAGCCTTTTTTCAACTCTCTCTCATCGTGGCAAATAGATGCAAAGACCGGACTTTGGGAAGTGGGGCATGACAACAACTACGTACACAATGGCAGTTTCGAAGCCGACCGCCGCATCATTCCCAACCCCGAGAAGCCCCGCCAGGAGTTTCTGCGTGGCTGGGAGACCACACTTCTCAGCGGCAATGAAATTGATGTCGACTCACGCCTGTCACCCCGACTAAACTATGCCACTCAGGAGGAAGACCATGACCACGTAACAGGCAATCACTGTCTGAACTTCTTTGACTTCACGCCCTACGAGCGTCGCGTTGTGCAGACAGTGGTCTCCACACCTTCTGTACCACTGCCTAACGACACGTATACCCTACGGTGCAAACTGCGAGGAGGCAAGAACTTCGAGCTACTTGATGTCTTTGTCAATGCCGATAATCAGTTGCACACGCTACACGTTACGCCACACAGTCAATGGACGTTGATAGAATTGAGGGATATCCCCATCCGAAAGGGGCGAGCCGAGATAGGCTTTCACGTCAAAGGCCGAGCCAATGCATGGTGTCTCATTGACGACGTAGAGCTGACACGCAATTTTACGCTGTCTCTCTCGGAGAGATGAGGTATTCTCACTTCGTAGGTGATGATAGTCAGTACTACTAATAGGGCAAATTACTTCATTTTTATTTGCATACGACAAATGTATTATTGTACTATTTCTTTAGTGTGAAATCAAATCGTAGTCCGCCATTGTCTGCGTTATTAACCGTGATTTGTCCACCATGCAACTGCACAGCATTCTTTACGATAGCCAGACCGAGGCCCGTGCCGTCAGATTGAATTGCAGAATCTCACACAAGTCCTGCTCATCATCTACTATCAGAATCCGTTTCTTCCCCATATTGTGTCGCAAAGATACGATTAAGTGAGTGAAATGCCAAATAAAATGTCTTCTTTTCCAAATCTGGCCTGCACGACGTGCGTCGCAAAGCATCATCATAGCCTTTAGGCACCATGTATGCCGGAATCATCGTTGTTTCCAGATCATTTGCGAAATCCTTTGTGTATACCAAATAGCGCCACAATATCCTTGAGAAGTGGATACTTCTGAAAGTCATCCTTATACAATTTCAATATTCTACGCTTCACCTGATCCACCTTGCTGAAGTTAAATCTCTTTTTCGTTATCCTCAACTTCATTCACCAGCTTCATATGCAGTTCTCTGAACTTGGTGTTGATTGTCTCATCCCGGCACTTCTGCATGATACACTTATTCGATTCCTTTTCGTTTGTCATATCAGTATTGGTTAGTTCACAGATACTAATGCCTGTATTTTTATTCTAAGCGTTTATCTAATGCCATCAAATAGTTATGAATTTCACAGAAATACGGTATTGCATTTTCTTTCATAAAACTTAATCTCGTTTCCATAAGGAAATAAGGATTAGAGTCTACACCTACTATCTTATGTTGTTCTTCAAACTTTGGATTGCCAAAATCCACAGACCAAACTTCCTTTTGAGCATTCTTTGTGTAATCATTATCAGAGGAATGGGAGAAGGGGTTCCTATAAAGGTCTTTCAAATCAAGGAGTCTATCTTTTTCCCATTGATTTATCATTCCTATTGCACATAATTTTTCAATATTGTTATGTAATACTTTATCACTGAATTCTGCGATGTCATCTTTATAGGACTTTTCAAAGTCATTGAACTCAACAAACACCTTATCTTTTCCAAAGTATAGGATGAGCGACATCTTACACATAGATTCAAACAGATAGTTTGTTAACGTCAAGGCTGCATAATTGTGCCCAAGATAAAGACATTCGCATATCTCTACCACAATGGGATGAAGCATTTTCAAATGAGAAAGGCTTTTTAGTTTGAGGTTTGTAAGAAGCTGCAAAATAGTCTCATTCTTAATTACCTTTGACATTGAGGCATTAATAGCCTCTTCTATTATTGATTTTTCTAGTTTTTTACCTTTTACATTGAAGATATAAGTATTATTCATCTATTGAAAAAATCTTTGTTATTATTATGAAAGACTATGTACTTTTACCCAGTTGTTATTTATTTTTTTTATTCTTCAAAATAAAGTATCCTTATACCAATACTTTGTCAATTACAGCATTTCATATCATGATTGCCACTCTTGATGCAGAATATAGATGCAAAGGTACAAAAAATCCTGTATAGACCATTAAGAATAGAGGAAGATCATCGTTTTTTTCACTTTTCGAATGTATCGTAACCTCAAATCAGAAAAATTGAGTACCTTTGCACATAATAAACATATCCTAAAAACATCATGACAGAAGCAGTCAGACTACAACCCAGCTTTTATGTGATGGCATTCGTTTCATCGGATGACCATCCCACAACCATTTCTCAGGTGGGTATCGCCCCTGTCATTGATGTCAAGATTGACAATGCCGACCTGTATTTTGAAAATGGTGATGGTGCAGAATGTCCGTCTTTCATAGAGGAGTGGAATAGTTTGGAGTTTATTCTGAAAGAAGAACAGGTAGTCATTTCTTCAAAGAAAGATCTGCAATTATTCCGTTCTACACTTAGCAAACATAGGATTTCCATGCCTATCATCCCAAATCTTGTGGATGCCAACCAAATCTTATCTGCTGATGATATAGAACAAACTGCGGAAATGGCTACCGATGCCCGTGCTATGGCCACGTTGTTAGCTTACAAACTGATGCCAAGAAAAGGACAAGAGAAAACAACTGTAGATGCGACCTTACAAAATCCATTTTTCGGCAAGATATTCGTTATCACAGGCAAAGTCTATGAACATGAGCGTGATGACATTGCACATTTCTTAGAGTTGCTGGGTGCTCATAGGCGACAAGACATTTCCTCTGTAACCAACTTTGTTTTGACAGGTGACAATCCAGGTTATTCAAAGTTACGACGAGCAAGGGAATATTACGAACAAGGAAAAGATATTACTCGTATTTCTTATTCTCAGATTCTCGAAATTATGAATCTATGCAAGCCTTATGTCGAAAAGAAAATCTTCCATAAAGAGGTAGACGAACAAGATTTTCTCGACCAGATAAATAGAATCGTCAATCAGGCAAGAGAGAGTGCTGATTTTTCAGATGTAGCAACCAACTATGCTGCTTTAGCTACAGAAAGGAAATCTACACGACACTACGAGAGTTCACCTAGAGCAGAAATGAAACGCCCCTTCCCTCTACAGACACGCCCATTGGGCGATGTTAAGGAGCTGCAACGCTGCTACAACAGGCAAACCTCTAAGCCTAAACGCGAATACCCAACCTGGGCCAAGGGCCTCGCCTGTTTGATCGCCGCCTCAGTCGCCCTTGGTGCCATTTACGAGACTGGTCTCCTGATCCCCCTCGGCCTTATAGGACTCGCAACATCTGGTCTAATTAAGAAGTAAATCTTTTCCATACTCATACCACCAGTAAACGGCATCGTAGAGGGCATAGACACGCTCTTTGATGAAGTCTGGATATTTTGGGGTGAGTTCTGCAGCATTGAAGCCTGCAATGACACAGATGAAGGACAGGTCGCCACTGATGTAGTCGCACCACTTGTTCTGTCCCAGGCACCAGCCGAGGATATGGTCAAACTCCGCTTCCGTCTTAGGCAGTTGGACGTGGGCCACCAGATGGGGCTTGGCTTGCTGGTACAATAGCCAGTAGTCACATTGCCCTTCTACGTGCTTCAACTCTGCACGAAAAGCATCACGCTCCACATGCTTTGGTTTAAGCCCCTGACGCTGCAAGCGAGGGAACATCACATAGTCACAATTCTCAATCTTCTTATTTCCATAATCGTTTATTTTTAGTGGGTAAAAACATTCTCACTCGCATCTCTTTACCACCGCTGCCAACGATCATCAGTAGGCCGGTTGGTAGGCTTTTCGCCACTCTTGATGCAAAATCTAGTTACAAAGATAGTAAGAAAATGAATGGGAATCCCGCTTTAAATAGTTAAACTATCCAAATTTGTTAGGGTATAGTCCTTGAACGTGATCTTTGGATATGAGTAGTATAGATAAAAACTATAGAATTTGGCTGTTTAGCAGAAAAAAATGTATCTTTGCACTGTTCAAATTATCAAGTAAGACAAAATACAAGACGCAACCGCGTGAGGGTATTGGACAACGTCCTCAAGGTTTGACTTACTAAGCCTGAACAGCGCGAAGCGTAGTCTTTTATTTTTGGATATGGGAAAACTACCTAATGGCTATTATTGCCGAAACAAGGAGCGCGTGATGGAGATTGCGGCATCATGCAGAGACTTTGCAGAGTTTCGCAGGAAATACCCACAGGTTAGGAGTGTAGCACAAGCGATGGGGTGGATAGATGACATCAAGGCCATTTTGCCACACAAGACGTATTGGAACCGTGAGATGTGCGAGCAACTAATCAGGGAGAATGGCTATAAGACTAAGGAGAATTTTCGGCAAGGCAATGCAGGCGCTCATAGCTGGGCTTACAGGCATGGTATGCTTGATGCCTTGTTTAAGGACATGGAGGCTCCTGGCAACTATAACCGCAAGAAGATATACGTCTATGAGTTTGATGATGGTTATGCTTACGTTGGACTGACTGATGACCTTGACCGTCGCGAGTATCAGCATAAGAACGAGAAGTCTCCAGTAAAAGACCATATTGACAAAACAGGATTGGAACCAGAAAGAAAAATACTTTCTGATTGGTTAGAAAAGGGGGAAGCACAGGTCTATGAGGACGAAATGATTAATACTTATGCCGCTGCTGGATGGAAGATGCTTAACAGTAAAAAGGGTGGTTCGCTTGGTAGGAAGCGCGACCTTTTATATACTATCGACGATTTGAAAGCGGCAGCGCACACTTGCTGTCGCAGAAAAGAGTTTAAGGATAAATATCCATCCATGTATGAGTTCCTACTAAATCACGACTTACTTGAAGAGGTGCTTGGGTGGATGCCTAAATTCTATATGCCGCCATTACGTTGGACTGACGAAAAGATAAATGAGGCTATAGAGGAATGTGGCTACTCAAAGAAAGCGTTGGCGGAGAAATATCCCGGTGCTTATGAATCTCTTTGCAGATATGACAGAATCGAGGAGTTTTTTGGCAATAAAAGAAAAGTAAACACAAACAGAACGAGAGAGTCGGCCATTGAGGAATGTCGTCAATATACATCGCTAACAAAACTAATGCAAGAGAACTCAGCTCTGTATTACTACATACGCCGTCATCACTTGGAAGATGATTGTTTCAAGGATTTGGAACGTATGAAAATGCACGCAGACTACACTTGGGATGACATCGAAGCGGCAATCAATGCCAGCCGCAATCTGACACAGATGCGTAATGAGCATACATACGAGTATCGCGCCGCACTCCGTAATCCAGAGTGGAGACGCGAACTATATAGACGGCTACCGAGCCGAAAGCACAAGTCGAACCTTTAGCCGTTTATTTCTGCTGTTATCTAGCAATGCTTCACAGAGAGTTGGCCATGAGCGAGGAGCGGACAACCTCATATCGATGCGAGAGATGGTGGAGGCATACAAGAACCTCCTCTTTGTCCAAAAAGTAATGAAATTATGTATTTTGAGAATTTTGCGAATAACTTTTGAGAATTTTTCTTGGAAGATTTGAGAATTTCGCTTATCTTTGCACGCAAGCGTGCGAAGTTCGGCTGCGTCTCAGCAATAGGAGCAAGCTCCATTGCGTTTGGCTTGCACGAACTTTGTCAGCAGGAAATCAGATGGTTATGTTTAAAAGAGCGCAATTCCAAGAATTAAAGTCGAGGCTTTCAGAGTCGAGAAATAAAATTCAAATCGTCTCTGGGCCGCGTCAGGTGGGTAAATCTACGATGGTGAAGCAAGTGCTTCAGGAAATAGACATTCCCTATATGTTGGTCAGTGCCGACAATATAGACCACTCCAACACGGCTTGGATTGGCGAAATGTGGGCTACGGCACGTGCTCGCATGAAGGTGGCAGGGGCAAAGGAATACCTGCTCGTGATTGACGAGGTACACAAGATAGACAACTGGAGCGAGGCTGTTAAGAAAGAGTGGGATGAGGATACGTTCAAAGACCTCAATATGAAAGTGGTCATCCTCGGTTCATCCAGGCTACTCCTGAAAGACGGTCTGACGGAATCGCTGGCTGGCAGGTACGAACTCATAAGGATGCCTCACTGGAGCTATGCAGAGATGCACGAGGCATTTAATATGGATGCTGACCAATACATCTACTTTGGCGGCTATCCTGGAGGTGCGATGTATATTAAGGACGAACGACGGTGGCGCAGGTACATCAAGGACAGCATTGTGGCTCCTGCCATAGAGAAAGATGTGCTGATGACGAAGGTGGTCTATAAGCCAGCCTTGATGAAGCAGTTGTTTGAACTGGGGTGCGCCTATTCCAGCAAAGAGCTGTCGCTAAACAAAATGCTGGGCCAGTTGCAGAATGCGGGCAATGTGACGACGTTAGCAGGTTACCTGACTACGCTCGACGAGTCGCGACTGCTCTGTGGACTGCAGAAATATGCCGCGGACAATGCACGCAAATACAATTCTGTGCCAAAATTGATGGTTTACAATACCGCCCTCTTTTCAGTACAGAGTGGTATGACGTTCAATAAGGCATTTACCACACCTAATCTTTGGGGGCGCTGGGTGGAGAGTGCCGTGGGAGTGCATCTGCTGAATCAGGCCGACGAGTACAACTACAAGCTCTACTTCTGGCGTGAGAAGGATGACGAGGTGGATTTCGTTATAGAGTTTGACAGGCAACTTATTGCCATAGAGGTTAAAAGTGGGCGTAGAACCAGCAATAATGGTCTGCCATTGTTTGGCGAGCAGTTTCATCCTGTCCAATCTTTCGTAGTAGGCTCTGGCGGTATTCCCATAGAAGAATTCCTCACATGGGATATAGGCAGGCTGCTTGAATGAGGCGCGATTCCCGTCAGCCGGTTGGTGATCATCTTTGTCTGAGTTGTTTCCATTAATTTCAAGAAAACTTCGTACCTTTGCATCAACAAATCATAATAAACAGACACTATGAAAAAGAAAGCAATGCTCATGCTGGCATTCTTAGCCATCAGCATTTTCAGTGTAGTGGCACAGCCACAAAAAGACAATGTGATTGACAGGAGTGGTCAGGAAACACTCTGGATAGAGAATGGCAACCGACATATCTACGGCGTGCTGAACCGGCCGCAGGGGAAAAATGACCGTCTGCCCCTCGCCATCGTCAGTCACGGTTTCAATGGCACCCACCACTTTGCCCAAGACTATTTCGGTCCGCTGGCCGAGCAGGGCTGGATGACCTATGCTTTCGATTTCCCTTGCGGCTCGGTGAACAGTCGCAGCGACTCTAACACGATGAACATGTCGATTCTCGACGAGCAGAGCGATCTGCAAGCCATCGTCGACTACTTCCGCAATCAGCCCTACGTAGACCCCGACCGCATCATGCTCATTGGCGAGAGCCAGGGCGGACTGGTCTCGGCCCTCACCGCAGCTCAGATGAACAAGAAGGTCAGCCAGTTGGTGCTGATCTACCCAGCCCTCTGCATCCCCGATAACTGGAACGCTCGCTATCCGAAGTTGGAGGATATTCCTGACACTACCCGTCTGTGGAACGTGCCCATGGGCCGCCGTTTCTTCGAGGAGGTGCGCACCATTGACCCGTTCAAGACCATGAAGAAGTTCAAGAAGCCCGTACTAATCATTCAGGGCGATGCCGACCAAGTGGTGTCGATGGACGACTCGCGCCGTGCTGTCAAGACCTACAAGCAGGCTCGCTTGCACGTCATCCCCGGTGCCGGCCACGGCTTCAAGCCCAAGGAACGTCAGGAGGCTATTCAGCAAATAATAGGCTTTATCCATTGACCGCAATCCATGCTGTTTCGTACCGCAAAACAATATCCGTTGCAGCGACAGAAACTATTTGATTACTCTCGGTGACAGGCTTCGATAGGTGTCAAGGCCACCTGTTTCTGATTTGAAGATAATGGTATCGATGAAGAACAGGTGACCATCTTCACCTATCAACACATTGTTTGGGACAGCATCGAAAATGTCATAGTCATTATTAGTGAAGTAGCCCTCGTCTAACCCTTTTTGAAATCCCAATCGCTGCATTTCCTCGTCAATTTCCTCTTGTGTGGCTTCACGCAGGGCTAAACGGCGCAAGCCTTGCCGTCTCTGTTTTCAGCAAAGCCTATGAACTCATATGCACAATCAGGGAATAACTGGTTGTGAATCTGAATGCGTTCGAAAAAGGGATTGAGGTTGTCGTCAGAATAACGGAAGTCGTTCAACTTATACACGTATCTGCTATCCAAAGAAGCATAGACTTCGTTTTCCGATCCACGGTCAGAGTATGTACCAAGTGTGGTTCTGTCTATCCAACAATGGTTGGAAATAGCCCAGTCCTTCAGTCTTGCAATTTGGACTCCCTTGCAAGACGTTGTTCCCGCAAGCGCTTGAATTGACTCAAGCACGCTTCGTGCGAAATCGGATGCTGCTGCCAGTAGGCCACGGTGCTCATTTTTTCCTGTGTCACCCTGCGATGATAGTTGTTGAGTGCTGTCATTGTTCATCCTTCTTGTTTATTCGTGCCGCAAAGATAGGCATTTTTTCTTCTATCTTCCAAATTTTCCCACTCTTTTCTTTGTCATTTTTTGGAAAAAGTATAAGTCACTGTGCTACGTATTGCAGCAGGAAGTTCTCGGCCACGGGCAGGAAGCGGTCGTGACCGCGGGCGTTCAGATGGGCGGTGTCGGTGCCCTTGCCGCCTTGGAAGTAAATTTTGCGGAACTGCTCACTGGTGGCAAAGATGTTGCTGTGGCGAGCAGCATCGAAGACGGGGATGCCGTAGCTGCCGCAGACCTCCAGCATCGCGTCGACGACCAGTTGACGGGGATTGCCCACGAAGTCCTTGCAGGCCCAGGGGGTGAAGAAGAAAATCTGAGCGCGTGGATATTTCTCGATGAGCCCTTCGCAGAGGATGCGGAGCCGCTGCTTGAACGTGTCCATACCGATGGAGTCGAGCCGTCCCTGACTGGCATCGTTGTGGCCGGCTATCACCACCACATAGTCCAGATCGTCACGCATGTCCTTGTAGCGCTGATACATGCCCGTGCCCCACTGCTTCAGGTCGAGGGCGATGCAGTTGCCGTTGCGTCCGTAGTTGTAGTACTCCATCTGGTGCTTACGGGCGAACTTGTAGTGCCAGGTGTTCTCTACGGGCTCGCGGTGGTTCTTCACGTAGCTGTCGCCCAGGAAGCCAATCTTTTTGCCTTTCAGTGGGTCGATGCTGGGCATGCTCTTCAGCACAGGCAGGATAGCCTTGCCCCAAAACTGCGCCAGTTTCTGGGCACCCTGCTCGTTGGGATGCAGGTAGTAGGTCTTGCCGCGTGCATCCTTCTCGGCGAAGACATCCGTTGCCCAGTGTTTCTCGAAATAGCCGTAGGCATCGGCATCGCCCACATGCACATGACCTGCCTTGCAGCTTTCTGCCACTCGCGCAAACATTTTATAATATTCGTCCAGCAGTTTTAGGCTCTTCTTCGTGGCAATAGAGCCGCCCTTGGTCTGGTAGTCGGGGGTGTAGTATATAGGCTTATTCAGCACCACATGGGCATCGGGCCAGAGCGTGAGCAGCGAGTCGATGATAGCACAAAGGTTACGGGCGTAGTCGTCAGGCGTGGTGTGGGCGTTCTTCGGTCGTTCCACGGTATCGTTGGTGCCCAGCATGATGCTGAACAGCAGCAGAGCCGTGGGGTGAGCCTTCACCAGTTCGCACGTCTTTGCCACCACATCGCCGAAGTAGGTCTTGTCGCCTGCCGGTACCACGTCGTCCTTGTTGGGCAGGAAGTGATAGGTGGTGCGTCCGCTGCGTCCGCAGTTTTTGAAATAAACGGTGTCGATGCCCTCTTGTGCCGACAGCCAAAGGGCGCATTGTGCCGGTGGAGCTGTCTGCTCCCGTTGCTCTTGCAGTGCGCCGTAGGTGATGCTGTTGCCAATGAACACGATGTTCGCGCTGCGCTGTGCATAGCTGCAGACAACGCTGAAAGAAATCAAGATAAGACTAATCAGTAGACGTTTCATGTTTGTTTGCTTTACTATTTCGAGTGCAAAAGTACGGAAAAAAGGGGAAACTCTATGAAAGAATAGGGAAAAACCTTTCCGTATTTGAAAAAATAATTGCACTTTTGCACTCAAATTAATCCTAAAATCCGCAGATAATTTTTCAACGGTCTAGTCTTGCCGTCATTTGAGACATGCCTGTCTGTTTTTTTTGCCATACAAGCGCGTAATCCGACGGGACATGAACTAGTTCCCCCTTACCCCGTAAGGTCGAGAGGCTT
>JAFTFX010000012.1 GCA_017458225.1 Prevotella sp. | reverse complement strand
TAAAATCAATGCAAGGCCAAGAAAAAAACTCGGATTCAAAGCGCAAGTTCAGACTTTTTTCTTACCTTTGCAGACGTAGTTGCATTTTGGAGTTGAATCTTCGAAGTAAAAAACAATGCGGCTTCCCTTGCACGGATGCAAGAAAAGCCGTATATTAACGCGCCCGCAAGCGGGCTAACCGTAGAAAGCTTATTGTAGGTGAGTACCTGAGAGAGAGAGAGAGAGAGAGTAGCAAAATTATTGGTAATCGACGAAGTCGCTTCGCTTGTCGAAGAATGGCCAAGGAAATCGGTCATTCTTTTCACTGCGTTGGCATTATTTAACTCTCTGTGGGGCATGGGGGAAAATCTATTTCTCGTTGAACACCAATTCCAGGCCTTGGTCTTCGTAGAATTTGAATTTGCGGTCGCTCGAAACCAAGGGCATACCGTTGGTGATGGCGTGGGCTATGATGACGTGGTCGCTGGGGTCGCGGTCTATCGCTGCATAGATGAATATGTTGGTGTCAAGCAGGTAGCGCATGGGTCAGTCGTACATTTCGGGTGCAACGTATGTGAATGCTCCTTTATATATGCCAAAGGCCTCCCATGTGGGGTTATGCCTTTTCTCCTCTTTCACCTCATTGTGGGTGGTGGAGGTGTTGTTCTTTGTTTCGTTTGCCATAACAAAATACGTATTTGAGTGAAATTTCGGTGCAAAGGTACAACTTTTTTAGCAAACTTTATGCGATTCGGGCATTAAAAGTGACGAAAAGTGGGCGGAGATGTATCTAAAAGTTGAGATTCACACCGCCCATGAAAGTGGCAAGGGGCATGGGGTAGCCCTGATTGATTTCGTAGCGCTGAGCCAAGAGGTTCTCGCCTCGGAGCCAAAGGCCGACGGTCTTGCAGAGTGCATAGTTGACTGTGGCATTCAGCAAACAGAAGTTTTCCTTCTGTTCGTTCTTGCCAACAGCAGTGTAGAGGTCGCCCACATACTGTATGCCTGCAATGACGGCCCATCGGGGCATCATTGTAGTTTACGCCGAGATAGTCCTTGTATTTGGGCGCACCGACGACCGGATTGTCCATGTGAAGAATGGAACGATTAGCGCATATTGACCAATGGCTGTTGATGCGATACTGCGCCTCTAACTCCACACCATAGTTCTTGATCTTGCCGGTGTTGACGTTGCATCCGTCTACGGTCTGAATCATGTTGTCGCCTTTGATATAGAAAAGGTTTGCTCCATAGGAGAAACTGCCGAGCCGTTGCCGCCACGACAGTTCGTAGTTCCACAGGCGCTCAGCACGCAGGGAGTCGTGGTTGGCCGTACCGTACATATACATCTCTCGGGTGGTGGGATTGCGGAAGCCTTTGCTGACCGAGGCTTTCAGTACACCCGTCTCGACAGGGCGACAGGCGATGCCTGCCTGTGGCACCCATTCGCTGCCTGCCGTTGAGTGGTGGTCGTAGCGCAGACCAGCATCGACAGTCAGCCAACGGGTGATGTCCTGACGGAAGTCAACGTAGCCGGCCACCTCGTCCTCGTGCGAGTGGGCGCTCTGCATCAGTCGTTTGGGAGTGGTGACGGTCTCGCCTGTCTTGCGATCGGTGTACCAGGCACGTCCGTAGATGTGTTGATAGTCAAAGCCTACGGTGACGCGATTGCCTTCAAACAGTTGCACACTCTGATACCACGACACGCCTGCCACGGCATCCTTTGAGCGGAACAGGTCGGTCTGAGGCGTACCGCCATCAGCGTTGTAGCCGTCGTTAATCTTGTGTCGCCCGAAGTTATCGTAGACGCTCAGCGCACCGCTGGTCTTGTTGTAGTGGTTCTCAACGGTCAGACTGGCCGCACCGCGTGTAATCCACTGGTCGTTCTCCAGCTTGGGCTGCGTCACGGTGCCTGGATTCGAGGCGTTCCAGTGGGTCAGATCCAAATCCACAGAGGCGTTCCAGTGGTCGCTCAGTTCGTAGCCCAGTTTCACGTAGCCGCCATATTGCTCAAAGCCCATATTGGGGCGATGGTTGTCCGTACGGCTGTATTGTGCAGCAACAGTGCTGCTGAAGCGTCCGCTTCGCACTTGGTTCGAGACTTCTGCCTGCACGGTACCATAGCTGCCTGCCCCAACGGTTGCGTGTGTCGCAATACTATTGCGGCTTACCGGGCGGCGGGTGACGATGTTCAGCACGCCGCCCATGGCATTGCTTCCATAGAGCACCGAGGCTGGACCGCGCAGCACTTCCACGCGCTCGGCCATCAACGTCTGGTAGCTGTCGGAGATGGGATGCCCGTACACACCGTTATACTGCGGATGGCCGTCGATGAGCACCAGCATCTGTCCTGCACCGCCAGCGAGGCCGCGAAGGCTGATGCCGCCAGCCGCGCCCGTCGATACGCCATAGCCCATCATCGAGCGCGAGGTAACCATCAGGCCCGGCACCTGTTGCATCACCGTCGGCAGTATGCTTGTTTGCTGTTGCTCCGTTAATGTCTGCCTGTCAATCACATTCACCGTATAGGGCAAATGGCGCACGTCAACGGCGTTGCGTGTTCCTGTGACTACAACCTCTCGCAACTGTAGTGTGTCGGTTTGGGCTATTGCTCCGGTACTTACCAGAGCAATAGCTGCAGAAAAGAATAGTTTAGTTTTCATTGTGTTATCTGTTACTTGTCGATTTCTACCAGTGTGTACTTGCGGTTGCCCAGACCGATCTTGGCGGCATGCTCAATGGTGTGCACGCCGTGCTGCTTGTCAATGCGGTTCAACAGGTCGGTGGGGTCGTTCTTGGCCGTCACCTTCTGCTGATTGATGATGTCGATGCAGGCCTGATCAAGTGCCACGGGATCGGTTGAGGCCAGAATGCCGTAGTCCTCCAGCTTCACGGGTGCAGGATGGTCTACGCAGTCGCAGTCTATCGACATGTTGTTCATCACTGAGATATAGATGATGCCTTTCTTCCCGTTGAAGTAGTCGGTCACGGCCTGTGCTGCAGCAGCCATCGACTCAAGGAAGCCGTCCTGGTCGCCAATGAACTCAGGAGTCCACAGCCGGCGCATATCGAGCTTTTCCATCTTGCCAGCCGAGTGGATATAGGCCTTGCCGTTCTGCGAGCCGCAACCGATGGAGAGGTTCTTCAGCGCACCACCGTAGCCACCCATGGGGTGGCCCTTGAAGTGGTTCAGCGCAATCATGAAGTCGTAGTTCTGCATGTGCGTTCCCACGATGTCGTACTTCAGGTGCGTGGTGTCACGAACGGGAATCTTCATGTCGCCCTCCTCGTCCATGATGTCCACCTTGAATGTAGGTGTAAAGCCGTGGCGTGCTATGACCTTCCAGTGGTTCGCCGACGTGGTGCGCTCGTCCTTTCTATCCTGAGGTGCATTGCCGTAGGCGGTGTTACACTCCACGATGGTGCCGTCCACCTCAGCTATCAGGTTCTTGATGAGCTCGGGCTTCAGGTAGTTGGGATTCGAGCCCTCACCAGTACTCATCTTCACCGCCACGCGGCCCGTGGCCTCTACGCCCAGCGCCTTGTAGATCTTCACCAGGGCTTCAGGCGAAATCTCGCGGGTCAGCAATACCGTCGGGATGCTGTTGTTGTTCACTACTTCGCCCGTCTTCTGAGCATTCTTGTTCTGTGCGCAGCCCGTCAGCATCATGGCTGCGACTGCCGTCAAAATCATGAGTTTCTTCATCGTTTGTTGTGTGATTTACTATATTTGAGCACAAAATTACTTATAAAAGATGAATTGGCGTTACGATTGCAGAATCTGTTATGATTGTTTATGAAAGTAGCCTATACCTATTTTTTGTTAATCTGTTTTCGTGTCTCGTCATGCCTGTGGCTATTGTGAAAGCCTAACTTTTCGGTATTGCACAGTTCGGGGAATCGCCGTACCTTTGCCGTCGGAAACGGTGAAGATGCATCATCGCCCCGTAAAGATTTAGCCATTAAAAAATAAGATAAAAATGAACACAACAATTGTAGTTTACGGTTCCTCTACAGGAACGTGCGAGGCTATCGCTGAGAAGATAGCCCAAAAACTGGGCTGCGAGGCCATCAACGTGCAGGACTTGA
This sequence comes from Prevotella sp., assembly GCA_017458225.1. Classification (GTDB taxonomy): domain Bacteria; phylum Bacteroidota; class Bacteroidia; order Bacteroidales; family Bacteroidaceae; genus Prevotella. The sequence continues at coordinate 2,146 of JAFTFX010000012.1, read as the reverse complement.
CTGCCAAGATTATCGATAGTAACCAGAACCTGATTCTCGGTACTTCAACATGGGGCGCAGGCGAACTTCAGGATGACTGGTATGACGGACTGCGAGTGCTACAGGGTGCAAGCCTTGCCGACAAGACCATCGCCCTCTTCGGCTGTGGCGACAGTGAGTCGTATAGCGACACCTTCGTGGGAGGTATCGGTGAGTTGTATAGCGGCATTAAGGATAGTGGAGCCCGTTTTGTGGGAGCCGTTAGCACCGACGGTTATACTTTCGATGCCTCAGAAGCTGTTGTCGACGGCCAGTTCGTGGGATTGCCCCTCGACGATGTGAACGAGGACGACAAGACCGATGCCCGTATCGATGCGTGGATAGCCGAGCTCTCTCCTAACCTCTAAACAATTCATAATAGACAATCAGAAATGATGCAGCAGACGGCAACGAGACAGCCGGTAGGGCAGATATTGCCACCGGAGGCCAAGGTTTTGATGAACCACATCTACGAATACAAAAAAGGTGTGCGCAGGATGATTCTATTTACCTGCAATCGCCGTTTGGAGGCTTTTGCCACCCAGCGTCTGTGCAGTCAGTGCATCGACTACGTGGTGCAGCCTGCAGGCAAGGAGAATGTCAACGTCTATTTTGGCCGCAAAGAATGTCTCGATGCCATCCGTCTGTTCGTCAACCGTCCGCTGAATGAGCTGTCGCCCGAGGAGGACTTCATCCTCGGAGCGATGCTCGGCTATGACATCTGTGCCCAGTGCGAACGCTATTGCGAGCGCAAGGGCAAGTGTGGCAAGTGCCAGCGGTCTCAATAGCCATTTTTCTACTTGACTTCAACCCACTTTCCATTGCGTTTTACCATTTTCACTTTACGCACACGTTTGGTTGGATAAACTTTGTAGGCGGTGGAAGTCGTTTTCTTGAGTTGCCCCAATTGTTCTTGAGCATGTTTGGTTAGTCCAACAATCTGCCCGTCACGGTAGGCAAACTCTGTGTTAGCCGGGTCAATAATTACCTCACGAAGGTTGGGACAGCGCCTGGTAAGATTAACACCGATATGCCGGGTAGCAGCAGGTATTGACAGGCGCTCCAGACGCTGGCAGCCCGCAAAGACACCAGCTCCCAGCGTGTCGATAGATGCAGGCAATGTAACTTCTGTCAAGTTGCGGCAGTTGAGAAAGGTGTCGCTAAGGATGTTATGCACACCTTCGGGGATGTGGATGTCAAGCAAGTTCTGACAATTTGCAAAGGCACCCCCTCGTATGCGCCATACCGAAACAGGAATTTCTACTTCATTCAGTCCCCAACAACCTGAAAATGCACCACGTCCTATCTGGCGGAGCACCTTAGGCAAGCGTAAATAGACCAGCGACTGTGTTCGCTTGAATGCAGAGTCGGGTAGATATTCCAGTACAGTTTCACGGAGATCCAGCGTGTGCAGGAACCCATGCCGTCCGTGGATGGTGTCTTCTCTGGCCATCAACTGCAGCAGTTTGAGGTCGCTCTCATCCATCGGTCCGCTGATTTTCAGGTGATGCAGCCCGGGCCACTCTTGCTGCGGAAGCAGTTCTGCCAGTTGCCCGGCATGACTGGTCTGTATTTTTTCAAAGCATTCACCAGGTTCTGGGTCCGTGTAGAGCTATTTTCCCTGCCGTATGAAGTAAAAGCATTCACACCACAATCGGCCACGAGTTTTGCAATAGCCAGCCCTTCTTGAAGGGTAGCGGGTTGCGCAGTCATTAAGTCCCATTGATAGCTGTCACCCGACGGCGAGACAGCCGGTTGCTCAGTGTAGCGGATAATCTGCGCCATTGCTATCGGTCCACAGCCTGCTAATGCATTCTGTCCTGACACAGAGTCTTTTGGGCATAATAGATTGAAAGGCGTATTCTGCCCCCATTTGGTTTGCACCAATGGCTGTACATCCTGTGCTGCTACAGTAGTGGGGATAAGGACTGCAAGAGCGATTACAAATAAGAAGTCTAACATATTCAAAGGTAGTACAAATTATTTGTATAACGAAAAAGCCCTGAAGATATTGTATCCTCAGGGCTTTTAAAAAAGACGGCGGCCTCCTACTCTCCCGCATTGCATTGCAGTACCATCGGCGCAGGCGGGCTTAACTTCTCTGTTCGGAATGGGAAGAGGTGGGACC
>JAFTFX010000011.1 GCA_017458225.1 Prevotella sp. | reverse complement strand
TGCCATGTCATTGATGATTTTGCTTGTCTTGATTTGCAGCACTAAGGTAAGTGAAAAATCTGACATGGCCAAATCCTGAGCAACAAAAAGTTGCTCAGGTACTTATAAAGAAAGTTAAACTAAAGTGCTGCGGAATTTAGGGTATATTCTACATTCGCTTGATGAACTCCTCGCGCAGATAGGTCTGCTCCAACGCCTCGATGGCCGCCACATCGCTGGCCGACAGCATCAGCTCGCCATTGCAGAGTGTCTCCCTGACAAACGACTTGAACTGTTCCAGACTTTGGGGGATATAGTCTTTCAGCAGGGTGATGCGCTGACGGACACTCTGTATGCCTTTTGCCTGCAGCTTTTCCGCGCTCGGCGTGATGGCATGCAGCATGTGCTCCATGTTGGTGTCGTAGAGCATCGTGCTATGAACGATGCTGCTCTTGGGCAACTGATAGAAAGCGGTTCCGCACACTTTCCTGTCGCCTATCATGATGTCGTTATGGGTGGTGCTCACAGCCGGCACACCCAGCTTGCGCAGCACCAGGATGACCATATTGACAAACGTATGGAAAGCGAGGTTGACATTCGTCTCTTTCGTGACATACGACCACATCAGGTTGTCACGGTCGGCATAGACACAGCCGCCACCGCTCTTGCGACGGAACATGCGGATGTCATGCTCGCGACAGTAGCTGACGTTCACTTCGGCTGCCAACTGCTGGTTGCGCCCGAAAATCACGCTGGGCGGCACCTGCCACATGAAGAACAAATCGCTGTTGTCAGAGGCCTCAAGCACATGGCGAGCCACATATTCCTCCATAGCCAGATAGAACGACAATTGCCGTTCGCCATCCACGGGCAGTGCTACGTAGTTCATCATGCCTACTTATTTAAGATAAGGTTAACGAATATCAAGTGCAAATATATGAAGAATTTGGGTAATTGCCAAAAGAATAAACGGCAAATGTTTGCACAACCCGAAAAAAATGTGTTACTTTGCACCAAGTTTAAGGATACTATCACAAAAAAGACATGAAGAAATTATTACTCGCTATGGCAGCCGCACTGTTTTCGGTGCCTTCTTTCTCACAAATCAAAACGGGTGAATTTTCGGTCGACGAGAGTTCTGTCTACTATGGTGTGCGCATTGGCCTGAACGTTGCCAGCCTGACTGGCGACAAATCGAAGACTATTGAAGGCAATACGCTCGGCACCAATACCGGTTTTAACCTGGGCGCTGTGATTGGCCTGCGCCTGTCGGAAACGACCCCTATTTTTCTGGAGAGCGGACTCTACTACACCGAGCGTGGAGCTTCGAGCGGTAAGACCGAAGTGAACCTGAACTATCTGGAGATTCCCATCCTGATTAAGGCCGGCTTCAACGTCACCGACGATATTGCCGTACTGCCCTTCATAGGCCCCACCCTATCACTGGGTATTGCAGGAAAGAAGAAGGGATATTACAATTACCTCACCGACCCCACGAACCCCACTACGCTCACGCGAGAGTTCTATTCCGTCTCATCGTATAGCGCAGACAAGACCAACGGTCTCCCCAAATACTCACGCACCGATTTGGGACTGAAGGTTGGTTGCGGCGCAGAGTGGAACATGCTCTATCTGGAAACGGGCTTCCAGTTCGGCTTATCAAACGTGCTGAGCAGCGAAGAGTACTCACAGCACAGCAACGCCTTCTTCATCAACTTCGGCGTGAACTTCTAAGCCCGAGGCACTTCTTCTACAGCAGCAAAAAGTCTCTTGCAACAATCAGCGTCAAATCGTGCTCTGATTAACGTCAAACTTCGCTCTAATTAACGTCAAATCTCGCTCTAATTAAATATGGATTAGAGCGAGATTTGACGTTAAACAGAGCGAAACTTGTATCTAATTGCAGCGAGACAAGCATCTTATTGCTGCAAGAGGTACTGTGACATTGTTTTTACAGGATACGTCCTACGATGCGGAAGTTCAGCACGGGATAGACCGATACCTTCGAAATGATCTTGATGACACCGCCGGCATCGCTATCGGCATTCTTCTCTTCAATAAGAGTCTCGCTGTTATAAGTCTTCGTCAACTTATCGTAGTTTGGAGCATAGATCTTAGGAGAGTCCCAGAACTGTACGCCCAAATCGAACTGACAGCCCAGACGGCCCTTGGGAACAGCACGACCAAAGCCCAGACCTACATAAGGACGGAAGCCGCTCACCTTGATACTTGCAGCCACGTTGCCTTGGTCGGCAGGATTCGGCGTAATGAAATAATCGCCCAGCTCAGCACCAATCATCTGCAAGTTATTGGGCTGGACAACCTGTGTGTACAGCAGAGAGGTGGGATTTTCATTAGCACCGATAATGGCATTGTTCCACTGGTTGATGGGTTTCAAGAAGCCTGGTTCTCCGTTATTGATCTTGATAATCTTTGAAGGACCGAAATAGGCACCTGCTGTAAGGTGGAAACTGCTCTTTTTGCCAAAGGGATAAACGTCAACCAGGAAATGCAGAAGCGTGTTAGAGAGTTTTCCCTCGACATCCAACTCATTGGGAAGCTCGCCGGAAGGCAGGGCTGTCTTGTCCACCTTCTCAAGTGCAGGGCCAGGAATCAAATTTGCTGCAACATCTGCATTATAAGCATCGATTTTAGTATTCAAGTCGTCAATATATTTTGACATCTCCGAAATCGACGTTCCATTGGTTTTGTCTTCGATGCCTAAGTCGAACTCTGTTTTAAGGGTTGGTACTGGCATAATATCAACACCGAAACGAGCACCAAGCCATGGATTGATGGTTGCCGATGCATCAATGACAATACCTGTGAGACCGACACCAACGCCCACACCTACATGAGGCTCAAATGCCTGGGCATAGGATTCCTGAAGTCCCAGCAACGCAAAGCTGCAAACAATCATTAATTTTTTCATATTAAAACGGTATTTAAGTTAATAAAATTAATTCTCGATGCAAAAATAATTAAAAAACACATACAATCCAAACTATTTCATAAAAAAATTGCCTACACTCTGCTTGAACACCTGTTTATCGGCATTTCAAGCAAGGAGTGTAGGCAGTGTATGCAAATTTGCTGTTTTTGTTTTTCGTTGGTTTTAGCGAATTGCTGCTACCATTAGAACTCAGCAGACTTCGGAGTGCGTGGGAACGGAATCACGTCGCGAATGTTCTGCATGCCCGTAACGAAGAGGATGAGACGCTCGAAGCCCAGACCGAAGCCGGCATGGGGACAAGAGCCCCAACGACGGGTGTCGAGATACCACCACAGGTGGGTCTGGTCCATCTGGCGGCGCTCCACCTCGCTCATCAGTTTGTCGTAGCTCTCCTCACGGACAGAACCGCCGATGATCTCACCAATCTGCGGGAACAGCACATCGGTGCCCTGCATGGTGGGACCGGGAGCCACAGCTCCCTTGTAGCCCACGCTGCCAGGCTCCCCTCCTTCGGAGGGGCTGGGGGAGGTCTCGTTCTGCTTCATGTAGAACGACTTGAAGGCACGCGGATAGTCGGTCATGATGACGGGCTTCTTGAAGTGCTCCTCCACAAGGTAGCGCTCATGCTCCGAGGCCAGGTCGTCGCCCCAGTTGCAGGGGAACTCAAACTTCTTGCCGTTCTTGATAGCCTCTTGCAGGATGTTGATGCCCTCGGTGTAAGGCAGACGCACGAAGGTCTCCTTCAGCACGCCCTCCAAACGCTCGATGAGCGTCTTGTCGATCATCTTGTTCAGGAACTCCAGGTCGTCCTTGCAGTGGTCGAGTGCCCAGCGCACGCAGTACTTGATGAAGTCTTCCTCCAAGTCCATCAACTCTTCCTGGTCGATGAAGGCCACTTCGGGCTCCACCATCCAGAACTCGGCCAGGTGGCGCGGTGTGTTGCTGTTCTCGGCACGGAACGTGGGACCGAAAGTATAGATGGCTCCCAGAGCCGTTGCGCCCAGTTCGCCTTCCAGCTGTCCACTCACGGTCAGCGAGGTCTGCTCGCCGAAGAAGTCATCGTCGTAGATAATCTTGCCCTGCTCGTCCTTCTTCAGGTCGTAGAGGTTCTTCGTGGTCACCTGGAACATGTTGCCGGCACCCTCGCAGTCGCTGGCAGTAATCAGCGGCGTGTGGAAATAGTAGAAGCCATGCTCATGGAAGTAGGTGTGGATGGCCATCGCCATGTTGTGGCGAATGCGCATCACGGCACCAAAGGTGTTAGTGCGCAGACGCATGTGGGCGTTCTTGCGCATGGCCTCGAACGATTGTCCCTTCTTTTGCATGGGATAGTCGTTGTCGCAGAGACCGTAGATTTCCAGCGCCGTAGCCTGAATCTCACTGCTCTGCCCTGCACCCTGGCTTTCCACCAGCGTGCCCAGGGCACAGATGCATGAACCTGTTGTGATCTGCTTCAGCAGCTGGTCGTCGAACTTGGTAGGATCTACCACCACCTGCACATTCTTGATGGTCGAGCCATCATTCAAGGCAATGAAGTCGACAGCCTTCGATGAGCGGTGCGTGCGCACCCAGCCCTTCACACAGACTTCCTTGCCATATTCCGTGCTCTGCAGCACGTCGATAACTTTTGTTCGTTTCATATTGTTCTCCGTTGTGTAGACCGAGGCATTGCCTCGGTAACTTAACAATGATTTTACTCGTATGCTCCCATGCGCAGGCGGTCCACCTCTTCCTGTGTCAGATAGCGCCACTCGCCACGACGCAGGTTCTTCTTGGTCAGACCGGCAAACTGAACGCGGTCGAGCTTGGTCACCTTGTAACCAAGGCTCTCGAAGATGCGGCGCACAATGCGGTTCTTGCCCGAATGGATCTCGATGCCCACCTGCTTCTTGTCCACAGGATCGGCATACTCAATGGCATCGGCCTTGATCTCACCGTCTTCAAGCATCACACCTTCGGCAATCTGCTGCAGGTCGTGGGCCGTCACATTGCGGTCGGTATATACATGATAAATCTTCTTCTTCAGGAACTTCGGATGGGTCAGCTTCGAAGCCAGATCGCCATCGTTGGTCAAGAGCAGCACACCAGTGGTGTTACGGTCCAGACGACCTACGGGATAGATGCGCTCAGGGCAGGCATTCTTCACCAAGTCCATCACGGTCTTGCGCTGCTGGGGATCGTCGCTCGTGGTGACATAGTCCTTCGGCTTGTTGAGAAGAACGTAGACCTTCTTCTCCAACGAAACAGAATCCTCGTGGAAGCGTACCACATCGGTGCGCATGATTTTGGTGCCCAGTTCGGTGACTACCTCACCATTGACGGTCACCACGCCTGCCTGAATGAACTCGTCGGCCTCGCGACGGCTGCAAACACCGGCATTGGCCAGGAACTTGTTCAGACGGATGGGCTCGTTGGGATCGAAGTTCTGCTCCTTATATTCTATACGCTTCTTCAAACTGTACTTTGCATTGGGATCATAGTCGGCCGTATGCTGACGGTAACCGCCCTGACGCTGCTGATAGCCGCCACGAGGCTGGAAGCCACCCTGCTGACGGGACTGATAGCCGCCACGCGACTGGTAGCCCTCGCCTTGCTGGCGCTGCTGATAGCCGCCACGCGACTGATAGCCTTCGCCCTGCTGGCGAGGCTGATAGCCGCCTTGACGCTGCTGATAGCCACCACGCTGCTGGAAGCCACCCTGCTGACGGGGCTGATAGCCGCCGCGCTGCTGATAGCCTCCCTCGCCCTGCTGGCGCTGCTGGTAACCGCCCTGACGCTGCTGATAGCCGCCACGAGGCTGATAGCCACCCTCCTGCTGACCATACTGCTGACGGGGCTGATAGCCGCCACGCGACTGGTAGCCCTCGCCCTGCTGGCGAGGCTGATAGCCGTTGTTGGTACGTGGGCGATAGCCGCCACGCTGCTGGGGCTGACTCTGAAGACTGGCCCCAAAGCCTTCGGGACGGAACTCGCCATCGTCCTCGCTCTTATACTTGTTAAAACTGGGACGTTCGTTCTGCACCGTGTGAATACGGGGACGCGGCGAACGGCCCACGGGTCTGAATTCTTTCTGATAACCGTCACGGCTTCCCTGTGTTTCTGATTTGTCGTTAGCGCTCACTGATGCGCCTTCCATGTTCTTTTCATTCTCGAAATCCATAATTCTGCTAAATACTTAAAATTGGTTGATACTTTGTTGATAATATTCACAGAACCTCACGGCTCTTTCTTATTCTTGATATAAATTTTTCTTGTTCTTGATATTATTCTTGGTTAAACTTTTTGTTCTTGATATTTTTCTTGATTAAACTTCTTATTCTTGATATAAAAGAATATGTTTAAACACCTGTATAGTTCCATGGAGTAATCTCCAGCAGTTCTTGTTTCACACTGTCGCTGACTTCCAGGGTATTGATAAACTCATGAATGGTCTGCTCGGTCATCTTCTGGTTGGTACGGGTCAGTGCCTTCAGCGTCTCGTAGGGATTGGGATAGGACTCACGGCGCAAAATGGTCTGAATAGCTTCGGCCACGACAGCCCACGTATTCTCCAAATCCTCATGCAGCTTGTCCTCATTGAGAATCAGCTTGCGCAGTCCCTTCAACGTACTCTCGAAAGCAATGACGGCATGTCCCATGGGAACACCCACATTGCGCAACACGGTCGAGTCGGTCAGGTCGCGCTGCAAACGGCTCACAGGCAATTTTTGTGCCAAGAATTGCAAAATGGCATTCGCAATGCCCAGATTACCCTCGGAATTCTCATAGTCAATGGGGTTCACCTTATGTGGCATGGCACTGCTACCCACCTCGCCAGCCTTGATTTTCTGCTTGAAATACTCCATAGAGATGTACATCCAGAAGTCACGGTCAAGGTCGATGACAATGGTGTTGATGCGACGCATGGCATCGAAGATGGCTCCCAGCCAGTCGTAGTTAGATATCTGAGTGGTGTACTGCTCACGCTCCAGCCCGAGTTTCTCGCTGACGAACGTATCACCAAACTCGCGCCAGTCATACTGGGGATAGGCCACATGGTGTGCGTTATAGTTGCCCGTAGCACCACCGAACTTAGCAGTGATGGGGGTGTCTTTCAAGGAGCGCAACTGTTCCTCCAGACGATAGACATAGACGCGAATCTCCTTACCCAAACGGGTCGGAGAAGCAGGCTGTCCATGGGTCTTGGCCAGCATGGGCACTTGTTTCCACTCCTCAGCATAGTCGTTGAGCTGCTCAATCAGCTCCTCCACCAAGGGGTAGTAGACGTTCTCCAAGGCTTCTTTGATGGAAAGGGGCACGCTGGTGTTGTTGATATCCTGAGAGGTAAGGCCGAAATGGACAAATTCCTTATACTGGTTCAAAGAAGGATCAATCTTGTCGAACTCCTCTTTAATAAAATACTCTACTGCCTTCACATCATGATTGGTCACCTTCTCGATGTCTTTCACGCGCTGAGCGTTCTCTTCCGAGAACTGACGATAAATGGAGCGAAGGGGCTCGAACAAATCGTGATTGAAACCGGCAAGCTGCGGGAGCGGCAGCTCACAAAGCGTGATGAAATACTCTATTTCTACACGCACGCGATAGCGTATCAATGCATATTCAGAAAAATACTCACCCAACGAGTCGGTCTTTCCGCGATAGCGGCCATCAATAGGCGAAATGGCGGTTAGTCTGCTTAATTCCATGCTTTTGCTATACAAAATGATATCCTTAACGCTGCAAAGTTACGACAATTAATTAAGAATGAAGAATGAAGTGAAAGAAATTTGCCGCAAATCATGTTTTTTTTGATATTTAAACATATCGTTTGAACGCAATGTTTAAACATACCGTTTGAACACAAAAAAAATCGCAACCCTCTCGGATTGCGACTCTTGTGTGGGCGTTGACGGATTCGAACCGCCGACCCTCTGCTTGTAAGGCAGATGCTCTGAACCAACTGAGCTAAACGCCCTTGCTTTTGTTAAGCGAGTGCAAAGGTACGCTATTTTTCCGTACCTGCAAAATTTTTCCCAACTTTTTTTCGTATTTTTTTGTTTTTAGCTAAAAAAAAGAGGACTAACACAAGGTTAATCCTCTTTTTTATTCTATTTTTTAGTTTGCTTATTTGATAGCAACAGTAGCACGGCGGTTGTAAGAAACAGGTGTCAGATCAGCAACACCACCCTTAGCAACAACCTCAATGTTGTCACGGCTTACGCCCATCTTAACGAGCTCGTCAGCAACAGTCTCAGCACGCTTCTGGCTCAGCTTCTGGTTGAACTCAGCGCTACCAGTCTTGCTGTCAGCATAACCTGTAACAACAATCTTGCTGTTCTCGTTCTTAGCAACCTCAGCCAGTTCCTTCACGTTCTGCATATCCTTGCGAGAAGCGATCTTGCTCTTACCAATGTTGAAGAATACAGAAACAGGAGCAGCAATAGTCTTGATGACAGGAGCAGATTCCTTAACCTCGGGGCACTTGTGGCTCTCGAACTTGGTCTTCCAAGCGTCGCGATCGTTCTGTGCATCAGCCAGCTGAGCATTGAGAGCGTCAAGCTCGCTCTGGTGGAGAGCCTTGATAGCCTCAACATCGGGAACCTTGTTCCAAGTAGCCTTACCCAGATTGAAGGTCAGACCGATTTCAGCACTGAAGGTACGATCCTTGCCCTTCATAGAGAAACGCTTGTCGCTGAAGACACGGCCGTCACCATCGAAGTCGGGCTCATAGCCAGCAAACGACAGGTCGAAGTTCACAGCGACGTGCTTGCTCAGACGGAACGTATTCAAAATACCCACATTCAGACCCATGGCATAAGAATTGTAACTCATGTTGCGAGCAATGCTACCGCCAAAGTAAGGAATGAAGTTCCAAACACGAGTGGGGTTGTAGCCACACAGCATGTTGCTCAGGTTGAACAGCACCTGCTCCTGAGCCACCCAGTATTTAGAAGCGTTGGTCTCTTTGTCACCGCTGATAACTGTGCGACCCCAGATACCATTCACCTTCGTACGAAGACCGAGGCCAGGAGTAAACCACTTACCGATAGCAACAGAAGCGCCCAAATTTGTACGGAAGTCTTTCAGAGGGCTCTTTGACAGTCCCAGAGGTTCCTCTTGGCTACCATAGAATGCTGTTCCAGCAACGTTTGCCTGAATGAACCAATTGCTCCAGAAAGAATTAGTAGCAACACTGTGCTTCAGTACAGGAGTCTCGTCCTGAGCCATTCCGGCTACAGAAACACTGGCCAAAGCCAGTACCATTAAAAGTTTCTTCATAATAATTTTATTTTATAAAACAATCAATATATATTTCGAAATGTCATGCAAAAGTAGATAAAAAGAATTAAAATAACAACATTTTACAAAGATAAATTGCATTTTTAACACTATTTTTTAAATTCCACCCCTATTTTAGACTAAAATCCTTAACAAAATGAATATTTTCCCACTTTTTTATGTCAAAAGCTTTTCAATATCTGTTTGTGGCCAAATGGCTATGATGGGCTGACCATCGGGCGTATAGTTAACATTTGCACAGGCAAAAAGCTGATTGACGATTGTTTCCATCTCTTCGTTGGTCAGCACCTGTCCGTGAGGGATGGCAGCATGACGGGCCAAGCTGAGGGCAAGAGCCGAATGTATTTGTTCCATACCACCAGTTTGTTGTCCGATGCTGTCACTGACGATCTCCTGTACGAGAAGGGCCGGCTGCAAGCCTTCCAGCCCAGATGGGACACCAGCGACCGCATAGCTTCCGCCTCCCAACGGGCTCATGTCGAAGCCTATGGACGATAGTTCCGGTATCAACAGGTCAAGATGGGCGACCTCAGAGGGGGCAAACTGAACAACTTCAGGAAACAGGAGGCGCTGGGTGTTGGACTGGTGCTGCGCAAACTGTCCCATATAGCGTTCATAACGAATACGCACATCTGCACGATGCTGGTCAATAATCATCAAGCCTGACTTGACGGCAGTCATGATGTAGCGTCCCTTGTACTGATAATGAGCAGGTGACTTTTCTGCAATGAGAGGCTCGGGGGTAGCCGGTTGCTCTGTGGCATCTTGTGGGAACAACGTGGTGTTTTGCGGAAAGAGCGTATCCTCATAGAGTTGCTGCCACTGCGTGTCCGAAGCGGAACGACGAGGACGTGTTCCACCAGTGCTCACATTCTTAAATGGATTATAGTCGGGATTATATGAGACTTTAGGCATCTCAATGCCGTCGTGCTGAGGATTAAAAACAGGAATTTCCGGTTTTCCCTCTGTATCGAAGTCTATGGACGGCACTTCACAAAACCTGCCGATAGCATCCTTGACAGCGGCATTCAGAATCTGCCAGATGCTCTGCTCGTTCTCAAACTTGATTTCCGTCTTTGTCGGATGGATATTCACGTCAATGTCAGCCGGTGACACATCGAAGTAGAGGAAATAAGGAACGGTCATGCCTTGAGGAATCATTCTTTCAAAAGCCCCAGACACGGCTTTATGGAAATAGGCATGCTTCATGTATCGGCCATTGACGAAGAAGAATGTCTGGGCCCCTTTCTTACGTGCCGACTCAGGTTTCCCTACAAATCCCGAAATACGACACAAAGCTGTATCCACCTCTACAGGCAGGAGATCTTGGCTCATCTTTTTGCCAAAGACATCAACGATACGCTGACGCAGAGAGCCTTGCTTCAGATTAAGCAGTTCCTGACCATTACTATGCAGGGAGAATGCAATCTGGGGATAGACCAGCACGATACGTTCGTAAGCGGTCAGTATGTTGCTCAGTTCGGTAGCATTTGTCTTCAGAAACTTACGACGGGCAGGCACATTGAAAAAGATATTCTCCACCCGGAAATTACACCCCACAGGACACGCTATCGGCTCTTGACTGGTGACTCGCGAGCCTTGAAGCACTAGATGGGTACCAATATCCTCACCTTCCGCACGAGTAATCAACTCTACCTGTGAGACTGCCGCAACCGAGGGGAGCGCTTCACCACGGAATCCCATCGTATGAAGATTGAACAAGTCGTCGGCCTTTCTGATCTTGGAAGTAGCATGGCGTTCAAAAGCCAGTCGTGCATCGGTCTCCGACATGCCTCGACCGTTGTCAATGACCTGAATGAGCGTGCGCCCAGCATCCAGGACAATCACCTGTATGCTCTGAGCACCGGCATCCACAGAGTTTTCCACCAATTCTTTGATCACTGACGAAGGGCGTTGAATCACTTCGCCTGCAGCTATCTGATTGGCTACTGAATCGGGCAGAAGTTGAATTACGTCACTCATCGGCTTTCGGAGTTGTTTCGTCATCAATAGTTTCAGCAGCAGTCGTCTGTTCGGTCGTTGTCTCTACAGTTTCACTGTTTTCCAGACCTGAGAGTTTCTGCAACGGTGACTCTCTGCGTTTCATCGGTTTCAGTTCAGTACCAGCCTTCTTACCCCGCCACACGAAGATATCTTCCTTCGAGACTGGTCTGACATAGTCGAACCACGCGAATCCCTGCAGATATCTCTTTGCTGGCGGTATCTGCGTCATGGGATAGACCATACCTTCACTCTTGGGAGCCCAGATACGTTGCAGTCTTTGCTGCTCTAAGAACATGCGCATCTCACTGGTTTCCATTGATACCATACCGATATAGCTACTATCTGACTCGTCAACAGGATAGTAGACCACCAGCACATTGTCGACAGCCCTGCCTTCATGAATCTCACCCTTCTCAAAAAAGGCCAACATCTCCTTTGACGACACTTGATTATACATATCCTTATGATGCAGGTCTTCAATGGAGAATGCCTGATTGATGACATGTGCCCTGTCAATAGTAGAGTCGTTCATATAGACCCTGATTTCCTCGCCCAACAGCTGTTGATTCATATTCCATGTAATCGGATCGCGATAAAGAGTCATGCAAGAGTCTTTCTGGTTATACACCAGCGAATCGCACACCGCCTGAAGGTCTACTCGATAGGCACGCACCTTGTGATAGGCATGCACCATGCGATAGACGGAATCGGTCTCCTTGTTGAACGTGAACACCTTGAACGTGTCGGCATGCATGAACAACGAGTCACGCTGCGAATAGTCTATGGCTACGGCGCTGTCCGTACACATGGCATATCCTGTTGAATCTTCGTAATAGCCATAGTTTCCGACTAACATATTCTTGTTGACCGTGTCGTTATATACAACATTCACAAAGGCTTCACTAATATCCTTGGCTCCGTCATAACGAATGCTGTCGCCTGTCAGCAGCCGACCGTCGTTATCTACGACCGACCGTCTGAGCAGTAGTCCCTGTTCGGTGTCTGTATTATAGAACCCAAGCTCTGAATAGATATGGCTATTGCCGCTATGTATATCCGACGGGCCGACAATATGGGCCAGTTTTGCATTCGTGTCATAATAAAGCGAGTCGGTTGTCAGCAGGAAATTCTTGTCACGCATGTCGACATCGTAATAGAAAATAGCCATTTTCGTGTCTGTGTGATACTCTCCCCAGTCGCTGACCAGCGTCGTCGTTTTGTCAACCATCTTACCGCCTTCTTGGAAATAGCCCATGTTCCACAGGCGATCGTAATAGAGGGAGTCCGTATAAAGCGTGGTCTCCCTGTGCTTCAGCACCACATTCTGCAATGCCTGCATCAACTGGTCGTTACCATCATAATAGCCATAGTCGCTCACCAAGGAGAGCGTATCACCCTGATACATTCTCACATGGCCGAAGGCTTCGAATGAGTTAGTTTCTTCATAGAAATTGGCACTGTCGCATAGCAGACGGGCTCCATCATGTTCAAACTGCACGTTGCCTCGCAGCACCTGGGCATTGTTGTTCCGCCAGCGCTCATAGAACAGTTCGTCGGCATGTACCAGATAGACGCGCTTTTCGTCCTTTTTCTCTACAGCCTTTTGCTGTTTCTTGTTGGATTTCGCCTTCTTCTTATCTGTTTGCGCCTTCTCAGGATAGACGAAATTGTTAATTTGAACGGTTGCGGCATATAGGAACGAGCAACAAAGTGCAAACAGAAGCACCAAAATGATGCTTCTGCCCACAAAGCTTCTTATGATAGACAATCTAACTTTCAAACCTCAAATTTCAATTTTTAAACCTCAAATCAGTTTACCTGACCCATCCCTCGTACTCGAAATCGCAATTACGATAATTATCGTTCACGCGCACGTACGTGTTCTTTATTTTATTCACAACCCATTTATGCAGAGCCTCTTCACGCCGTTTCTCAACAACAATGTCCTTCATCACCTGAAAGTCTTCCGTGATAATGGCCTTATGTCCGGGCGTACGACTCTTCAGTTTGGCAATCACGCAAAGGGTTTTTCCTCGTTCATTGATCATCGTGAACGGTTTCGAAATTTGGCCGACTTGCAATGTATCGACCACCTTTGCTATTTCAGCCGGCAGGTCCTGCAGTTGGAATTTTGATGTCTGTCCGCGCTCGGAACGGTTGGCCATCAGACCTCGGTTATTACGGGTGTCCTTATCATCGGATATAAAGCTGGCACCTTCTTCAAACGTAAACGCCCCCTTCCTAATCTCTACAGCTACGGAGTCCAATCGAGCCAACGAGGCATCAATGGCAGAGTCGCCCACCTCGGGCTTCAACAGGATATGGCGTACTTTCACCTTATCGCCACGCTTGTCTATGAACTGGATAATATGATATCCGAACTCAGACTCTACAATCTTTGAAATCTTCTTTGGGTCAGTCAGATTAAAAGCTACCTGTGCGAAAGCAGGATCAAGCATGCCACGACCTGTATAGTCCAATTCACCACCATTACGGGCCGAACCAGGATCCTGTGAATAAAGGCGGGCCAATGTCTGGAAAGTAGCCTCACCACGAGTAACACGATCAGTAAAGTCATGTAGTTCATCCTTCACACGGTTTATTTCCTCGGCAGTAACCCTTGGTGTCTGTGCAATAATCTGCACCTCCACCTCCTCGGGTACGAAAGGAATACTATCGGCAGGCAGGTCTTTGAAATAGCGACGCACTTCAGCAGGTGTCACAGCCACATTCTTAACCAGATGCTCTTTCATACGCTGAATCAGCAATTGGTCGCGCAGTTCGTCATGCATAGACGAACGTATCT
Source organism: Prevotella sp. (assembly GCA_017458225.1). Taxonomy (GTDB): domain Bacteria; phylum Bacteroidota; class Bacteroidia; order Bacteroidales; family Bacteroidaceae; genus Prevotella. The sequence continues at coordinate 104,447 of JAFTFX010000011.1, read as the reverse complement.
CGCTGATACTCTGCTTACGATACTCCTCCAATTTCTCACGCGAGCCAATCTGCGTAATCATATAGTCCAAACGGGCTTCTACCTGCTGGGACACTTCCGACTCAGTGACTTCAATACTATCAATAGCGGCCTGATGGAGGAATAGTTTCTGAACGGCAATCTTCTCTGGGATAGCACAGTCTGGATCACGATCCCAACGCATACCCTCCATCGCTGCCTGAATACGCATCACCTCAATGTCACTCTTCAAGATAGCTTCATCGCCTACGACCCAGACAACCTCGTCAACCACATTGGCCTTTCCCGCAATGCTGTCTTCCTGAATTGCAGGAGTTGGCAATGCCTGCTTGGGCAACGATGCGATGCTCACCAAGGACATCGCCGCCAGTAACGATATCAGTATGAACCTTAAATTCCTCATTCGTGCTTATTTACGGTCTTCAGTACTTCTTCGTCCACAGTGAAAGCATACTTCTTGCGCAGCTCAGCCACCCACTGTTTCTCCAACTCTTCCTGATAGTCGGCGACAACCAATCCACGAACGTCGGTATAGTCTTCCGGACCCTTTTTCAAGACTTTTCCAAAGACATCATCAATAGGATAATCTTTCACCTTCGTCACCGTTGTGTCCTTATGGAAGACCATACTGTCCACCAAAGCATTGTCGCCCAGTTTGAAGATGCCCTTCTCAACCCTGATACGCAAAACAGAGTCACTATTAAATGTGGTGCGCAGTTTCTCAGCCCACTTGTCGAAAGCGAGTTTCTTCACGCAGTTCTTTACAGCCTGCACATCGGCAGCATCTTTCACATGGAAAGCCATTCCCTTGAAGCGAGGCTGATCCCAGGCATACTTTTTCTTGTTCTTCTTGAAGTACTTCTGCAATCCAGCTTCATCTTTGGAGGCTTTTCCCCATACCAGATTATTACTAATCTCATAGAGCAACAGACCATCGTGGTATTCCCGAATAAGGTTCTTCAGGTCTGAATCGTTAGCAGACAGTTCATCAGCCTTTGCCTCCATAATCTGCTCTTTCGTTGAGCCATCGGACTTTTTCACCAACTCGTCAACTTTCTGTTCGGCAATGCGGTCACGCAGGTTGCGCTGATCGATGAAACGGATAATGTTGTCATGATGGAATTCAAAGGGTTCCAACATCTTACGCTCTTTCATTAAGATGATGTGATAGCCGAAGGGCGACTGTACGATTTCAGACATCTGGCCTGGTTGCAGGGCAAAAGCAGCATCTTCAAATTCCTTAACAAATTGGCCACGCTGTACGAAGGGCAACAAGCCACCCTGCTGGGCAGAGCCCGGATCCTGAGAGACCTGCTTGGCCAGCTCGGCAAAGTCTGCCCCACCCTTCAGGGCTTTATAAATTGAGTCTATGCGCACCTTTGCGGCAGCCTGCTCTTCCTGCGATGCTTGCTGATTCAGGCGTAACAGGATATGTGACACTTGTACCAGACCATCAGGACCGATACGCTGTACAGTCTCGTCATAAATCTTATGTGCTTCAGCCTCTACATCGTCGTTTGTCACCAGCAACGGATAGATTTGTTGGTCACGATACTGCGCAAACTCCTTTTTGAAGCTATCCAACGTATCGTACTTTGCATCCAAAGCAGCAACAACCTTTAACTTATAATTGATAAAAAGGTCTACATACTCGTCAATCGACTTCTTGTCGATGACTCCTTCTGAATTATTCTTATTATAGGAATATTCGAACTCAGAGCGCAAAACAGGTTCCCCATTCACTGTCATAATAACGGGGTCGGCAGATTGCGACTGGGCCGTAACATACTGAAATGAAGCCATCAGTAAGGCGACAGCCAGGACTTTCTTATTTTTCATATTTCAATTTTAATCGTTTGGTCTCGAATAATTGGGAGCTTCGCTGGTAATCGTGATATCATGCGGGTGACTTTCCATCACACCTGCATTCGTAATGCGTGTAAACTTTGCATCGTGCAGTTTCTCAATGTTGGCAGCACCACAATAGCCCATACCAGAGCGCAGGCCACCCGTCAGTTGGTAAATAACTTCCTGTACCGTTCCCTTGTATGGCACACGACCGGCAATGCCCTCGGGCACCAGTTTCTTCACGTCCTTAGTGTCCGCCTGGAAATAGCGGTCCTTAGAACCGTGCTCCATCGCCTCAAGCGAACCCATGCCACGATAGCTCTTGAACTTACGTCCGTTGAAGATTATTGTCTCGCCAGGACTTTCCTCGGTACCTGCCACCAGCGAACCAATCATCACACACGAACCACCTGCAGCCAGTGCTTTCACAATATCGCCCGAATAGCGCAGACCACCATCGGCAATCAAAGGCACTCCCGTACCCTTCAAGGCACTATATACATCGTAGACGGCACTCAACTGGGGAACGCCCACGCCGGCCACCACACGGGTGGTACAGATAGAACCTGGACCAATACCCACTTTCACGGCATCGGCACCATTCTCCACCAACATTCTGGCTGCGGCACCCGTAGCAATATTGCCAACCACGATATCAATATCCTTAAATGCATTCTTGGCCTCGCGCAGTTTTTCAATCACACCTTTCGAATGGCCATGCGCCGTATCAATGACGATAGCGTCAGCACCTGCATTGACCAAAGCCTGCATACGGTCGAGCGTGTCAACAGTGACACCCACGCCGGCAGCCACACGCAGACGACCTTTCTCATCCTTGCAAGCCATGGGCTTATCCTTAGCCTTGGTGATATCCTTATAGGTAATCAGTCCAACCAAGTGGTTTTCCTTGTCCACCACCGGCAGCTTCTCAATCTTGTTCTCCTGCAGAATCTGTGCTGCAGCAATCAAGTCAGTCTGTTGATGAGTCGTTACCAAATTTTCCTTCGACATGATGTCATCCACAGGTCTGTCAAGACGGCGCTCGAAGCGCAGGTCACGGTTGGTCACAATACCAACGAGATGTTTCTCGTCGTCAACGACGGGAATACCACCAATATGATATTCTGCCATGATATCGAGGGCTTGGGCAACCGTTGAACCCAACGGAATGGTGATGGGGTCGTAGATCATGCCGTTCTCAGCACGCTTTACGATGGCCACTTGACGGGCCTGGTCGTCAATCGACATATTCTTATGAATCACGCCAATACCACCTTCACGGGCAATGGCAATAGCCATCTGACTCTCCGTCACAGTGTCCATGGCAGCCGTCACAAAAGGCACGTTCAACTCGATATTACGCGAGAAACGTGTTTTCAATTCCACCGTCTTGGGCAATACTTCAGAATAAGCGGGAATCAACAGGACGTCATCGAATGTAAGGCCGTCCATCACAATTTTATCTGCAATAAATGATGACATAATTGGTACCTTTAAAATTTTATTGCGTGCAAAGATACACATTTTTCGCCACCTAATTCTGTACTTTTATAAAAAACAAATTGAATTAATACGATTTAACGGTTTAACGATTTAGTTAGCCATCTCGCTGATGAACTTGATGCGCACCAAGCGAATCTCATTCTCGTCGATATCAGCACCAAACTCTTCGATAGCAGCGTTCAAGTCATCCTTCTCCTGTTCTCGGAAGAACTCATAGATATCCTTAACATCATCGGGATCCATAATATCCTCCAGGAAATAGTCAATATTCACCTTGTTGCCGCTATAGAGCACAATACCCTCTAATTCATCGAGCAATTCCTCGAAATCAATTCCCAACGCATTGGCAATATCATCCAGAGCAATCCTGCGATCTATATTCTGCAGAATCTTCAGTTTGCGCATGGAGTCCTTGGCCTTAGTGCGGACGCGCAGGTCAGCCTGCCGGGTAATCTCGTTCTCCTCACAATAGCGTTTGATGAGATCAACAAATTCTTTCGCGTAGGGCTGGCGTGTCTTGCCATCGCCTACCCCCTGGATATTCTTCAGTTCCTCCAGCGTCACGGGATAGTCGGTAGCCATCTGTTCGATAGACACATCTTGGAATATGACGTATGGCGGACGCTCCAATTTACGCGACCATTTTTTACGGAGGTCGTGCAACATGGCGCTCAGGGTAGGATCCAATGCACTGGTCATTCCTTCCATGGGTTCCTCGTCTTCACCAAACTCATGATCTTGAACGACCATAAACGATGATGGTGACTTGATGAATTTCTTACCAGCCGATGTCAGCTTCAGCAATCCATAGTTTTCTACATCCTTTTTCAAGTAGCCAGCAATCAAAGCCTGACGAATCAATGGATTCCATATTTTCTCGTCTTCATCGGCTCCAGAGCCAAACTCTTCCAACTCATGATGTTTATGCGCCAAGATTTCATCAGTTTCACGGCCAATAACAAAGTCAATCACATAGTCACTGCGGAAGTTCTCCTTGATGGCCTGTATGGCTTTCAGTACGATAACCAGCTGATCCTTAGCCTCCTTCTTCGTACTGGGATGCAGACAGTTGTCGCAATTATGACAATTATCTTTCTCGTAGGTCTCACCGAAATAATGGAGCAGCATTTTTCTTCGGCACACGCTCGTCTCAGCGTATGCTGCCGTCTCCTGTAGTAGCTGACGGCCTATATCCTGCTCTGCCACAGGCTTGCCTTCCATAAATTTATCCAGTTTCTGCAAGTCCTTGTAGCTATAGAACGTCAGACAGATGCCCTCGCCGCCATCACGACCGGCGCGCCCTGTCTCCTGATAATAGCCCTCCAGCGACTTCGGTATGTCGTAATGGATAACGAAACGCACATCGGGCTTATCAATGCCCATGCCAAAGGCGATGGTTGCCACGATTACGTCAATTTTTTCCATCAGAAAATCATCCTGTGTCTGAGTACGGGTGCCGCTGTCCAAGCCTGCATGATAGGCTGAAGCCTTAATATCATTAGCCCGCAGCACTTCAGCCAGATCTTCCACTTTCTTTCGCGACAGACAATAGATGATACCGCTCTTGCCCGTATGCTGTTTAATAAAACGAACGATGTCCTTATCCACATCCTTGGTCTTCGGTCTTACCTCGTAATAGAGATTCGGGCGATTGAAAGAGCTTTTGAATTCGTCTGCATCAATGATGCCCAGACTCTTCTTGATGTCTGTGCGCACCTTATCGGTCGCCGTGGCCGTCAGTGCGATGACAGGAGCCTTTCCTATCTCATTGATAATCGGCCGAATGCGCCGATATTCAGGACGGAAGTCGTGACCCCACTCCGAAATACAGTGAGCCTCATCAACAGCATAGAACGAAATCTTACAGCCTTTCAGGAACTCCACATTTTCCTCTTTCGTCAGCGATTCGGGAGCCACATAGAGCAGCTTTGTGTACCCATTGCGAATGTCGGCCTTCACCTGGTCGATAGCCGTCTTGTTAAGCGACGAGTTCAGGAAATGGGCCGTTCCCTCATGCTCACTCAGATGCGTAATGAAGTCCACCTGGTTCTTCATTAGTGCAATCAGCGGTGAAATGACGATAGCCACACCATCCATCAGCAGCGACGGCAGCTGATAGCACAGCGACTTTCCACCGCCGGTAGGCATCAGCACAAAAGTATCGCGACCATCCAGCACATTCTGAATGATGGCCTGCTGATCGCCCTTGAACGTATCAAAGCCGAAATAGTGCTTGAGTGCGGTTGTAAGATCTGTTCTTTTAGTCATAGGCTTATTGTAAGTGCGACTTGTCGAGCTGCTGCTGTGCATACTCGCGTGTCACTTCAAACTTCTTCACTTTTTTCGAGGGGACTTCGAACATGGCATCCATCATGATGCTCTCCACGATCGACCTCAGTCCTCGGGCTCCCAGTTTATACTCCACTGCTTTGTCAACAATCAGAGCCAAAGCATCATCGGCAAACGTCAGAGTCACATTGTCCATTTTGAAGATTTTCTCATATTGCCGGATAATGGAGTTCTTCGGTTCTATCAAGATACGCTGCAAAGCCTCACGATCCAATGGGTTCAGATAGGTCAGCACTGGCAGACGACCAATAATCTCCGGAATCAGTCCAAACGACTTCAAATCCTGCGGCTGTACATACTTCATCAGGTCGTTTGTATCAATCTTCCTGACATTTTGCACCGAGTTATATCCCACCGTATGCGTGTTCAGTCGCTGAGCAATCTTACGCTCAATACCGTCGAAGGCACCACCACATATAAATAGAATATTGTGAGTGTCCAGATGGATATATTCCTGATCTGGATGCTTACGACCTCCTTTAGGCGGAACATTCACAATGGTGCCCTCCAGCAGTTTCAATAGTCCCTGTTGCACACCCTCTCCACTCACATCACGGGTTATCGAGGGGTTGTCGCTCTTGCGTGCAATCTTGTCTATCTCATCAATGAAGACAATGCCCCGCTGGGCTGCCTCCACATTATAGTCGGCCACCTGCAACAGACGACTCAAGATGCTCTCCACGTCCTCGCCCACATAACCAGCCTCTGTGAACACTGTGGCATCTACGATAGTAAAAGGCACATCCAGCAGTTTGGCAATAGTACGGGCCAGAAGCGTCTTTCCCGTTCCAGTCGAACCCACCATGATGATGTTCGACTTTTCTATCTCCACCCCATTCTCATCGTCTGGCTGCTGCAAACGTTTATAGTGGTTATAGACGGCCACTGAGAGGAAACGTTTGGCCTCATCCTGACCGATAATATACTGATCCAGGTAGTCCTTGATTTCTTTGGGCTTGGGCACGTTCTTCATCTTCGGAGAGCCCTTGCCTGCGTCACTGGCAGCATCCAACCCCGATTCCTTCACGATCTGATAGGCCCTTTCTGCACAATCCTCGCAGATATAGGCACCGTACCCCGAGATCAGCAGTTTTACCTCTTTCTCGCTTCTTCCGCAGAAGCTGCATTCCTTCTTCATTACTTCTTCTTCAGCACCTGGTCAATCATTCCGTATTCCTTGGCCTCGTCTGCCGTCATCCAGTAATTGCGGTCAGAGTCGTTCCACACCTTCTCATAGTCGGTATGTGAGTGGTCGGCAATGATGGTATAGAGTTCTTTCTTCAGTTTCTGTATCTCACGAGCTTCAATCTCAATATCGCTGGCCTGGCCCTGAACACCGCCCAACGGCTGGTGAATCATCACACGACTATGAGTCAGTGCCGAACGTTTGCCCTCCGTACCAGCCACCAGCAGCACGGCAGCCATTGAAGCTGCCATACCCGTACAGATAGTAGCCACATCACTTGAGATAAACTGCATCGTGTCGTAGATGCCCAGACCGGCATAGACGCTGCCACCAGGAGAATTGATATAGATACTGATGTCCTTGCCCGGATCCACAGAGTCCAAATAAAGCAACTGTGCCTGCAAGGTGTTAGCCGTATAGTCATTTACTTCTGTTCCCAAGAAGATGATGCGGTCCATCATCAGTCGTGAAAAGACATCCATCTGGGTCACGTTCAACTGGCGTTCCTCCAAAATGTAAGGGTTCATGTACTGTGCCTGTGCCTCCATAGCAAGTCGGTTGGCACGCATCACGTCGTCAAGCACCTGGCCATTCATGCCCAGATGCTGTGTTGCATATTTTCTAAAATCGTTCATAATCAAATATTTACATTGCTTTTACCTGTCGGTTTCTGTCTTCTTATATGACATTCGCCCACAAACGTAAATACAAAATTATGAAAAATTCCCGATAAACATGCCTATTTTAAGATTTTTTGTGTAGAAAAGATTTTATTCGGCAAGAAAATGCGCAATTTTACAAGTTCGGATCGTTGTAAAGGCTCATATAACTGCGATAGAGCTGTATGGACAAAAGCACAGTCACCACCTTTGCCAAGAACCACTGCAAGAACCCGAAGCCTCCCGACAACATAAACGGACAACCGGCAACACAATAGACAAGCAACAGCACAGCCGCCATCAGCAAATCGTTGTTGCGCATCAGCAGCAAATCGCGTATCATAATGGTGATGAGGGCCGTTTTCAGTCCCCACATCGCTATTGCTGCCGACTCCAGACCATAATCGAAATCAACCAGATATGCTGCTGCCACCGTCAGATGATATGCCATAACGGCAAAGGCTGCAGAGCAAGCCCACCAGTCCAAGTGTTTTGTGATGGGATCTGGTATAGACACGATGGCCCATACCAATATCGACAACCCCAAGCCACCCAGCACATGAGCAATCACCATATAGGGCATCATGTCACTTCCTGGCAGCAATGTAAATCTGGCCAGGAACAATAGCGCCACCGACACAATACTCAGAACCACAGCAGGTGTCAAGACTTTCGAGGGCTTATACTGTTTAAAACCTGTGATTCTCATCTCACGGCGATGACCATGCGATCTGTGCTCGCCACTATGTGTTCCGTGTTCGCTCATACATCAAAAGGGTTTCTAAAATAAAAACAAAAGAAAAGATGATGCAGGCTTAAGCCTCCTGCATCATCTTGTTGAACTCATCGAGGGTCACCTCCTTGGTATTCAGTTTCACAATACTTTTCAGGGCCTCTGTCAGTTTGGCATCAATGGCACGGTCGACAAACTGATCGACATTTTCGCGCTTTTTCAACTGCTCGGCAGCATAGTTCTCCAGCACATCTTCAGGCACATTGGTCATGCCGTACTGTGCAAACTGCTGACGAATCGCTGCTTTCGCAACCTGCTTCAGATCCTCATCCTCCACCTTGATACCGGCAGCGACTACCAGTTGTTCCTTAATCAGATGCCACTTCAATTCGTCAATCGAGGCCTTGAAATTCTTCTCCACATAGTCGGCCCCCTTGTCCTTATTGTTGTTCAGCATGACGCGCTTCAGCAGAGCCTCGGGAAAGGTCAGCTCGCCTACCTTTTTCTCCATATACTTGCGCACGTCGAGCATAAACTTATAGTCGCCATTAGCCTGCAGCTGGGGCTTGATGGTATCGCTGATGCGCTGACGGAAATCAGCCTCGTCCTTTACACCTTCGCCAAACACACGCTCAAAGAGTTTCTCGTCGACAGCTGCGGGTTGGAAGTGACGAATCTCGGTCACCTGGAAGCTGAAGTCTGCGGTCAAGTCCTTCACCTGTTCCTTGTCAACCTTCAGCAGGGCAGCCACCTCAGCATCATTCTCGGGATAAGCCTTCTTGGGATTGAAAGTGATGATGTCGCCGGGCTTGCAACCCTCGAACTTCTTCTTCTCGTCCTCGCCCTTGATATAGCTGGGCATAATCATACCGCCTTCGGTCTCAATACCGCCCTCAAGCGTATTACCGTTCTCGTCAAGCTGGCGCAGATCGCCCTTCAAGGTGTCGTTGCCGCTCCACTCCTGAGCCTGAACAAACTCGCCGGCCTGTGAAGCATACATCTGCACCTGGTCGTCAACGAGTTTGTCGTCCACCTTAATATTATAATAGTCCACCTTGTCTTTGGCAGTCAGTTCTGCCTTGAACTCAGGAGCCACGGCGATATCGAAGACGAAAGTGTAGCTGTCACTCTTCTCAAAATCCTGAGGCTGCTGTTTCTCCTCGTTGGGGAGGGGTTCACCCAGCATCTGAATCTTGTTCTCACGGATATACTCATACAACTTCTCACCCAGCAGGCGGTTCACCTCGTCAACCTTGACGGCGGTGCCATACTGGCGCTTCACCAGTCCCATGGGAACCATGCCCGGACGGAAGCCAGGCACCTGTGCCTTCTTGCGATAGTCCTTCAGTGTTTTTTCAACTTTCTCTTCGTAATCTGCCTTTTCAACAGTGATTGTCATCAATCCATTCACCTTGTCGGCGCACTCAAACTGAATATTCATTGTTCTTTATACCTTTATTTATTATATATGATTTCGTTTTGGGGTGCAAAATTACGCATAATTGCCGTAAACCGCGCACGATTACGTTTTTTTAACGTCTTAATGCACCCCAAACGAAGTCTGAACGAGAACTTTTAGTTGCGGAAAATGAGTCCTTCACCAAACTCATCGATGATGATAGGCTTTGTGCGGTCCACTTCGTCGGCCAGCAGTTTCTTCGACAAGTCGTTCAGTACGTACTGCTGAATGGCACGTTTCACCGGACGTGCGCCGAAGTCGGGATCGTAGCCTTCACGCGCCAGCCACTTGATGGCATGCTCGGTAGCTTCCAGAGTGATGCCCTGCGGTGCCAGCATCTGCTGTACGCGACCAAGTTGCAGCCGTACCACTTGGGCAATCTCCTGCTCCGAGAGTTGCTGGAAGGTGATAATCTCGTCGATACGGTTCAGGAACTCGGGCCGCATGGTCATTCGAAGCTGTTCACGTGTTGCGTTCGAAGTCATGATGATGATGGTGTTCTTGAAGTCGGCAGTGCGTCCCTTGTTGTCGGTCAGTCTACCGTCGTCAAGCACCTGCAACAGGATGTTGAACACGTCAGGGTGCGCCTTTTCGATCTCGTCAAAGAGCAGCACTGAGTAGGGTTTGCGACGCACGGCCTCGGTCAGTTGTCCGCCCTCGTCATAGCCGACATATCCCGGAGGGGCACCAATCAGTCTCGACACAGTGTGCTTCTCCTGATACTCCGACATGTCGATACGGGTCATCATCTGTTCGTCATTGAACAGGTATTCTGCCAAAGCCTTGGCCAGTTCGGTCTTACCAACACCCGTAGTACCAAGGAAGATGAACGAGGCGATAGGCCGCTTGGGGTCTTGCAGCCCTGCACGACTACGGCGCACAGCATCGCTCACAGCGGTGATGGCTTCGTTCTGACCAATGACGCGCTTGTGCAACTCGTCTTCCAGATGCAGCAGTTTTTCGCGTTCACTCTGCATCATACGGGTCACAGGAATACCCGTCCAACGCGACACCACCTCTGCAATATCGTCGGCAGTAACCTCTTCACGAACCATAGCATTGCCGCCCTGTGCCGATGACAGCTGAGCCTGTATCCGCGCGATATCGTCTTCCAGTCCTTTCAGTTTCGAATAGCGTATCTCAGCCACCTTTCCATAATCACCTTCACGCTCGGCACGCTCGGCCTCGAACTTCAGCTGTTCCATCTGTTGCTTGTCCTGCTGAATCTGGTTCACCAGCTGGCGCTCGCCCTCCCACTTGGCACGGAACTGTGCCTCCTGTTCCTTCAGCTCGGCAATGTCGCGGTCCAGCTGGGCGAGCTTGCTGGTAGGACCTGTTTCACTAGTATGATTAGTTGAACTAGAGATACTAGTTTCTCTAGAGATCGCTTCGCGCTCAATCTCGAGTTGAGCCAGACGACGAGTGATCTCATCGAGTTCCTCAGGTACAGAATCGCGCTCCATGCGCAGTTTGGCAGCAGCCTCGTCCATCAAGTCGATGGCCTTGTCGGGCAGGAAGCGCTGGCTGATGTAGCGCTCTGACAATTGTACGGCAGCAATACAGGCATCGTCCTGTATGCGCACCTTATGGTGGTTCTCGTAGCGTTCCTTCAATCCTCTTAATATAGAGATAGCACTGAGCTCATCGGGCTCGTCGACCATCACGGTCTGGAAGCGTCGCTCCAGGGCCTTGTCTTTCTCGAAGTACTTCTGATACTCGTTCAGTGTGGTGGCACCGATGGCACGCAGCTCACCACGAGCCAGTGCCGGCTTCAGAATGTTAGCAGCATCCATGGCACCCTCGCCACCGCCGGCACCCACCAGCGTGTGTATCTCGTCGATGAACAGGATGATACGCCCCTCGGCCTGTGTCACCTCGTTGATGACGCTCTTCAGACGCTCCTCGAACTCACCCTTATACTTGGCACCGGCCACCAGTGCGCCCATGTCAAGCGAGTAGAGTTGTTTGTCCTTCAGGTTCTCGGGCACGTCGCCACGCACGATACGTCCAGCCAAACCCTCCACGATAGCAGTCTTACCCGTGCCCGGTTCACCTATCAGAATGGGGTTATTTTTTGTACGGCGCGACAGGATTTGCAGCACACGACGAATCTCGTCGTCACGGCCAATCACCGGGTCGAGCTTGCCCTGACGGGCCAGCGACACGAGGTTCTTGGCATACTTCTCCAGCGACTGATAGTTGTCGTCGGCACTCTGGCTCTGCACCTTCTGTCCGCGACGCAGTTCAAGGATAGCCTGTCGCATGTCTTTCTCCGTGGCACCGGCATCCTTCAGCATACGGCTCACGGTACTGTTCACCTGCAGCAGGGCCAACAGGACAGGCTCACAAGAGACGTACTCGTCGCCCATCTCCTTCGAAATATCCTCAGCCTTCATGAGCACCTTGTTTGTATCGCTGCTCAAGTAAGGCTCACCGCCTTGCACACGGGGCAGATGCTGCAGCTCCTGACGGGCCAGCATCTCCAACTGTTGCGTATTCACGCCCAACTTCTGGAAGATGAACGTGGTTACATCCTTGGCCTTGTCCATCAGCCCTACAAGCAGATGAACGGGCTCAATGGTCTGCTGACCGCCACGCTGGGCAGTTTGCACGGCAGCCTGTACCACCTCTTGTGCCTTGATTGTAAACTTGTCTAATGTCATAATTGTCTCCTTTCTTTTTTAGTTGTTTTTACTCATCGGCATTCAAAAACCATGCCCCCGAATGCCAACACGACAAAAAGGCATCATTTACCGACAGATTGACAGACACCCATCTTCAACCAGACGAAAGGACAACATAACAGTTTTTACAAAGCAGCGATTGATATATATCAATTAATTATCAAAAACACACTAAAAAGTTTCAATTTGTTTGTAAAGCGGCCCAAAAAGTAATATCTTTGCAACGTGTTTTTCATAGTATTAGATTTAAGGTTAACAAAGGTTGGGTCACGGCGGTGACCCTTTTTTTATGTCAAAACAGATGTTTTCAGATGTTTTTATCAAAAAAAAGTTGAAAAGTATTGGCCATTTTGATTTTTTTTGTAATTTTGCTCTGAAAACAAATGAAAACAAATAACAACCTATTTTTATTTTAACCAATTAACAGTGTAACATTATGAAAAAGTATCTTGCAGAGCTGGTAGGTACGTTCGTACTTACGTTTCTGGGTTGCGGTGCAGCCGTTGCCCTGGGTTGTGGTGCTGACACAGCATCAATCGTAGGAACCGCTATCGCCTTCGGTCTGGCTGTTGTTGCAATGGCCTACACCATTGGTGGCATTTCTGGTTGCCACATCAACCCCGCCATCACACTGGGCGTATTCATCAATGGCGGCATCAGCGCCAAAGACTGCGCCATGTATATGGTATTCCAGGTGATTGGTGCTGTGCTGGCCGCTGCCGTGCTGGCCGGTATCGTAGCTACCGATCCGAGCCTTGTAATCACCACCTCAACAGGTGCCAACGGCTGCACCTATGGTGTTGTGAACGGTCTGATTGTTGAGATAGTGCTGACAGCCCTTTTCGTACTCGTAGTACTGGGTGCCACATCGAAGACCAACGGTGCTACCAACAACTTCGCCGGTCTGGCCATCGGTCTGTCACTGATTCTGATTCATCTGGTCGGCATCCACTTCACGGGCACTTCTGTCAACCCTGCCCGCAGCATTGGCCCAGCCCTGTTCGAGGGCGGTCAGGCTCTGGCCGATCTTTGGGTGTTCATCGTAGGCCCGCTGGTAGGCGGTGCTTTGGCAGCCTGCATCTGGAAAATCATTGAGCCAGCAGCCGACGAGAAGTAAAGAAACACCGTTTGCTAACTTCATTTAGCATTTTTAGCCTGCGGATTCATCGGAACCCTCGGAATCATTTAAAAAATCCGAAAAACCGATAAATCCGCAGGTCATTTTTTATCTTTTTGGAAAGATTTCCGTAATTTTGCGGTCGGAATACAACAATTCACTTATATAAATATTGTATACATTATTATTATGGTAAACTACAAGGATTTGGGTCTCGTGAACACTCGCGAGATGTTTAAGAGAGCAGTAGCCGGTGGCTATGCTATTCCCGCTTTCAACTTCAACACAATGGAACAGATGCAGGCCATCGTTCAGGCTGCCGTGGAGACAAAGTCACCCGTCATCATGCAGGTGTCTAAGGGCGCACGCAACTATGCCAACGCCACCATTCTGCGCTACATGGCCGAGGGTGCTGTAGCATACGCCAAGGAGCTCGGCTGCGAGCATCCTGAGATTGTGCTCCACCTGGACCACGGTGACAGCTTCGAACTCTGCAAGGACTGCATCGACATGGGCTTCTCTTCAGTGATGTACGACGGCAGCTCGCTGCCCTACGAGGAGAACATCCGTATCTCTCGTCAGGTAGTAGAGTATGCTCACCAGCACGATGTCACCGTTGAGTGCGAGCTCGGCGTGCTGGCCGGTGTTGAAGACGAGGTTGCCTCTGAGGTAAGCCACTACACCAAGCCCGAAGAGGTAATCGACTTCGCTACCCGTACAGGCTGCGACTCTCTGGCCATCTCTATCGGCACCAGCCACGGTGCTTACAAGTTCAAGCCCGAACAGTGCACACGCGACCCGAAGACCGGCAAGCTCGTTCCTCCCCCACTCGCTTTCGACGTGCTGGCTGAGATCGAGAAGAAACTGCCCGGATTCCCCATCGTGCTCCACGGTTCTTCGTCAGTTCCTCAGGACGAGGTTGACACCATCAATGCTTTCGGCGGTAAGTTGCCCGATGCCGTTGGTATCCCCGAAGAGCAGCTCCGCAAGGCTTCGAAGAGCGCTGTCTGCAAGATCAACATCGACTCCGACTCTCGTCTGGCCATGACTGCTGCCATCCGCAAGTATCTGGCTGAGCATCCCGACCACTTCGATCCTCGCCAGTATCTGAAGCCCGCCCGCGAGAACATGAAGAAGATGTACATCCACAAGATTGTTGATGTGCTCGGTTCTGACGGCAAATTGGCCCAGTAAAAGAACGCGAAAGCGGATTTTTATTCACCTAAAAGAAGAGTCTCAAGTGTTTGAGACTCTTCTTTTTTATCAAGAAAAACACATAAAATATAAAAATTTTTCAAAGTTTTGCCGCATTTTAATAAAATTTGTTATATATTTGCACCCAAAACTTAGAATTTAGCATAATTATACACAAAATTCAAAAACGAGAGAGTATGAAACAAAGACTAACAATGCTTTTGGTAAGCCTCTTCCTTTTGGTGGGGGGGGCATTTTCCCAAACTAAAGTCAGTGGTACCGTGGTATCGCAAGAAGACGGACAACCCGTTATCGGTGCGTCTATTCTTGTGGTTGGCACCAACACTGGCGTAGTGACCAATGCCGACGGTAAGTTCTCACTGACTATGCCTGCAGGCAAGAAGACCTTGCGCATCACCTACGTAGGTATGGAGCCGCTGGAAGTGAGCGCACGTCCAAACATGAAAATTGTGCTGACTAATGACCAGAAGGCCCTCGATGAGGTGATTGTCGTAGCCTTCGGTACACAGAAGAAGTCATCCTTCACCGGTTCAGCTGCAATTGTAGGTGCTGACGAACTGAGTCAGAAGATTACAACCAACGTTGCCGATGCTCTCGTCGGTTCAGTACCTGGTCTGCAGATTCGCGGTTCAAGCGGTCAGCCTGGTGCCAGCCAAGGTAGCATCCACATTCGTGGTATTGCATCTATGTATGCCGACACCGAACCTCTAATCGTCGTTGATGGTGCCCCTTACAGTTCAAGTTTGAGTAACCTGCCACAAGATGATATTGAGAGTGTCACCGTTCTGAAGGATGCTGCCTCGGCAGCCCTCTATGGTGCCCGTGGTGCTGCAGGTGTGATTCTGATTACCACCAAGAAAGGTAAGACACAGGATGCACAGATTAACGTAGACATGAAGTGGGGTGCCAACACTCGTTCAATTCAGGACTACGAAACTATTACGGATCCCGCGCAGTTCATGGAAGTCTACTACAAGCAGTTCTATAACTATGCTACAGCCAACGGCTTGAGCAATGCAGCTGCCAACAAGTGGGTAAACGACCGCATTATCACAAATCAGAACTGGGGTCTGCAATACAATCCTTTCACGCTGCCCGACGGTCAGAACCTCATTGGTCTCGACGGCAAGTTGAATCCTAATGCCACATTGGGACGTGCCTATACCTATAACGGTGAGACCTATTACATGTACCCCGATAACTGGCAGGATGAAGCCTACCATACTGGTTTCCGTCAGGAATACACTGCCAATGTGAGCGGTGGTACATCAAACAGCAGTTTCTATGCCTCTGCTGGCTACCTGAACGAAGACGGTATCATCGACAACTCGAACTATGAGCGCTTTACTGGACGTTTAAAGGCAGACTATCAGGCTCGTCCTTGGCTGCGTGTTGGTGCCAACGTAGGCTTCGTACACAGCAATCAGGAAGAGAATCCCAACTTCTCTGTCAGCGAGCTTGGTTCGAACAACATGGCCTACTACACCTCTATGATTGCTCCTATCTACCCACTTTATGTACGTTCGGTAGATGCACTTGGCAATCCTTATATCCGTACCGACCAATATGGACACTTGCAGTACGACTATGGTGTGCCTGCCACCAACTTCCCCGGCAACGGAACACGTTTGTTCCTGGCAACAGGTAACCCCATCGGTGCCAACCAGTACAACACTTCGGAAACTACAGTTAATCAGTTCAACGGTTCATTCACACTGGACATTGACATCACCAGCTGGCTGAAGTTCAATTCGAACAACAACTTGAACCATGGCCAGAGCATTCAGAGCGTCTATGGAAACCCGTTCTACGGACCCTCTGCTTCGGAAAATGGTAATATTGACAAGAAAAGCTCTTCTACGCTGCGCCAGAACTACGTGCAGACGCTGAACTTCCACAAAGAGTTCGGTAAGCACAATGCACAGCTGATGCTGGGTCATGAGTGGTACAAGACTACGACGAAGGTACTGGAAGCCCTTGCAAACAAGGGATTCTCGCCCGATGTGCCTGAAATCAATGCTTTCAGCAATCGCTACAATTCGTACAGCTACACCACAGCTTATAACGTTGAAGGTTGGTTCGCCAATGCACAATACGACTACGACCAGAAATACTTCGGTTCGGTATCCTATCGCCGTGATGCTTCCAGCCGTTTCCATCCCGACCACCGTTGGGGTAACTTCTGGAGCGTTGGTGGTGCCTGGATGATTTCGAGCGAAAGTTTCATGGAGAGCACCAAGAGTTGGCTCGACCAGTTGAAGTTGAAAGTATCAATCGGTCAGCAGGGTAACGATGGAATTGGCAACTGGGCCTACATTGACCTATACTCGCTCTCAAAGGGAGAAAACGGCATGTTGCCTTCGTTCGATCAAATAGGTAATGAGGATATCACTTGGGAAACAACAACTAACTTCAACGTAGGTTTGGAATGGAGCATTTTGCACGGCCGCCTCACTGGTAGCTTCGATGTGTACAACAAAAAGGTTGCCGACCAGTTGTTCTGGCTTTCCATCCCTGAAAGTTTTGGCGCACGCGGTTATTGGGGCAACCTAGGTGATATTCGCAACACAGGTTTCGAACTTGTTGTCAGCGGCGACGTAATTCGCACAAAGGATATCACATGGAATGTCACAGCAAACCTTTCACACAACACAACCAAGATTCTGAAACTGCCCGAGAGCAAGACGAAGATCAACGGTGGCTTCCGCGAGTCTGATTCCGACAGCAACATGTCACTTTGGTATGAAGAGGGACAGGGTCTCTACAATGCCATGCTTCCTGAGTATGCTGGTGTTTATAGCATGGAGAACTATTATTTGACAGGTGATGCCACCTATGATCCCAAGAAGGCAGGTATGGCCCTCTACTGGCAAGACACTAATCTGTTGGAGCCCGATGCTGATGATCCGACAGACCCCTCGAAAGCAACGATGACCACTACGAAGCCTGGTAAGGAGCACAATGCTGCTACTACTGACTGGAACAAGGCCAGCTACTATGCTCAGGGTTCTATTCTTCCTAAGGTGACCGGCGGCTTCTCTACCAGCCTGAAGATTTACGACTTCGATGTCAACGCTACTTTTGACTACCAGCTCGGTGGCAAGCTTTACGATAACCGTTATATGAACCTGATGACACCTGTTGCCACCAGCGGCAACGGTCAGACCTACCACAAGGACGTATTGGATTCATGGACAGTAGAATCGCCCAATACTAATATTCCTCGTTGGCAGTATAACGACCTCTATACATCAGCACGCTCTACTCGCTTCCTTACCAGTGCTTCCTATCTGAACTTCCAGAGCTTCACAGTAGGCTACACACTGCCCCGTTCGCTGACCGACATTGTCAAGCTCAGCAAGGTGCGTGTCTATTGCCAAGGCGAGAACATCTATTTCTGGAGCAAGCGCAAGGGCCTTGATCCTCGCTACTCATTCGCAGGTACCAACTCAGGCGGTGTGAATGCCTATTCACCAGCTCGCACCATCATGGGAGGTATACAGGTTTCTTTCTAAACTAAACATATAGGAGATTATAGAATATGAAAAAGATATTTTCAGTACTTTCAGCAGCTCTGCTGAGCACATCGCTTTTCACGAGTTGCATAGAGGAAATAGATCCGCAAACCAGTACGGTTACCATCGACCAAGCTGCTAACGCCCCTGGTTCGTTCGACAATTTTGTTAACAACTTGACGGGCAATCTGACTGGTCAGTTCACCTATAGCGGAAGCAGTTTCTATGTTTTCGACTTCGGTTATCCTTCGTTCTTCCTCATCCGCGACGTGATGGGACAGGACGTGGTGCCTGTTGGTACAAACAACTGGTTCGACACTTGGTATCAGGACTTCACTTATCTGGCTCCCAACTGGGCTCGCACCCAGTACCCCTGGACTCTCTACTACGGTTGGATTAAAGACTGTAACAATGTGCTCAAGATGGCTGGTGCCACTGACTATGCTCAACCCGAGTCTGGCCGTGAAGTAGGTGCTGGTATTGCCTATGCACTGCGCGCTATGTACTATTTGGACTGCGTACGCATGTATGCTGCAGCTCCCTATGCAGTAAAGAAAGATGCGCTGACCACTGTAAAAATTACTGAATCGACAACCATTGACGAGGCTCAGCACAATGCTCGTATGACATGGGATGAGGCTTTCCAGTTCATCCTAGCCGACTTGGATGCTGCTGAAAAACTGTTGGCCGGCTACAACCGCACCGATGTATATACGCCCGATGTAAGTGTTGTCTACGGTCTGAAGGCTCGCACCTATCTTGAGCAGCAGAACTGGGCTAAAGCCGAGGAGTATGCTAAGAAAGCCATGAAGGGCTATGCCATGATGAGCGAAGACGAATACCTGAGCCACGACAACGGTTTCAACACGCCTAACTCTTCCTGGATGTTCGGTGTTACCTACAAGGACACTGACCCCAACATCATTGAAAACGACGGTGACTCCTCATGGGGTAGCGTCATGTTGCTGGAGAACGGCTTTGATTGCGGCTATGCAGCCAACTATGGCGGACCGAACGTCATTGACCGTCACCTCTATGAGACCATCCCCACTACTGACTTCCGCAAGCAGTGCTGGATAGACTTCGCCCTTGATGATGTTGATGAGGCTACCGCCATTGCTGCAATGCGTCCTCAGACCGACTATCCTGAGCGTGTGTATGCCGCTGGCGTTTCCAATGCCAGCTATGGTGTTGGCGGTCTGTCACTGAAATTCCGCAATGCAGCCGGAAAGGCAAACGTAAAATATGACGCATGGGTAGTTGCAGTACCTTTGATGCGTGTTGAGGAGATGAAGCTTATTGAAGCTGAGGCTGCTGGCATGCAGAACGAAGCCAACGGTATTGCCCTGCTCACCGATTTTGCCAAGACACGTGATGCCAGCTATGTTTATGGACAGCATCAAGATGCTTACTATAACACGACAACTTCTGCATTCCAGAACGAAGTGTGGTGGCAGCGCCGCGTTGAACTTTGGGGCGAAGGCTTCGCAACGTTCGATATCAAGCGTCTGAACAAGGGTATCATTCGCAGCTATAAGGGAACGAACCATATTGAGCAGTGCCGTTTCAACGTACAGGGCATGCCCAACTGGATGGTGTGGTGCTTTGTCAACACTGAAGCTCAATACAACGAATCACTGGTAGTGAACCCTGACCCACAGCGTCCCTCTGGTGACTCTGAAGAGTTTACCTGGTAATAGTCGTTCTTCAAACCATTTATCTAAACATCACAAAAGAAACAAAGATTATGAAGAAATATTTAGAAAGTTTCATGCTATTGTTCATCGGACTGGTTGTATTTGCAGCCTGCAACGACGATGACGACAAGGAATACCACTGGGCCACAGCAACAGGTGAACAGGTCTATTTCAGCAAGGATCTGCCCAGCGTGGTGAATATCTCAGAGAGTGAGACCACATTTACCGTGCCTATCAACCGTGTGAATACAGCTACTGCTCTGAAGGTCGATTTGCATGTTGCAGACTCTACAGAGAAGTTGCAGATTCCCACCTCAGTAACCTTTGCTGCAGGTGAGAGTGTACAAAACATCGTGGTTACCTACAACAGTGACGATTTTGAATATGCCGACTACAAAGACGTGGTCATCAGCATCATCGACGAGACGCTCACGACACCCTACGGTGCATCATCCTACTCATTCTCAGTTGGAAAGTCTGAACCTTTCGTTTCTCTGGGCAAGGGTACACTCTCCGACGATTTCTTAGGAGGAACAGCCACCGTTGAGATTATGCAGAATCAGAACCAGCCCAACGTGTTCCGCATTGTGAATCCCTATGACGGAATCACAAATGACGGCGACTATCAAGGCGATGCAAATCTCGACATCACCATCATTCCTGTTGGTGCCACACTGGCTGGAGAGACCATTACCGAAGAGAACACGGTTTACTTTACAACGACAAATACCGGCTATTTCCATCCTACTTACGAGGCCTGGATCAAGATTTATCACCCTGCCGAAGGTTTCAAAGCCACTCCCACAGCCGACACATGGGTAAAGAACAAGGTGCTGGCCTATCAGGAAGACGGCAAGACACCCGGACAGATTCAGCTGGCACCCTTCTACTACATGGACGGTGTGGGTGGTTGGAACCAGACGCAGAATGACGGCATGATCGTCATCACTTTCCCTGGCTATTCTCCCAAAGACTATTCCATCGAAGCTGCTTATACCGGGAAATTCGTGAACACGAGCGAAGAGGCCTTTGCCAATATCACTCTGACACTGGGCAGTGATCTGGAATCAGTTAAGTATGCCCTCGTGGCAGGAAACGATGCAGAGGCTGCTATCAGTGGCATCATTGACGGAACTATTGAAAGTCAGGTAGCCAATGCCAGCGGTGATTATCGCCTGCCCGTCAAGGAATCTGGACGCTACACCGTAGCTGTTGTAGGATATGCTGAAAACAACGTGGTCAGCTCGACCTCTGTTTCATTCAAGATAGAATTAGGCGCTCCCATCCCCGAGAACTGGAATCCCATCTATGTAGGCACCTACACCTATGGTGTGCAGAACCTCGCCACCCAAGGTGAACTCTTCTACGAAGGCGAAAGCGAAGTGGTGCTCTATGAGAGCGACCTAGACGATTCGCGCTTGAAAGTGCTGCCTTGGGGCGAAACAGGCAATGAAGGAGGCTTGGTGTTCACGCTCGACGAGGCTGGCAACATCGTAGTTGACGAGGTTGAAACAGGCTATGTTGACGAGGAATGGGGCATGGTCTATGCTACCGACGTAAAGACTTATGGTGCAGCTGACTTAGCCAGTACTTATAGCAACGGCAAGTTCACCTTCTATCTGGCATACCATGACTACGATGGTGCATGGGCATATCAGCAGGATGAGCTCGTACTGACTGGCAATGCAGCTTCACGCATTGCAGACATTGTTGCCAAAAAGGCTATGAAGAAAGCCCAAAAGCACGAAAAGCTTGCCAAGTGGGCCCGTCCCATTCAGAAAAACCTGAAATAAGCTTTAAACAGACTTTCGTCTCTGGCGAAAGAAATATCATAATCGCATAGGAGGTGAGCACTATCAAAAGTGTTCACCTCCTATACTTTTATTAAAATTAAAATTGTAGGAAACAAAAACGAAAGGACGGTCAACCCCTCAACGAATAAGAAGACTTTCAATTCAACCGAATCCCGTCACGTATCACATTATCGTAAAAAGGCGTAATGCTGTTTGCCCTCCATTCATCCTGAGTGTACATGATTGGATTAATCTGTTCATTAAGTTTCCATCCTAACTCCACGAAAGGATAGCTCACATCATCATAGTCTTTCTGCTCCAACGATTTCTTTGGTAAGACAATGAGGATATCCCAATCGGAATCCTTCTTAGCATCTCCTCTGGCTCTTGAACCAAAAAGCATAACAAGACTGCCTTCTGGAACTGTTTCACGAGCTAAAGTCTGAATTTGGCTCAAAACATTTCTGTTTTTATTCGTCATACGAGAATCTTGATGATTAGGTTACAAAGATACATACTTTTTACGAATTCGCAAAATATTGAAACAAAAACGTTTGAATTGCGGTACAAGAACATAGAATTTACGGTACAAGAACGTATGGATTACGGTACGAAATAGCTGTTCTTGCAACTTTTGGCTACAAGTGAATGACCATTCGCTTATAAGCAAAAGGCCATTCGGTTGTAAGCAGATGAGCTTTTGCTTACAAGCAAAAACCCATAGAAGCCATTTTGCTCAGCGCCGCTGACGAAAGAAGTCTTGCATCAGCTGGCGACATTCTTCCTCAAGGATGCCGCCAGTGACGTTTGCCTTGGGGTGCAGCACGTGGGGGGCATACTCGCGGAAGCCGCGTTTTTCATCGGCTGCACCATAGACGATGCGCGGCAGCTGAGCCCATCCGATAGCGCCGGCACACATGGGACATGGCTCCACCGTCACGTAGAGTGTGCAGTCGGTCAGGTACTTGCCGCCCAGCTCGTTGGCAGCCATTGTGATGGCCTGCATCTCGGCATGGGCGGTCACGTCGCAGAGTGTCTCCGTCAGGTTGTGGGCACGGGCAATGATACGATTCTTGCACACCACGACAGCTCCAATGGGAATCTCGCCTTTCTCGAAAGCCATGCGCGCCTCGGCAATGGCGAAGCGCATGTATTGCTCGTCGGCTTTCAGTTGTTCAGTCGTTGTCATAAAGGTCAATGGTTATTGATACTACTGAGATCTTGCGACAGCCAGACGCGCATATTTCCCTGACCGCGATGACACCAGGCATAGTAAGGTATCAGCGTCAGTGCCTGGCTCTGAACGGCAAGCCGTCCCTCTTGGTTGAAGCTGAGTGTCTGCGCATCGGTGGTGAGGGTCACCACACGGTTGCCGGCAATCTGCGCCTCTCCCATTTGGAACTGCGGCTTTTGATTGACGAGGGCACTCATGATATCAAAGGCGTTGTCAGGATGCTCGGCACAGTAGACCAGCGGTCCGCGCTCAACAGCCACCATGCCTCTGTCGGCCTGCACCTTGTCGATGGCACGCACGGTGCGAGCCGGCATGTCGAAGTGAATCTGTATTCGGTCGCCCTTCTTCCAGCGGCGCTCAATGCTGAGATAGCCGTCGGCACCAGGAGCAACACTGACGGTATCGCCATTGACAATGCAGGTTGCGGCAAGATGCTTGCCGTCAGTATACCGATAGAGATCGGAAGGTACGGCCTGCCCCTTCACCCATCCGGGGATTCTGATTTTCAAGGCGAATGCTCCCGCCTGATTCTTGTCGACGGTCAGCGTGACATCGCCGTCCCAGGGATAGTTGGTGGCCTGGCTCAGGCTGAGCTTCTTGCCGCCGACAGTCAGCTGGGTGGCGTTCGACAAGAAGAGGTTCACGTAGACAGCCGACTTGCTTTCCTTACCCTTCGGAGCCTCCTTCACAGCATAGACATAGCCGGGCAGCGAGGGAATGAAGCGGCACAGGTTGCTGGGGCAGCAGGCACAGCCGAACCAAGGCTTGCGCTGGTGCTGACCGGTAGAAGCCTGCGGGTTCGGATAGAAAAAGCTTCCGCCGTCGAGCGACATGCCCGAGATAAGTCCGTTGTAGAGTGTTCGTTCCAGCACGTCGTAGTATTTCGACTCGCCATGAAGCAGGAACAAGCGGTAGTTCACATAAACATTGCCAATGGCAGCGCACGTCTCGCAGTAAGCCGTCGCGTTGGGCAACTCATAGTTCTTGCCGAAGGCCTCGCCGTTAGACGTGGCACCGATGCCGCCCGTGATGTAGAGTTTCTTTTCAACAATGTTCTGCCAGATGCGGTCGATGGCACGGATATAGGCCGTATCGCCGGTGAGAGCGGCCACATCGGCCATGCCGGCATACATATAGGCAGCACGCACGGCGTGGCCCACAGCCTCATCCTGTTCCACCACGGGCCTATGGGCCTGCGAATAGCTGTGCTGAATCTCCGTCTTTCCACGGTAGTCCAACAAGAACTTCGCTTCATCAAGATATTTCTTATTGCCCGTCACAATGTAGAGCTTGGCCAATGCCATCTCGGCAATCTGGTGGCCGGGCACCACGCAGGCCTGTCCCTCACCAGGGCCCACCTCGCGACACACGCAGTCGGCATAGCGAATGGCAATGTTGAGGAACTTGCGACTGCCCGTGGCCTGATAGTGAGCAATAGCCGACTCGACCATGTGTCCCAGATTATAGAGTTCGTGACTCAGGTCTTCCTCCTTGGTCCAGCGACGCGAGCCGGCCCAGTCGTGCGGAAGCTCAGGGTTCTGCGTGCGAGCCGTATAGAGATAGCCGTCGGGCTCTTGTGCCGAGGCAATCATGTCGAGCACGGAGTCGATGTAGTGCACAAGCCGCTTGTCGGGATAGGTCTGCAGCAGGTAGGAAGCTCCCTCAATGGTCTTGTAGGGGTCGGTATCGTCGAACGAATAGCCACCCACCTTGAAGGTTTTCGAAGGGTCTTTCATGTGAGCAGCAGCATGCTCGAAGTTGGCATAGCGGCCCGTTTCCTCGCATTTCGCGAAAGCCAGTGGGACGGTTGTAGTGCGGATGGCATCCAGACGTTGTCCCCAGAACGTGTTGGGTACGACTTTCACCGATGTGAAGGGCACGGGCGTGATGGGGTATCCGGCCGACGATGTGTTGACGTGTTGCGCTATGGCGTTCATGCATGCAGCGGCAGTCATCGCTAAAACGAGTAGTTTCTTCATGACAGACGTGTTTTTGTTTTGATTCTTTTGCAAAGGTAAACAAAAAAATGTAACTTTGCACCCAATACGACTAAAACCGCAGAAAAAAGAATCATGAAGAGCCTTTTCAGACCACGATCAGTCATCTGCCTGGCGTTCACCATTGCCATTCTTCAGGCAACAGCACAGATTCAGGAAGTGCCCTTTACGCAGGTGCATCTGAGCGATGCTTTCTGGGCTCCTCGCATTGAGGTGAACCGCACGGTCTCTATTCCATCGGCCTTCCGCGAGTGCGAGAAAAGCGGACGTTTCGACAACTTTGCGCTGGCGGCCAAGAACAACGGCCATCTGCAGACCACGGTGACAGAACATCGGGGCGACTTCTCGTTCGACGACACCGACCCCTACAAGATCATTGAGGGAGCCTCCTACTCGCTGGCAGTCCACTACGACCGCCAACTGGATGCCTATCTGGACTCCATCATCCGTCTCATCACATTGGCACAGGAACCCGACGGTTATCTGACAACCTGCGTCACCAACAAGTGCTACCGGCTTTCGGGCTGGTGGGGACGCTCCAAATGGGAAAAGATCAACTCGCATGAGCTGTACAACAGCGGACACCTCATTGAGAGTGCCGTGGCCCACTATCGCGCTACGGGCAAGCGGTCGTTGCTGAACGTAGCCATCAAGAATGCCGATCTGGTGTGCAAGACCTTCGGCCCGGCAGAAGGACAGATTCACCGCCCTGGTGGCCACCCCATCATCGAGATGGCCCTGTGCAAACTATACAAAGTGACGGGCAACAGGAAATATCTGGAAGGGGCGCGCTACTTTGTGGAAGAGACCGGCCGCCAGACCGACGGGCACAAGCCATCGGCCTACTCGCAAGACCATCGGCCCATTCTGGAACAAGACGAGATTGTGGGGCATGCCGTGCGCGCAGGCTATCTCTATAGTGGCGTGGCCGATGTGGCTGCCCTGACTGGCGACACCGCCTATCAGCAGGCCTTGGAACGCATCTGGCAGAACATGTCAGGCAAGAAACTGTTCATCACCGGAGGCATCGGCTCGCGTCCGCAGGGAGAGGGCTTCGGTCCCAACTACGAGCTGCATTCGCACACGGCCTACTGCGAGACCTGCGCCGCCATCGCCAATGTGTACTGGAACCACCGCATGTTCCTGGCCACGGGGCAGAAGAAATACATGGACATCGTGGAGCGTGCACTATATAATAATGTGTTGAGCGGTGTCAGCCTGTCGGGCGACAGATTCTTCTACGACAATCCTTTGGAGAGCAACGGGGAACACGAGCGCCAGAAATGGTTCGGATGTGCCTGCTGTCCGGGCAATATCACGCGCTTCATCGCCTCCGTGCCCGGCTATATCTATGCCACCAACGGAAAGAATATCTACGTAAACCTCTATGCACAGGGAAAGGCCAAGGCAGGACGAATTGAACTGGAACAGACCACCGGCTATCCGTGGGACGGCAAGATAAGCATCCGCATCAGCAAGGGCAGCGACAGGTTTGCACTCAAGCTGCGCATCCCTTCCTGGCTGAAGGAGGCCCCCGTCAACAACGACCTGTACCGCTATATCGACGCATCAGTCCATGCCACCTGCACGGTCAATGGAGCCAGCATTGCCATAGATGCTAATGATGACTACATCACCATTGAGCGCAAATGGAAGAAAGGCGACACCGTGGAACTGTGTTTCCCCATGAACACCCGGCGCATTGAAGCCAACGACAACGCCGTGGATCTGCGTGGAAAAGTGTGTCTGGAGCGAGGCCCCATCGTCTACTGCATGGAAGCCGGCGACCAAAACGACCACTCCGTCTTCGACAAGTACCTGCTGGACACGGAACCGCTGACTGCACATTTCGAGAAAGACCTGCTTGGTGGCGTGATGGTGGTGGAAGGGCACATGAAGAAAGTGATGCAAAACGGAGAAATCGGTGAAGAGCCTTTCCGCGCCATTCCCTATTGCACATGGAACAACCGTGGGCCGCAAGCCATGGAGGTATGGATGGCCCGTATGCCAAACACTGCCGTTCCCACGCCCAAAGAGACGATTGCCTCGAAGGCTCAGACCTTCAGCAACCGTGGCCCCATACAAAACGATGCACCTGAGACAGCCCCTGTCGACTCATGGGCCAGTGGAGTGAACGACCAGTGGGAGCCTCGCTGCTCGTCGGACAACAGCAAACCCTACCACTACTGGTGGCTGAAGTACGGCACGCAAGAGGCTGTCAGCTATGCGTTTGATCAGGAATACGAGGTCAGCAACGTACAGGTCTATTGGCTCGACCTAGACCATTACGACGGAAACTTCCGCGTGCCCGAGTCATGGGTGCTCTACTACCAAACCACCGACGGACAATGGCGCGAAGTGGAACAGCACTCGCCATTCACGGTGCTGAAAGACTGCTATAACTCAGTAGACTTCAAGCCCGTAAGGACCCGTGGATTGAAGATTTTCGCCAAACTGCAGAAGGGGCAGTCGGGCGGTGTACTGGAATGGAAAGTGAACTAAGCACGCAGACAAGAATATGAAATAAGCACGCAGACAAGAATATGAAATAAGCACGCAGACAAGAATACATGGATTTCAACATTATTCATATTGACGAGACCGACTCGACTAACCGTTGGCTGAAAGACCACCCATCGACGAAAGACACGGTGGTGTGGACTGATTTCCAAACGGCAGGTAGAGGCTGCGGCACTAACACCTGGGAGAGCGAACGGGGTCAGAACCTGCTGTTCTCGGTGCTCATCCATCCCGTATCGCTGCCTGCCAACCAACAATTCCATATCTCGATGGCAATCTCGCTCTCTATTTGCGAGGCACTGGAGCAACACACCCATGACATCAGCATCAAGTGGCCCAACGACATCTACTGGCGAGACCGGAAAATCTGCGGCATCCTGATAGAACACACGCTGAAGGGCAGTAACATTAAAGACAGCATCATCGGCATCGGACTGAACGTCAACCAGCAAGTGTTCCATAGCGATGCGCCCAATCCAGTTTCTCTATGGCAGATCACAGGACAGGAGACCGACCGCGAGCAGTTGCTCCATGACATTCTGCACAACTTCATGCAGAATCTTGGTCAGAACTTAAAGGCACGCTATATGGACAAGCTGTATCGCAGAAGCGGATTCCATCCCTATACTGACAAGACTGGAACATTGACGGCAGAGATTGCAGACATAGAAGACGACGGACATCTCCTGCTGCGCGATGAACAGGGCCAACTGCACCGCTATGCCTTCAAGGAGGTGCAATTCGTGATTTAAAATCATCGAAACATCGAAATAGCGAAAAATCGGAACATCGAAATAACGAAATGTCGAAATAACGAAATATCGAAATAAAACCAAAAAACTATGAGATTTAAGAGAATTCTTTTGAAACTTTCAGGTGAAAGCCTGATGGGCAAGCAGGGGTTCGGAATAGACCCTGAGCGTCTGAGCGACTATGCTCAGCAGATTAAAGAAGTGAGCGAAATGGGCGTGCAGATAGGCATCGTCATCGGTGGCGGCAACATCTTCCGCGGACTCAGCGGCTCGCAGAAGGGCTTCGACCGTGTGAAAGGCGATCAGATGGGCATGTGTGCCACGGTCATCAACTCGCTGGCACTGAGCTCTGCCCTGGGAGCCATCGGGGTAAAGAACAAGGTGCTGACGGCCATTCGCATGGAGCCTATCGGTGAGTTCTACACGAAGTGGAAGGCCATTGAGGCTATGGAACAGGGCTGTGTGTGCATCTTCTCGGCAGGTACAGGCTCGCCCTACTTCACCACCGACACGGGAAGCAGTCTGCGCGGCATTGAAATAGAGGCCGACGTGATGCTGAAAGGTACGCGCGTTGACGGCATCTACACCGCCGATCCCGAGAAGGATCCCACTGCCACGAAGTTCAACGATATTACATACAAAGAGGTGTTGGCCCGTGGTCTGAAAGTGATGGACTTGACCGCCATCTGCATGTGTCAGGACAACAACCTGCCTATCTATGTATTCAACATGGACATTGTGGGTAACCTGAAGAAAGTGATGCAGGGCGAAGAAATCGGCACACTGGTACATAACTAAAAAACTCTGGTACACAATTAAATAATTACTCGGGAGAGCATCGTGGTTCTTCCCGAGTAATTTTTTGGTTCTTCCCAAGCTTGGTCTTTCCCAAGTAATTCTTTTATGCTTCTTCAACGAAGTCAACATATTCGCCTTCGTTGTCTTCAAAGATTTTTCGTTTATTGCCCATCGACCGTTCATCGATAATGGTTGTGCCTTCAGCTGTTGTCGTGGCCTGTCGGGGTTGCTGTTTGTTCTTCTGCTGATAGGTAGCACTTTCCTGTTTTCTTCGGGTGCCACTGCCCTTGAAGTAGTCTTTATCAAACTTCGGGCCTTCACCATTGCCTCGATAGTTCTTGTCAGACATGCGCTTGAAGGTCTCTTCGTCATAGTCGCCCGTCAGATGCTGTCGGAATCGAAGTATGCCTTTACGGATATAATACAATACCACGAGTCCGACCACTGCAACAAACAAAAGCAGAAAAAGTATAACAGCAGTAAATAGCTTCATAGGATCTTTAGTTTTTTAATACAATTCGAAGTGTTTCCCTATTTGCCAGTAACGACCGACAGCAGGACATACCATGCTATGACGGCCGCAATGCCAATGACACCCCATCCCATGA
Source organism: Prevotella sp. (assembly GCA_017458225.1). Classification (GTDB taxonomy): domain Bacteria; phylum Bacteroidota; class Bacteroidia; order Bacteroidales; family Bacteroidaceae; genus Prevotella. The sequence goes on along the minus strand of JAFTFX010000011.1, from coordinate 74,762 downwards.
CAATGGGCAGGACAATCATGACGGCAGAAGTCAACAGGAAAATATATTTCACCTCATTGCCTTTCCATCCCCAGTGTTTGAACTTCAGTGCAAAGAGAGGTAGTTCGGCTACCAGCAGATAGCTGCTGACGAACACCATGGCAATCACGGCCCACACACCGTATGGTGTTGCTCCCAAGGTGTCGCCCATGCTTACAATCAAGGCTCCCCAGAACAGCGCATTGGCAGGCGTTGGCAAGCCAATAAAAGATGTTGTCTGACGCTCGTCAAGATTGAACTTTGCCAGACGGAGTGCCGAGAAAGCTGCCATAACAAAGGCAACGAAAGGCAAGAAAAAGGCAATGGATTCAGGCAGTTCTTCAAAAGGACAACCGCAAAGAAAACTGAAAACAATGCTCGAAGGAGCCACGCCAAAAGTTACATCGTCAGCCAGCGAGTCCAGTTCCTTACCGATAGGCGAGCTCACACCCAGCAGACGGGCACTCATCCCATCAAAGAAATCGAAGACGGCACCGATCACAATCCACAGCAAAGCCATCGGGGCATCGCCATAGAGGGCAAACACCGTTGCGACGCAACCGGAAACGAGGTTGCAGCAGGTGATGGTATTGGGAATATGTTTCTTCATGGCAAACGAGCTATCACGGTCTGATCGCCTGTGGTGGGCTGTCCCATCTTCACTTCGGGCTTTGAGCCCAGAGGCAGGTAGACATCAACACGCGATCCCAACTTAATGAATCCTAAGTGTTCGTCAATATAGCAGTCTTCCTGATCCTTGGCATAAGTAACGATGCGGCGAGCCATAGCACCTGCTATCTGGCGCACCAGTACTTCCTGACCATCGGGAGTCTCAATCATGATGTCGGCATGCTCATTTTCCTCACTGGCCTTTGGCAGCCAGGCACGATGATAGTTACCGTCGAAATGGTGAACAAATTTCACTCGCCCGTCAACAGGGAACCAGTTGGCATGAACATTCAGCGGACTCATAAAGATACTGATCATCATGCGCTTGTCGTGAAAATAGTCGTTCTCTTCAGCTTCCTCAATGACCACAATCTTGCCATCGGCCGGGGCCACCACCACTTTTTCCGTATCGGTAGCGAAATAGCGGATAGGGCAACGATAGAAATTGAGCATCAGCATCCACGCCGTTCCAAACACTGCAATAAACAAAGCAAACGGAATAAACGTGTCGAACGACCTCCAAAGAATCACGCCTATGGCAATTACGAAGAGTAATGTGTAGAATAGTTCTGCCCTACCCTCGTTATGTATTCTTATCTTTTTCAGTTTCTTGATTCTTTCTCCCATGGTAGTTTTGATACAAATCAACTGCAAAGGTAATGCTTTTTTGCTAAATGACAAATTTTTTGTCTGATTCTTTGCCTTTTTACGGTCTTTGCATATCTTTTTCATATTTATTTGTGCATTTTTCGCTACTTTTTCTGTAATTTTGTCGCTGATAATCACAAATTGCATATAACAATGGTTAAACACATTATTTTATGGACGCTCCGCGCTGAGCTATCGGAAGAAGAAAAGAGAGTTGTCAAGCAAGGTATCAAGGAAGGTCTTGAAGGACTGGTGGGAAAAGTGCCTGGACTCATTGATGTCAAGGTGCATATCGACGGCCGCCTGTCGTCGTCGAATGCTGATGTCATGCTTGACTCCACCTTGGAATCAGAAGAGGCTCTGAAAGGGTATGCCCAGCATCCTGAACATCTGGCTGTTGCCAATGGAAAGGTTCGTCCCTACACTGCCAGCCGCGCCTGCTTAGACTTTGAAGTGTAGAAATATTAAGGAGTGGCTAAGAGCGAGAAGACCGATTTATTGGCTTACATCAGGGAAGGCCGTACGATGACGCAGAGCGAGAAGCTGCGCCTCATCGTCAACTTGAGTATTCCCAGCATTCTGGCTCAGATTTCCAGCACCATCATGTTCTTTATCGATGCATCGATGGTGGGACATCTGGGGGCGCGGCAATCGGCTGCCATCGGACTGGTTGAGAGTACTTCATGGCTTTTTGGCGGTCTGGTCAGTGCTGCCTCGATGGGCTTCTCCGTACAGGTGGCTCACTATATTGGGGCCAACGACTTCGACAATGCTCGCCATGTGCTCCGGCAATCGCTCGTGTGCTGCGGACTTTGGAGTCTCATGCTGCTTTTCGTGGCTGTCGGCATCAGTCCATGGCTGCCCTACTGGTTAGGCGGAGGAGCCGATATTGCCCACGAAGCCACCCTCTACTTTGCTGTGTTTGGTGCTGCAGCACCTTTCTTCCAGCTGGAGTCTTTGGCCGGCTCAATGCTGAAGTGTTCCGGCAACATGAAGATTCCCAGCATGCTCAACATCATGATGTGCGTGCTGGACGTATGCTTCAACTACATCTTTATATTTATATTCGGACTGGGGGTACTTGGTGCTGCCCTCGGCACACTGATTGCCTTCATTGTGACGGCATGCATGATGGCATGGTTCCTGCTGATGCGCTCAAAGGAACTGGCCATCTTTGGGAGAGAGCGCTATGGTTCTGACTCTTCAAGTCAACGGTTCCTTCCTCAGAAAGACACGGTGAAGACAGCTTTCAAGATTGGCGCGCCGATGGGCTTCCAACACCTGCTGATGGGCAGTGCGCAGATTGTCAGCACCATGATTGTTGCTCCATTGGGCAACATTGCCATTGCGGCCAACTCGTTTGCCATCACCGTCGAAAGCCTCTGCTACATGCCGGGCTATGGCATTGCCGAGGCTGCTACCACCTTGGTGGGACAGGGCATCGGTGCTGGACAGCGTCTGCTGACCCGTTCGTTTGCCTATATGTCTGTGGGACTGGGCATTTCGGTGATGACCGTAATGGGCATACTGATGTACGTCTTTGCACCAGAGCTGATGGCCATCATGACCCCAGTAGAGGCAATCATCCAAGAAGGTACACAGGCCTTGCGCATCGAGGCATGGGCAGAACCGATGTTTGCAGCCACCATCGTCTGCAACGGCATTTTTATCGGAGCCGGCGACACGCTCATACCGGCCATCATGAGCCTTTCGTCAATGTGGGGCGTACGCTTGACGCTCGCCTATTTCCTGGCTCCTCGCTATGGCCTGCGCGGTGTGTGGACGGCCATGGCCATCGACCTCAGTTTCCGTGGAATCATCTTCCTGGCCCGTCTTATTCGGGGAAGATGGATTAAGACAAAACTATAAAGAACAGGCTAATTCCTGCCCAACCATATTGGTCAGTTCAACGAATTGACCGATGGTGAGTTGTTCTGGTCGGCGAGTCATCATGTCTTGCTGGTAGAACTCAGGACGAGCAGGATGCTGGGCATCAAAGATTTGCCGGAGGCTGACGCGCAGCATCTTGCGGCGCTGGTTGAACGTGGTCTTCACCACGCGCTTGAACAGTTGTTCGTCGCAGCCTAAGTGCTGCACCTCATTGCGCGTCATGCGAATGACGGCACTCTGCACCTTGGGAGGCGGATTGAATACCGATGGCTCTACGGTGAACAGATACTCCACATTGTACCACGCCTGAATGAGAACCGACAAGATGCCATACTGCTTATTGCCCGGCTGTGAAGCCATTCTGACCGCCACCTCATGCTGAATCATGCCCGTACAACAGGGAATCAGGTCACGATTGTCGAGCATCTTGAAGAATATCTGCGATGAGATATCATAGGGATAGTTGCCCGTAAGCACAAACTGCTGACCATCGAACAACTGGCGCAAGTCCATACGCAGGAAGTCGTCGCCTATAATATTGTCACGCAAACGGGGGAAGTGCTCGTTCAGATATTCCACCGACTCGCGGTCGATTTCGACCACACGGAGTGGACGGGGCTTCTCCACGAGGAACTGCGTCATTACGCCCATACCCGGTCCCACTTCCAGCACAGGCAGGTCGGGACAGGCATCGACGGTGTCGGCAATGCGCTTGGCGATACTCAGATCGGTCAGGAAGTGCTGACCAAGGTTTTTCTTGGGTCTTACCTGTTTCATGGGCGCGTATAGTCAACAAAACTGTAAGCGAAGGCATGCCGCTCGTCGGGAGCATGATTCTCACGCGACTGCTCTTGCCATTCGGAATAATCGGGAAAGAAGGTATCGGCCTCAGCCGGGGTATCGTCAATCTCCGTCAAGCACAGACGGTCGGCCTTGTCGATAAGTTCTGAATAGAGACTGGCTCCACCTATTATATATATATCCTCATCAGGGGTGCAGGTTGCCAGGAATGCATCCCATGAGCGGAAGCACTCGCAGCCAGGCAACTGGCCGACACTCGTTGTGAGCACGCAGTTACGCCGATTGGGCAGTGCACCCTTGGGCAGACTCTCAAACGTGCGACGGCCCATCAGAATGGTATGTCCCGTGGTGAGCTGCTTGAACCGCTTCAGGTCGTTGGGCAGCCAGTAGATCAGCTTGTTTTGAAAGCCAATGGCCCTGTTACGGGCCACGGCTGCAATCATATTGACTTTTATCATAGAGGTGCTATTTCGCTATAACCTTATAACGAAACTTTAAATCAGATGGAGCGAACCCATCGCGTAGAGCACACCATAGCCCAGCACCATCGAGATGATGCCAACTATCAGACCGATCTTAGCCATCTGCTTCTGCTGAACCAGATTAGTGGCGTATGCCAATGCATTCGGCGGCGTTGAGATGGGCAGCACCATAGCGCTCGAAGCGGCAATGGCAATACCGATAAGCACAGTGGGTGTTCCACCGATGGCATCAAGCTTGTCGCCCATAGCCGTGCAGACCACTGCCAGGATAGGCATCAAGAGGGCTGCCGTTGCCGAGTTGCTGATGAAGTTGGACAGTCCGTAGCAGATCAGACCCGACAGCAGCAGAATCAGCAGGGGCGAGAAGTCGCCAAACGGTATGCTCTGCACAGCAAGAGCTGCCAGTCCAGAGGCATTCAGACCGTAGCCCAAAGCGAAACCACCGGCTACCATCCAGATGACCGACCAGTTGATTTCCTCCAAATCGGCACGGGTGATCACGCCTGTAAGGGCAAACACAACGAAGGGGATAAGTGCCACGGTATAGCTGTTGATGCCTGTCACCGTGTCAAGCAGCCACAAGAGCACGGTCAGGAAGAAGGTTACGATAACGATATAGGTACGTGCATCTTTCTTCATGCCGCCCTCAATCTTCAGTTCCACAGTCTTCTGCGAGAAAGGGAACAGGGTCTTCAGCAACATCCAACTGATGAACAGCAGCACAATGACGAGCGGCAACATGAACATCATCCACTGACCGAAGCCCAGTCCGAGGTTCAGTCCTTCGGGATCGTTCAAGTATTTCATGGCAATGGTGTTCGGTGGTGTTCCGATAGGTGTTCCCATACCGCCCAGGTTGGCTGCTACAGGAATAGAGAGAGCCATTGCAATGCGCCCTTTTCCTTCGGGCGGCAGCTGTTTGAACACAGGGGTCAGGAAGGTGAGCATCATGGCTGCTGTGGCCGTGTTCGACACAAACATCGAGAACAGTCCGGTGATAAGCAGGAAGCCGAGCAGCACGTTTTCGCTCTTGTTCCCGAAAGGCCTCAGCAGGGCTTTGGCCAACTGGGCATCGAGTCCGGTCTTCGTTGCAGCGATAGCCAAGATGAAGCCGCCGATGAACAGCATGATAACGGGATCGGCAAAAGTGGCCATGATGGATTTATAGGACAGGAGTGTGCCCACCTGTTCAGGGTCGCACATCCACTTGATGCCGCTGTCAGACGTAAAGATGAGCATCAATCCGATGATGGCGACACTCGTTGCCCACGACGGCACCACCTCTAAAATCCACATCAGCGTGGCAAAAGCAAAGATTGCGATAATGCGCTGCTGCACAACGGTCAGCCCTTCCATGCCATAATATTCGGCAGGCATATTCCACAACAGCAACGTAATCAGCAACACGCAACAGCCTTTGACGAGCTGCTTCTGAACAGTAAGGGGATGGTCTTTCTGCACTTGGCGCATCTTGTGGTAGGCTTCAAGAAGACCATAACCATGGAAATTCTTAAACATTTTGGATGTTTTTGGGTTATTTATCTATAATATTGTGTATATTTACACTTTTTCGGGGTGCAAAGGTACAAAAAAAATATTTAGTAGACAATATTACCATGAAAATCTGAAAAAAAATATTCCTTTTTCAGATTATTTATAGCATCACACTATTTGCCGTGCATTTCATGGCAACCGATATTGCCTCGGTTTGCAATCAGCCTCATACCGTTTTACAAAGTCGACGAGTTTGTTCAACAAAGTCGACGAGTTTGTTCAACAAAGTCGACGAGTTTGTAAACTCGTTAGATACAGACCATCATTTAATTCAACTCATATCCCGTTCTGTTTAAAGGTGAAAAAAGCAAATACCCATATTTGATGATTGCATAATTGTGAAAAAAATTGTACTTTTGCAGCCTGAATCCATAATCTCGGAAAATCATGATGATGAGAAAACTATTATTTCTGGTAGCCCTGATGGCAGCCACGAATCTGCAGGCAGCCCAGCCTGCAGATACACTTGTATGGCGCATCAAGTCGATGCGTTGTGAGGAATGTGCCCACAAGGTTGGTACGGCCTTGAGAAAGAACCCTGCCGTTGAATCGCTGAGTTTCGACCTGGAGAAACGCACCGTGAGCGTGAGCTACGACGCTGCGCGCACTTGTCCCGACTCCATCATGAACTATCTGCGCGGCACGCGCTACAAGCCGTCGGCCTATAGCAAGACCGACACCATCATGCGTGGCATGGGTCTGAAGATGGCCGACATGCACTGCCGGAACTGTGCCAACCGCATCAGCAAGCGACTTTCAGAAGTTGAGGGCATCGACAGCATCGGGCCCAATATCGAGAAGCACTACGTGTTCTTCCGCTACGATGCCAACCGCACCTCAAAGGCTGACATCAGGGAAATCCTTACTGGCATGGGCTTCACCCCCGTGAACTACTATACCAGCAAGAACATCAGCTTTGCCTACTTCAAGATTCCTGCCGAACAGGTCTGCGACGAAACGATTGAGACAGCCTTGGCCATTGAGGGAGTCGACGATGCCAACGTCAGCAAGCGGCAGAAATCGTTGGCTATCACCTATGTCAATACTGAGACCAGCGAGGAGAAACTGCTTGAGGAGCTGAAGACTGCCGGTATTGAGGCCGTAGTACCGGCTCCCCATGTATGCAAAGAAGAGAAAAGCGAAAAGTAAAGAATGAAAAATAGCGTGAAAAGAAGTTTCCTGTTATATGCCTTGCTGATGCTGCTGAGCATTGCGGCAAGTGCGCAGCAGAAAGGATACACCCTGCACATACAGGTCAACGAGCGCGGCTCGCGCGATGCCGTGATCATGGCAACACTGCGGTTGCTGCCTGCCGACATCATGGCGGTCACCAACGTCAACGGTGAAGCCACGATGCAGAACGTGCCCGAGGGTGAGTATATGCTGCAAATCAGCTACGTGGGCTTCGAGACCATCAACGCCCGTCTGAAAGTGGAAAAGGACATGCACCTGAAATACGTGATGCAGCCCACGTCGCTGGCACTGAAAGGCATCACCGTGACAGCCCGGCAGAACGCCAGCGGCTCATCGACCTCGAGCATCATCGGCCGACAGGCCATCGACCACCTGCAGGCTACGTCGCTGGCCGACATCATGCAGCTGGTGCCCGGACAACTGATGGGCAATCAGGACCTGACTTCGTCGTCGAACCTGCAACTGCGCCAACTGGTGAACAACAACACGTCGGCTTTCGGTGCCAGTATCGTGGTCGACGGTGTACCGATGTCAAACAATGGTGCCCTCACACAAGGAGGATTTTCCTCGACTGCCTTCACCGGTACCGACCTGCGCCAGATTGCCGCCGACGACATTGACGAGGTGGAAGTGGTGCGCGGCATTCCCTCGGCAGAATACGGCGACCTGACCAGTGGCTTGGTGGTGGTTCACTCAAAGGTGGGTGTCACGCCCGTACAGTTCAAGGCCAAGGTGAACCCGACCATCATGAACTACTCACTGGGCAAAGGTGAGAACCTGGGCAAAGCTGGCATTCTGAACGTCAGTCTTGACTATGCACAGGCATGGGGCGACCCGCGAATGAAGACACGCTCGTTCCACCGCTATACAGCCAACGTGGGCTGGGGCTACGACATCACGCCCAAATGGAACATCAACACCAAACTGCGCTACATGCAGGCCAAAGACTGGAGCGGAAGCGACCCCGACGTGGAAGCCGACGGCACATCGACAGAGAACAAGAACCAGACCTTCTCGCTGACACACAACGGACGCATTCAGCTGAACAAACTCCTTGCGCGTACCTTATCTTATACAGTAGGCATCAGCCTCACCCAGACCGACAACCACACCACCAGCTATGCCGGATCTGGACTGCAACCCATCTTAACGGCACGCGAGTCGGGCTACTACATCGTTCCCTTCGAGACTCGTTCCTATCTGGCATCGGGAGCAACCGAGAGCCGTCCTGGCAACGTCTATGCCAAAATAAGCGACCAGTTCTTCTTCAAGGCAGGGAAGACACGCCAGACCTTCAAGATCGGTGCCGACTACCGCTACGACTGGAACAGCGGACGCGGCTACTATAACGAAGACGAGCGACACCCGCTGAACCCCAACAGTAACGGTCGGCCGCGTGCCTTCAGCGACGTGCCCGGACTGCACCAGATAGCCGCCTATGCAGAAGACCAGTTCACATGGAACCTGAACAAGGTGAACCGTCTGCGGGCCACGGCCGGTCTGCGCTTCACGGCACTGCAGCCATTCGGCGATGTCGCCACCATGGCATTGTCGCCACGACTGAACCTGTCGTTCGCTGTGACCAAATGGCTGGACATCAGGGGTGGCATCGGCATGAGTTCAAAGACACCTGGCCTCAACTACCTGTATCCCGACAAGAAATATGCCGACCTGGAGGCAGCCAACTATATGCCGACCAACGACCTGCCGGCACAGATACTGGCCTACCGCACCATGGTCTATGAAGTGGCTTACTCGAAGAACATGAAGAATGCCACAACGACCAAGATTGAGGCTGGACTGGACTTCAAACTGCCCCACGGACGCAAGTTGTCACTACTGGCCTATCGCGACAAGACACCCAACGGATTCGGTTCGGTGACCGACTACCTCACCTATACCAGCAGCTACTTCACCCAGACACAAGGACTGAAGATTACCCCCGGACAGGCCACCGAAATTGACTATTCGAACCCAGCACGCACCAATGTCTACTTCATGACGACAGGCGAGATTGGCAATACCAACACCACCATTAACCGTGGCATTGAGGCCGACTTCGACTTCGGCACCGTGAAGCCCCTGCGCACTCAGTTCCTGCTGAGCGGTGCCTGGCAAGAAACAAAGACATGGAGCACCGACATGAACAGCAGTTCGGTACCATCGGGCAAACTGCCCAGCAGCTATGTCACAGCCAACCAGTACGATCTGCGCAACAATGGTCTCACGCCTTTCAAGATTATCTATCCGTCGGGGGGCGACTACAACAAGTACCGCCGCTTTGTGACCACACTGCGCACCGTCACACACATACCTGAGTTGCGCATGGTGGCATCGTTTACGGCACAGGCCATCTGGTACGACTGGAACCACAGCTACATTGCCGACAAACAGCCCATCGCATGGATTGACGCACAACTGAACCGCCACGAGCTGACCAGTGACATGATGGGAGGCTATATTGCCTTCGATGACAACTTCACACAAGCAGGCGGTCAGTTGACCAACAATGCCCAATACACCGCTACGAAACCCACTACCCAAAGCAGTGTGGCACTCGAAGAGCTGTTGATCACCGAAAAGGACAACGAGCCCAACAAGACACCTGTGACGTGGAACCTGCAGGCCCGACTGACCAAGGAACTGGGCAAGGTGGGCGGATTGTCGTTCTACGTGAACAACGCGCTCTACTATGAGCCCTTCATGACAGGCAACAAGACCAGCACACTGACCCAACGCAACACTGGCTTCAGCTTCGGTGCCGAATTGTATCTCAATCTTTAACTTATCAGCGCAATGAAACAGTATCAGCATATCATCCCTATCCTACTCGCTGCCACGGCATTGGCCGGATGCATCGACTACGAGGATGTCAGCCGCAATGTCAACGGGAAGGTTCAGGTAGTACTGCCTGCCGAATTAGCCGGCAGTCAGGGAGCAGAAGGGAAAAACGTGACCATAGCCCTTGGCTCTACAAAAATGGTCAGCAAGACCGACGAAAACGGTATTGCCACTTTCCCAGACATCAAGCCCGACATCTACGATATCTCAACCTCGTGGGAACTGTCGGGTGAGGAATATAGCCAGCTGACGGGCGAACAGGCAGTCAGCAACGGATGCATCGTGACAGGAGCCCTGAACGCACAGCCCATCACGGAGGAGCAAGAGGGCAGCCCCATCCTTCTGCCCACCTCAATGGAGGTAAAACGCGACATCGTCATCGGCAAGATAGCCAGTGCCGGCTCGAAAGATGCCAACAACAAAAACTACCTGTACGGCAAATATCTGGAGCTGTACAACCAGTCGGCCGACTCTATTGACGTGAGCGGACTCTACATCGGACTGCTTGAATCTACCAGTCCCCAGCCCTACACGCTTGAAAACCTGCATGAGGACTATGCCGACTCGGTGGTCATTGTGAAACAGGTGTTCCAAGTGCCTGCTGACAAGCCCTATAAGATTAAGGGCGGCGGCACGCTCCTGCTGACAAACAGCGCTACCGACCATAGCGATGTCAACGACATGGAATACGACCTGACGGGAGCCGACTTTGAATCAAAAGGAGCTACCAATCACGTGAACAACCCTGCTGTTCCGGCCTTGCTCACCTCGTTCACCATCTTCCCCAAGAACAGTACGATGAACCTGATGCAAGGCGGTCCCTGCGGAGTCATCATTTTCCGCACCACGGAAGATTTCGACCTTTGGCCCCACACTTATGGATATGGCAAGACCAGCGGTTCGAACTACTATCTCTGCGTGCCCAAACGTCTGATTCTCGACGGTGTTGACTATCTGAAGAACAAGTCGACTGGCGTAGACGTTACCTCGAAACGCCTCTATAGCGACATTGATGCCGGCTATACGCACATCGAGGCAATCAGCGGCTATACGGGCGAGGTGGTATACCGCAGAACCGACAAGGTCACAGCCGACGGTCGGAAGATTCTCATGGACACCAACAACAGTTCAAACGACTTCAAGGTGTCGACCACCATCAAGCCGCGCGAATATGACGATTAATCAACAAGACGAAATTACGGAACAATGAGACGAACCATCTTTCTATATACATCTCTTCTGCTGTTCATGGCATCCGCCCATGCGCAGGAAGGGGCCTATCGCTATGATGACGCAACACAGCTGTGGCGACTGACCAGCAATGCCGCTGCACTGGGCATTGACTCTCTGCACAACCGTGGCTATGCGCTTTTCAACGGAGAGCACCACTCAGGCGACTACACACGCATTCAAGAAGGCAACCAGACCAACCAGTTGCGCTTCAAGAGCGAGCGTTATCAGACTATCGGGAAATACCTGTACGGCTACGGGCGTTTCGACTTCGACCTCGGACGTACCAAAGAACGGTCGTGGGCTGATGTGATGCGTCCCTACAATGCCAATCCCTACTTCTCCGGCAGTGCCATCAAGGGTAAGTACGACTTTCAAGACTTCGATTTCACGGCTGCTATCGGAACAACTGCATTCAACGGATGGCGATTCGGCATGCGACTTGACTACAAAGCTGGCGACCTGAGCCGACTGCGCGACCCACGTCCGCGCATCCAACTGCTCGACTACAAGGTCACGCCGGCCGTTGCCTATACGGCAGGGATGCACACCGTAGCCCTCAGCGGCAGCTATCATCGCCGGAAAGAGAAGTTTACGGGTGTCAAGAACGAGCAGAAGAATGCCACCATCAAATACTATTTCATGTCGGGACTGGAGAATGTTGACGGCAAGACTAACGGCTATGAGAGTTTTTGGCGTGAATGGGTGGACCACCGTTTCGGCGGCGAACTGTCGTATGCCTTTCATTCCCAAACCCAGCACTCACTGCTATCTCTATCCATCGAACGTGGTGAAGAGTATGCCTATGAACAATACAAATATGAGCCTGGACGCTATGTGGACTATCAATATGGCATCGCCCTGCGCAACCGCTTCTACGAGGAGAACACCATTCATCAGTTGGACATCAGCATGAACATTGACCAGGCATACGCTGACGAGTATCGACAGAAACTGATTGCCACACAGGATGCATCAACAGGACTGACTTCCTATTCATACGAAAGGCTGCTTACCTACAAGAAACGCTATCAGGTGAACGTTTTCAATGCCGACATTCTCTATCGCGCCCACTTCTGCAAGGGACGAGAAGAGCAGGCATACGCAGGTTTCCATGTTGCACTTGACGACAGCAAGAACAAGTACCTGCTGCCCACATCGACATTCAGCCATGGCGGTACGACCATCATGGCCGAAGGCGGCGGAGCCATCACGAAGCGGCTGTGGGTGGAAGCCAGCGCTGGCGGTTATGTGGCACAGAGCCCTGAACTGGACTTGGCCGACCCCACCACCGACTATGCCAAACAGGTTTTGCTGCCCGACCTAAGCTATTATGCGGCCAACTACTGGCGCGGCCATCTGCAGCTGACCTATCAGTTCCCACTGAAAATCAAGGGAACAGATACCCGATGGTTCGTCCGTGCATACGGCGACTATCTCAAAACGAACAATTCGCTCAATAGCAAAACAATTGGCTTGAGCATCGGACTGTTCAATTAAACCATTCCACAAAATAAGCATCTTATAGAAAAAGTATAAAATAATCATACAAAGAGATTCTATCATGAAGAAAATAGCTGTTTTTACGAGTAGTCTTGCACTGCTCATGTTGGCCTTCGCACTGCAGAGCGCCACACCAGAAGATGACAAGGTTATGACAAAAGAAGACGGCATGTATGTCGTCAACACCACCACTTTGGGCAAGAACATAACGGGTTATGTGAGCACGACACCTGTCAAGGTCTACATCAAGAAGAACAAGGTGGTGAAGGTGGAAGCCCTGAAGAATCAGGAAACGCCCAAATACATGGCCAGAGTGAAGAAAGGCCTGCTTGACAAGTGGGACAACAAGAAGGTGAACGATGCGCAGAAGATGAAAGTTGACGGTGTGACGGGAGCTACATTCACGTCGGATGCCATCATCCAGAATGTACAGTTGGCCCTCGACTACTATAAAAAGAATAAATAAGGGTCAAGAAAAGTGCGGTTTTTATAAAAAAGAGGGTTAGAAACGCAAGAACTCCTAACTTTTTTTGTATCTTTGCGCCCTCATTATAGATTAATTAGTAATGAGTAATTTATAACGTTATAAAAATTATGGCAGAAGCAAAAAAGATTAAGACCGCACTGATCTCCGTGTTCCACAAGGACGGACTGGAGGAGTTGCTGAAGAAACTGAATGACGAAGGTGTGAAGTTTCTCTCTACGGGCGGCACACAGACATTCATTGAGTCGCTGGGCTATGAATGTCAGAAAGTTGAAGACGTGACGACGTATCCATCTATCTTAGGCGGCCGCGTGAAGACGCTGCACCCGAAAGTGTTCGGCGGCATACTGGGTCGTCGCGACAATGAGGGCGACCGCGAGCAGATGGCTAAATATGAAATTCCTGAAATCGACTTGGTTGTTGTCGATTTGTATCCCTTTGAACAGACTGTTGCCAGCGGTGCTTCAGAAGCCGACATCATTGAGAAGATCGACATTGGCGGCATCTCGCTGATTCGTGCCGGTGCGAAGAACTTCAAGGATGTGGTGATTGTGCCTTCAAAAGCTGAATATTCTGTTTTGCTTGATATTCTGAACAAGAAGGGTGCACAGACCGACCTTGAAGACCGTCGCATGTTTGCGACCCGTGCCTTTGGTGTCAGTTCGCACTACGACACAGCTATACACGGCTGGTTTGCTAAGAATTAATAATGAGTAATGAGTAATTACTGATTAGATTAAGAAAGTATGGGATTTTTCAGTTTCAGACAAGAGCTGGCCATGGACCTTGGCACAGCTAATACAATTATCATTTGCGATGACAAGATTGTTGTCGACGAGCCTTCGGTGGTTGCTTTAGACCGCCGCACGGACAAGATGATTGCGGTGGGTGAGAAGGCAAAGATGATGTATGAGAAGACTCACGACAACATACGTACCATTCGCCCGTTGCGCGACGGTGTGATAGCCGACTTCTCTGCCTGCGAGCAGATGATGCGCGGTTTGATCAAAATGGTGAACTCTGGTCATCACCTGTTCTCACCATCACTCCGCATGGTTATCGGCGTTCCCTCTGGCTCTACCGAAGTGGAACTGCGTGCCGTCCGTGACTCTGCGGAACATGCTGACGGCCGCGATGTCTACCTGATTTTCGAGCCTATGGCAGCTGCTATCGGTATCGGTATTGATGTAGAAGCTCCTGAAGGCAACATGATTGTCGACATTGGTGGTGGTTCTACCGAGATTGCCGTTATCTCACTGGGCGGCATCGTCTCAAACAACTCTATCCGCACTGCCGGCGACGACCTGACGGCCGATATCCAGGAATACATGTCGCGCCAGCACAATGTGAAAGTGAGTGAGCGCATGGCTGAACGTATCAAGATTCATGTAGGCTCGGCTCTCACCGACCTGGGCGACGATGCACCTGAAGACTACATTGTTCACGGCCCGAACCGCATCACGGCGCTGCCTATGGAGGTGCCCGTTTGCTATCAGGAGATTGCGCACTGTCTGGACAAGACGGTGGCGAAGATTGAGAATGCTGTTCTTTCTGCACTGGAGAACACGCCTCCCGAACTGTATGCCGACATTGTGAAGAATGGCATCTACCTCTCTGGAGGTGGTGCGCTGTTGCGCGGTCTCGACAAGCGTCTGGAGGACAAGATCAACATTCCTTTCCACGTTCCCGAAGATCCTCTGCACTCTGTGGCAAAGGGTGCCGGTATTGCCCTGAAGAATGTTGACCGCTTCTCGTTCCTGATGCGCTAATATGCAAAATCTCTGGATTTTCCTGACAAGACATTTTCACTGGCTGCTTTTCCTTTTTCTGGAGGCAGTCAGTGTTGTCATGCTATTCAACTACAACAACTACCAAGGCAGTGTGTGGGTCTCGTCGGCCAATGTCGTGGCAGGAAAGGTCTATGAGTGGCAGTCGGGAGTGGAGCATTTCTTCTCGCTGACCCGACAGAATGAGGAACTGGCGCAGCGAAATGTCTTTCTGGAGTTGCAACTGGACAAGCTGAAGCAGAAATATGCCGATGTCACAGGCGACACGACGGCGGCCCAACATGCAGAGATGGAGAATCTCAAAGAGTTTCAGCTGATACCGGCCAAGGTGATCTCCAATTCAGTGAACACGCTGGACAACATGATTACGATTGACAAAGGACTGGCCGACAGCATCAAGACCGACATGGGTGTTGTCTGCGGCAATGGCATCGTAGGCGTTGTCTATTTGGCCAGCCAGCACTACTCTGTCGTCCTGCCAGCCTTGAACAAGCGTTCACGCATCAGCTGCGCCATCCGAGGCAGCGACTATTTCGGCTATCTTGCATGGGATGGTGTGGACCCCATGACAGCATACGTAGAGGACATTCCCCGACATGCGAAGCTCAGAAAAGGCGACTGGATTGAGACCAGCGGCTATTCATCTATCTTTCCGCACGGCATTTCTGTGGGCAAGATTGAGAAGATTTTCAATTCTGCCGACGGTCTCTCCTACAGGCTGCAGATACGCCTGTCTACTGATTTCTCATGTCTGCGCGATGTTTGCGTCATCAACGACAAGGGAATGGCTGAGCGCATGCGACTGAAAGAGGCGACCAACGACTCGCTGATGCTGAGAAGGAACTGACCGTCCGAGGCGACAGTCTTAAACAACGAACAAAAAAAAGACAAAGAGTCATGACAATAGACACCTTGAAACGTGTGGGAATCTTCCTGCTGTTTTGCATAGCACAGGCATTGGTACTGAACCGTATCCAGCTGTTCGGCTTCGCCACCCCGTTGCTCTATGTCTATTTCGTGCTCATGTTTCCACGCAATTATAGCAAGTGGGCTCTCCTGCTGTGGAGTTTCTCGCTGGGACTTGTCGTCGACATGTTCACCAACACCCCAGGTGTAGCCAGTGCTTCCCTGACGCTTATCGGTGCCATTCAACCCTATCTGCTTGAACTCTTCATTCCACGCGATGCCGACGAGAACATGCAGGTTAGTGCACTGAACTTAGGCTGGGGCAAGTTCGCCACCTATACAACGCTGGCCGTCACGCTTTTCTGTCTTGCTTTCTTCTCATTCGAAGCCTTCAACTTCTTCAACTGGCTGTATTGGCTGCAATGCATCATTGGCAGTTCACTTCTGACCATCTTGCTCATACTGACCTTAGAAAGCGTTAGGAAGTGAAAGACTACGGACTGGACAACAGAAAATACGTGATTGGTGGTGTAGCCGTGCTGATTGTGACGGTCTACATCATCCGTCTGTTCTTTCTGCAGCTGATGAGCGACGACTACAAGAAGAATGCCGACTCGAATGCCTTTCTGAAAAAGGTGGAGTTCCCTTCACGCGGTGTCATCCGCGACCGCAATGGCGAACTGCTGGTCTTCAATCAGCCATCCTACGACATCATGGTGGTCATGAATGAAGCCAAGGACCGCCTTGACACCTTGGAATTCTGCCAGACGCTGGGCATCACGAAAGAAGAATTCCAACAGCGCATGTCGACCATCAAGGACCGTTCGCGCAATCCCGGCTATTCCCGTTTCACCCAGCAGATGTTCCTCAGTCAACTCTCCGACAAGGATTTCAGCGTCTTTCAAGAGAAAATCTACCGTTTTCCCGGTTTCTACATCCAGCGACGCAGCATCCGCCAGTATCAGCATCCCTATGGTGCCCATGTGCTGGGCGACGTTGCCGAGGTATCGCCTGCTGACATTGAAGCCGACGACTACTACCAGCCGGGCGACTACATCGGGAAGTTGGGCGTTGAGCGTAGCTATGAGAAACAGCTTCGTGGTGAGAAAGGCATACAGATTCTGCTGCGCGATGCCCACGGACGCATCAAAGGCCGCTATCAAGATGGTGCACTCGACCGTCAGCCCATTCCAGGGAAGAACCTCACCTTGGGCATTGACTACAAGCTACAGGCACTGGGTGAACGTCTGATGGAGGGCAAGATCGGCAGCATCGTAGCCATCGAGCCCCAGACAGGCGAAGTGCTCTGCATGGTCAGTTCACCCTCCTACGACCCACGCATGATGGTGGGCCGCAAACGTTCAAAGAGCCACCGCGAACTCAGTCGCGATGCCTGGAAGCCCCTGCTCAACCGCAGCATCATGGGGCAATATCCTCCAGGCTCTACCTTCAAGACTTCGCAAGGCCTCACCTTCCTCTCAGAAGGTATCATCACCCCACAGACCCCCTACCCTTGCAGTCACGGATTCATTTATAAGGGACTGCGCGTAGGCTGTCACGGCCATGCTGCCCCCCTGCCACTTGTTCCAGCCCTCTCCACGTCCTGCAACGGATTCTTCTGCTGGGGGCTCTACTACATGATTGGCAACAAGAAATACGGTTCGGTGCAAAATGCCATGGACACGTGGCGCGACTACATGGTCAGCATGGGCTTTGGCTATCGTCTTGGCATCGACTTGCCCGGCGAGAAACGAGGTCTTATCCCCAACTCCAAGTTCTACGACAAAGCCTACAAAGGTTCGTGGAATGGACTGACCATCATATCAATTTCTATCGGACAGGGTGAGGTGAACCTGACACCGCTCCAGATAGCCAATCTTGGAGCAACGATAGCCAACCGTGGCTACTACATCACCCCCCATGTGGTCAAGAAAGTGCAGGGCGAGCCCCTCGACAGCACCTATACCAAGCGCCACTACACCATGGCCACCCGCGAAAGCTACGACTATGTGGTGCAGGGCATGCGTGCCTCAGCACTCGGCGGCACCTGTCATGAGCTGGCCCACTACGACTTTGAAGCCTGCGGCAAGACGGGTACGGCACAGAACCGTGGTCACGACCACTCCGTCTTCATGGGCTTTGCCCCCATGAACGACCCCAAGATAGCCATTGCCGTCTATGTGGAGAACGGCGGATGGGGTGCCACCTACGGCGTGCCCATCGGCGGACTGCTGATGGAGCAATACCTGCACGGCAGTCTCTCAGAGGCATCGGAAGCCAGGGCCACTGCCATTCAAGAAAAGCGTATCAACTATGGAACAGAGAACAGGTAGAAATAGCATTTTCCGGTCGTTAGACTGGTGGACGATCGTCATTTACGTCGCCCTGCTGTCCTTTGGATGGCTCAGCGTCTGTGGTGCCAGCTATACCTATGGCGACAACGACCTTTTCTCGCTGTCCACCCGTTCCGGCATGCAAATCAT
Organism: Prevotella sp.; assembly: GCA_017458225.1. Taxonomy (GTDB): domain Bacteria; phylum Bacteroidota; class Bacteroidia; order Bacteroidales; family Bacteroidaceae; genus Prevotella. Next base: position 56,272 of record JAFTFX010000011.1, on the reverse strand, counting down.
CTGGATAGGCACGTCCATCTTCCTCAGTCTGACCATCCTTCTGCTCGACGATCGGTTCTACGACACGTTTGCCTATATCCTTTTTGCCGTGTTGCTGCTGTTGCTTTTTGCCACCATATTCAATCCCCACAGCATCAAGGGCTCGCGCTCTTGGCTCGTGTTAGGTCCGCTGCGTCTGCAACCGGCCGAGTTTGCCAAGTTCGCCACGGCCCTGGCCTTGGCCAAGTTCATGAGCACATACGGCTACGACATCCACCGGTGGAAAGACTTCCTCATCACGCTGGCCATCATCTTCACCCCCATGCTCTTCATTGTCATGCAACGCGAGACGGGCTCTGCACTGGTCTATTTCAGCTTCTTCCTGATGCTCTATCGCGAAGGCATGACGGGCAGTATTCTCTTTACGGGTGTGGCGATGGTTGTCTATTTCGTCGTAGGCATCCGCTATGCCGATGTACCACTCTTCAGCACACCCACTTCTGTGGGCAAGTTTGTCGTGCTACTGCTCATCCAGATATTCTCTTGTTCCATGGTCTGGGTGTTCGTCAGGCAACAGAAAGAGGCACTCCGTCTGGCAGCAGCCTGTCTGCTTGTCACGCTATGCTCCCTCATTTTTTCCATCTACGTCATTCCCTTCGACCTGTTCTGGGTTCAGCTGTTTCTGACTATCGCCCTCGTTGCCTATCTGGCATGGCAATGGCTGGGCACCCGTTTTCAGCAATATTTCTGGATAGCCCTGTTCACGATGGGGTCTGTCGTTTTCTTCAACACAGCCGACTATGCGCTCAACAACATTCTGGAGCCCCACCAGCGAACGCGCATCAACGTGCTGCTCGGGCTGGAGGAAGACCTGCGTGGTGCCGGCTATAATGTGCATCAAAGCGAGATAGCCATCGGCTCAGGCGGACTGGAAGGCAAAGGGTTCCTGAATGGCACGCAGACGAAGCTGAAATATGTGCCCGAACAAGACACCGACTTCATTTTCTGTACGGTAGGCGAAGAAGAAGGATTCGTTGGAGCAGCCGGCGTGCTGTTGCTGTTCCTGACACTCATTCTGCGACTCATCCACTTGGCAGAGCGGCAGACGGGCACCTTCGGCCGCGTCTATGGCTATTGTGTGTTGTCCATTTTCCTGTTCCATGTCTTCATCAACGTAGGCATGGTGCTGGGGCTCACCCCCGTTATCGGCATTCCGCTGCCGTTCTTCAGCTATGGTGGCTCGTCACTCTGGGGATTCACCATCCTGCTGTTCATCTTCCTTCGTATTGATGCCGGGCGACCGTAAATCCCACATCGGCTATTGATGCCGGGCGACCGCAAATCCTACATCCGAGATGCCGGGCAGCAACTCGCGCTTCATGAAGTGATGGATGCTCACCTGCAGGCTGTCGCCTTGGTTCAAGTCCAAACGGCGCAAGGGGAACGTGTACTGAAAAGTGCTGACCCCATTGCCCAGAATGGCACCGTCCTCGTCGACAATCGGAACATCAATCGTGTCGACCATCAGCTGATGCGTGGGAAACAGTTCTTGCTCCACAATCAGCGTCAGACGCATGAAAGGATAGTCTGAGGTGGTGCGCAGTCCCACAATTTCCTCATAGCAGCCGGCAGTTTTCATCGGTTCGATGCTGAAGGTCAGCCTGTCATTGGGTTCCCACCCTTCCAGGGGAGTCGGCTGATAACGACTATAGATGGTCTTACGGTTGCACCCGACCATTGTCAGTGCAACCGTAATCCATAGTATTGATAGCGCCGTGCGACTAATTCTTGGGAGCATGGTCACGTTTCTTCTTCTTTTTCTTCTTTGCCTTGTCGAAACGTGTGATGCTGTCGCCTGCCAGCAGGTCTACAGGTCCTTCCTGTTTCTTCGGCGTATTGTCGGGCTGTAGCGACTCGGGCTTTGTCCCCTTTTTGTTCATCTCGATGATTTCCTTGGCACGCTCGGCAGTGATTGTTTCCAAATTGGCGGCCATTCGCTTGTCGGTGCTGTAGGTGAGCAGACCGGCCAGAATGTCTTTCTTGAACAGGTAGTAGTCGGCATCGAGAGTCTGCAGGACGATGTCGCCAGCCGGCAATTTCTTGCCTGCCTCAATGTAGTCGTCAACCTCGTAGTTCAGACAGCACTTCAGCTTGGCACACATGCCGGCCAACTTCTGCGGGTTCAGCGAGATGTCTTGATAGCGGGCGGCTCCCGTCGACACCGACACAAAGTTCTTCAGCCACGTAGCGCAGCACAACTCACGACCGCAGGGGCCTGTTCCGCCAATGCGGCCTGCCTCTTGGCGTGCACCAATCTGCTTCATCTCAATGCGCACGTGGAAAGCAGCAGCCAGGTCCTTGATGAGCTGTCGGAAGTCAACGCGCTCGTCGGCTATATAGTAGAAGATGGCCTTCTGTCCGTCTCCCTGATACTCCACGTCGCCAATTTTCATGTCCAGCCCCAGCCCTTTGGCAATCTCGCGGCTCTCAATCATGGTTTCGTGCTCACGGGCCTTGGCCTCGCGATATTTCTCCATGTCCACCTGCCGGGCCAGTCGGTAGATGCGCTTGATGTCGTCAGCCGACTTCAGGTTGGCCTTCTTCAGTTGCATCTTCACCAGTCGGCCTGTCAGCGTCACCACCCCGATGTCGTGACCGGGACTGGCCTCTACGGCCACCACGTCGCCTTTCTTCAAGGGCAGGTTGTTCACGTTATGATAGTAGCCCTTGCGCGTGTGCTTGAACTGCACCTCCACCAGATCGGTCGACTCGGCATTGCCCGGCACGTCGGCCAGCCAGTCGTAGGTGTTCAGTTGGCGGTCCTGCCTGCCTATCGCTGCACGACAGAGGCCACGGCTGCAACCGGTACGTATCTCATAGTTTTTCTGTCTTTCTTCCATTTTATTATTTTTGTATTAGCAATACGATCATTTGCAGGGCGAAGTCGAAGAACACGATCTTCGCGTTGGCATTCTGCCCGATGTCGCGGATGGCCTTGTTGGTCATGTCATAGATGGGCAGCACATTGGCCTCGTTGACGAAACGGGCGAAGTTGCGGGCAAAGTCCTCTTCGGCCTGGGTCATGTAGCAGAGGTCCTGCTGGTGAAAATTATACATGAAGTTCTCGCGCAGCAGGCGCAGGAAATACTCTAGGAAGCGCTTCTGCTTCTCGCGCCCGAACGCAGCCAGCGTCTCGCTCCATCGGCGCAGGTCTCTCACCTTTCGCTGGTAGGCCAGTCGCATCAGCATGATGAACAGGTCGAGGAACTGCTCGTTCTCTGATCCCACCTGCAGCTCCTGCATGGCTTTCAGCCACGAGCCGTTGGCCAGCCGACTGATGCGTGTGGCGGCTTCCTCGCTGATGCCGCGCCGCTCCACGAGTGCCTTGCGGATAGCCTCGGTGTCCACGCGCTTCACGTCGATGCGTTGCACACGACTGCGAATGGTCTCCAGCAGCTTGTCGGGCTCTTCGCACACCATGATGAACACGGTCTGCTGCGGTGGTTCCTCTATCAGTTTCAGCAGTTTGTTGGCACAGGCAATGTTCATGCGCTCCGGCAGCCACACCACACTGACCTTATAGCCGCCCTGACTCGATTTCAGGCTGAGTTTCCTCACCAGCTCGTCGCTTTCGCCGGCTGTGATGATGGCCTGCTGGTTCTCGGCACCGATAGCCGTCATCCACTCGTCCATCGAGAAATATGGGGTCTGCAGCATCAGTTCGCGCCATTCCCTGATGAAGTCGTCGCTCACGGGCATGTGCTCCGATCCCATTGACGGCAGTTTGATGGTTGGGAACGTGAAGTGCAGGTCGGGGTGCTCCAGTTTCCGCAGCATGGGAGGCTCAGAATACTCAGAGTAATCAGAATACTCAGAATATTCAGAGTTCTCCGAGTGATCAGAGTTCTCCGATTTCCTCGAAAGCAGATAGCACGCAAAGGCGGTGGCCAAGGCTTTCTTGCCCACGCCCTGCGGACCGCAGAGCATGATGGCATGGGGCAGACGGTCTTCTCTCACCATCTGCAAGAGGCGCTGCTGCACCTCTTCCTGGCCTATCACCTCACTGAATGTCACTGCTTTTTATCCTTATATTCCTTTATTTTTTCAGTCTTTCAACGATTTCCACCACCGAGTCTACAGCGCCCATGGTGTAGAAATGAATATCGTTGATGCCACGGCTGTAGAGCTCATGGCACTGCTGAGTGGTCCACTCCACGCCCAGCCGTTTGGCATCGTCGTCGGTCTTGCACTTCACAATCTCGCGGGCCAGCGGCTCGGGAATGTCGCAATGGAACGTCTTCGGCACCACCGTCAGCTGACTCAGTTTGGCCAGTGGCTTAATGCCGGGAATGATGGGAATGGTGATGCCCATCTGGCGTGCCCGTTCCACAAAGTCGAAGTATTTCTGGTTGTCGAAGAACAGTTGCGTCACGGCATACTGGGCCCCTAACTGCTGTTTCTGCAGCAGATACTGCATGTCCATCTCCAGGTTCGGAGCCTCCTCGTGCTTCTCCGGATAGCAGGCCACGCCGATATCGAACTTCGGCCTGGGATTCTTGATAGGTGTTCCGTCGGCAAAGAAGCCGTCGTTGAAGCGCTGCACCTGTCGAATCAGGTCGGTGGTGTGGGCATGTCCGCCGGGCGTAGGCTTGAAGGTCTGGTCGTCCTTGGCCTTGTCGCCGCGCAGCAGCAACAAGTCGGTAATGCCCAGGAACTGCAAGTCGAGCAATTCGTACTCGATATCCTCGACCGTGGCACCACTGCAGATGACGTGGGGCTGCACCGTCACGCCGAAGCGCTGCTGAATAGCGGCGGCCACGGCGATGGTTCCAGGACGGCGGCGCACGCGCTGGCGCTCAAAACGCCCCTCTCCTACCTCTTTATATATATACTCCGAGTGGTGGGTGGTGATATTGATAAAGGCCGGATTCAGCGCACACAGTTTCTCAATGTCGGCAAACAGCCGTTCGGTGCCGGTGCCCTTCAGTGGGGGCAGCACCTCGAAAGAGAATTGTCGCTCTGCCTTGTCTGTATTTACAATCTTTGCTACTGCCATACTTTTGCTTTTAGCCAATTTGGTTGCAAAAATACGAAAAAAACAGCAAACAAGCAAAAATTGCCTCGTTTTTATATTAAATCAGGCCGCCATTTATGCCGAATCAGACCGCCATTCATATCGAATCAGACTGCCACTTATGCCGAATCAGACCGCCATTCATATCGAATCAGACGACGGTCCGTATTGAACGAGTTTACAAAGTCGACGAGTTTGTTCAACAAAGTCGACGAGTTTGTCGAACAAAGTCGACGACTTTGTAACGTAGTTCGTTATTAACAAATGAGGGATGCAATATGAATGCATCCCTCATTCGATATGAACCACAAAGTGAAACAGTTTATTTCTTGATGCGATACAGGCGGAACGACATAGCCGGCAGGTTGTCGTTCAGCACAGTCTGCTGCTTCTTGCCTGTTGTGACGCAGTTAAGGCTACCGCTCACGGGAACAATTTTCTCGGGCTGCTGAAGCGTGTTCTCGTCATCCATCGAGCCGCTGTGCTGCAGGGTCAGGGTCTTGGCCTCGCGCTCGCCCTGCATGTTCAGCAGGTTGACGGTGATGGGCTGTGCCTGCTTCGACGTGTTCACCACCTTGATGACCACCTCGCCAGTAGTGCTGTCGAAGACACTGGAGGCAAACAGGCCATCCATGCCCTCCTGGCCGGCAACGGGAATCAGCTTCTTGCCCTTGGCATCGGCGGGGTCCTTGGTGGTGAGCAGCAGCACGTTGGTGCCCTTGTTCATGGCATACATCTGCTGAACATAGTAGGAGACCGACTTGAACATGCGCAGATTGTCGTACCAGATCATGTCGGGACGCCACTGCCAGCCCTCTACATGGGCAAACAGCGGAGCGTAGGTAGCCATCTCAACGATGTCGGCATTGCGCTCGATGCCCGTCATGAAGGCAGCCTCGTAGAGCGATGTCTCGTAGTGGTTCCACTTCTTGCCTTTGCCGTGGCAGGCATATTCGCCGGCGAACACCTTCGGGCCTTTGCGGTCGTAGCTGTCGTAGCGCAGAGCACCGCAGTTGGGCCACTTCGAACGGTCGCCCGTACCCAGGAACCAAGCCTCAGGACGATAGAAGTGCTCGTCGACGAGGTCGGCCTTCTGTTCCTTCATGGCCACCCAGCCCTTGTCGAACATCTTGCCCTCGCTGTCGGGGCCGCTGGTGCCCACAATCTTGATGTTGGGATATTTGGCACGCACGGCTGCCACGAAGGGCTTCAGACGATCGAAGTAGGGGGTGTCCCACTGCTCGTTACCAATGCCTAAGTACTTCATGTTGAAGGGCTCGGGGTGTCCCATCTCAGCACGTATCTTGCCCCATTTCGAGTCGGCAGGACCGTTGGCAAACTCAATCAGGTCGAGGCAGTCGTCGATGAAAGGCTGCAGCTCGTCCATCTTGGCGTGTGCACTCTCACCGTTCTGGAACTGGCAGGCCAGACCCACACTCAGCACGGGCAGCGGCTCGGCCTTGATGTCCTCGCAGAGCTGGAAGAACTCGTAGAAGCCCAGTCCATACGACTGATAGTAGTCGGCATAGTAGCGATAGTCGAACGTGTCTTCCCAGCGATTCTTGTTGAGCGGACGGTTCTCCACCGGACCGATGGTGTTCTTCCACTGATAGCGTGTGTCGAGGGTGGTGCCTTCAACGATGCAGCCGCCGGGGAAGCGGAACACACCGGGGTGCATGTCTTCAAGAGCCTGGGCCAGATCCTTGCGCAGACCGTTCTCACGTCCCTTGTAGGTGTCGACGGGGAACAGCGACACATGGTCGAGAGCTGCGGGATTGCCGCTGCTGAGGAAGATGCGCAACTGGGCCTTTGGCTCGGTGCGGTTGCTCTTTAGCACGATCTCATACTTCTTCCAGTCGGAACTGGTGATGTCGAGTTTCTGCTGAACAAACTCCTGATGCTCGCCCATAGTGCTCTCGTTGATGAGCTGCACGCGAATCTGCGAGTTGCCCTTGGGAGCCTTGGCCCACACGGAGAAGCGATACTCCTTGCCCTTCTCGATGCCGATGCCGAAGAAGCCTTCGTTCTGCAGACCCGTGCGACGCTCGCGATGGCCGGGGTTGCTGAGCACTACATAGTGCGGACAGCGCTCGAAGGGGCCGTCGGTCTTCACCTCAATATTTCCGAAGGCGCGCCAGCCCATGAATGTCTGAGGGAACTCGAAAGAGCGGTTCTTCACTAATTCGCCATAGAGACCGCCATCGGCAGCGAAGTTGATGTCCTCGAAGAACAGGCCGTACATGGTTGAAGAGACGGGGGCTCCCAGCTTTTTGGTCTGCACGTCGAAGACATGCTGAGCCTGAGCCGACAGTGCTGCTGCAAAGGCCAGCGAGCACGAAATAAGTTTTAGATTCATATTGTTAGTAATTAATAATAGGTTTAATCACAATGTGTCAACACGTGCAAAATTAGTTAAAAAGATATATAATAGCAAATGTATTCAAAATAAAAACAGTACTTTTGTAACAAATTAACGATTCATTCTCATAAAATCAGACAAAATCATGAAAACAATTCTTGTAGCAGAAGACAACGACAGCAACTACATCCTGATGACCTACATCCTGCGCCGCGACTATCAGTTCCAGCGCGCCAAGAACGGACAGGAAGCCGTAGACATGGCGAATGCCGGCGGATTCGATCTGGTGCTGATGGACATCAAGATGCCAGTGATGGACGGTCTGGAGGCTACCTCGAGAATCAAGGAGGCCCATCCCGAACTGCCTGTCATCGCTTTGACCGCCAACGCCTTCGACAGCGACCGACAGCTGGCTATCAAGGCCGGATGCGACGATTTCCTGTCGAAACCCGTCAGCAGCGAAAAATGTCTGAAAGCCATCGAGAAATTCATCGGGAAATAATCAGTTTTTCTCCTCGTCTCTTCGGCAGATAATTTTCTCGTCTCTGCGATAGCGAATCTCCCCTTCTTTGGTTATCAAACACCCCGACTTTTTGAAAAATTTGTCGGATTAGGCCCCTTTTTTATGAAAAATTGTTGTTTTTAATACGTTTTTTATAAAAAACTGCTTTCATTTCAAAAAAATTTGTTACTTTTGCATGCTCTATGTGCTTTAACGACATAACGATTATTAAACAAAAGTAACAATAGTAATAATGAACAAAAAAGTAACAGCGTTATTGATTTGCCTGTTCGTTGCCATCGGGACGGCCTTTGCCCAGAACAAAGTGACGGGTACGGTCCTTTCGGCTGAAGACGGAGAGCCCATCATAGGTGCCTCTGTGCTCATCAACGGCACGAAGAACACAGGCGTGACAACTAACGTCGACGGAAAATTCACTATCACGGTACCACAGGGAAAGAAACTGAAGATCAGCTACATCGGCATGAACGACATGGTGGTCACGCCGAAGAACGGCATGACCGTGAAGCTGACTGCTGCCGCAACAATGGTTGACGAAGTCGTGGTAACTGGTATTCAGAAAATGGATAAGCGCCTGTTCACCGGCGCAACGACGAAGATTGATGCCGAGCAGACGAAGCTCGACGGTGTGGCCGACGTGACGCGCGCACTGGAAGGACGTGCTGCCGGTGTGTCCGTGCAGAACGTGTCGAGCACCTTCGGTACAGCTCCGAAGATTCGTGTGCGTGGTGCCACCTCTATCTATGGTTCCAGCAGCCCGCTGTGGGTGGTCGACGGTGTCATCATGGAAGACGCTGTTAACGTGGATGCCGACGATCTGTCGTCGGGCGATGCCACAACGCTGATCTCGAACGCCATTGCCGGTCTGAATGCCGACGACATTGAATCGTTCCAAGTACTGAAGGATGGTAGCGCCACCTCTATATATGGTGCGCGCGCGATGTCGGGCGTGGTGGTCATCACCACGAAGAAAGGTCGCCAAGGTCACAGCTCTATCAACTATACAGGTGAGTTCACCTACCGTCTGAAGCCTAGCTACTCCAACTATAACATCTCGAACTCACAGGAGCAGATGGGTATCTACAAGGAGATGGCAGCCAAGGGATGGCTGGAGTTCTCGCAGGTGGCCAACGCCTCATCGGCTGGTCTCTACGGAAAGATGTACGGACTGATGAACGAGTACAACCCTGCCACGGGCAATTTCTATCTGCCCTACACCCAGAATGCCATGAACGCCTACCTGCGCGAGGCTGAGTTCAGAAACACCGACTGGTTCGACCTGCTGTTCAACAACAACATCATGCAGACGCACTCAGTAAGCGTTTCGTCGGGTACCGACCGTGCCAGCCTCTATGCTTCGCTGTCGGCCATGCTCGATCCGGGATGGACGAAGGACTCTAAGGTGCAGCGCTATACGGCCAACATCAACGCTTCGTACAAGCTGTCGAAGACCTTGACCGCCACCCTGCGCACCAATACCAGCTACCGCAGTCAGAAGGCTCCTGGCACACTGAACCAGAGCACCGACGTGGTGAGCGGTGCCGTGTCGCGCGACTTCGACATCAACCCCTTCAGCTATGCGCTGAACACCAGCCGCACACTGGATCCTGACCAGATGTACACGCGCAACTATGCCCCGTTCAGCATCTTCAAGGAACTGGACAACAACTACATTGACATCAACGTGATGGACACCAAGTTCCAGGGTGAACTGGAATGGAAGCCCATCCTCGGCGTTACCATCAACGCCCTGGGTTCTTATCGTGTGAACCGCTCTGAGCGCGAGCATATCATTCTGGACGAGTCGAACCAGGCTGAAGCCTATCGTGCCGGCGTGAACAACCCGAACATCATGTATTCGAACCCCTACCTCTACACCGACCCCGACAAACCCAACTCATGGCCTATCTCGGTGATGGAGTCTGGCGGTATCAACATTCTGAACCGCAACGAGGTGAGCCAGTTAGACTTCCGTCTGACGGCCAACTACAACCACGTCTGGTCGGTGAAGGGTGAAGAGACCCACATCTTCAGCGGTCTGGTAGGTATGGAAGCCAACCGCGCCGACTATGATGCATCGGAATTCCAAAACTACGGTGTCAACTACAAGAAGGCTCGTCTGGTGACCATCACTCCCGACTTCTTCAAGCAGGCCAAGGAAGAGGGAACCGAACTGACAACGTATTCACGTTCCTACAACCGCCGTCTGGCCTACTTTGCTAACGCCAACTACTCCTACAAGGGGCGCTACTCAGCCAACCTGACCGCCCGCTACGACGGTTCTAACCAACTGGGCAAGAGCCGCCAGAGCCGCTGGCTGCCCACTTGGAACGTATCGGCCTCATGGAATGCTCACGAAGAGACGTTCTTCAAAAACTGGATGAAGCAGACAAACGGTCTATTGTCGCACGCCACACTGCGCCTCAGCTATTCACTCGTAGGCGAACAGACGGCGGCTTCAAATGCGCAGGCCATTTTCCGTTCTGCCAACGTTTGGCGTCCGCAGGGCGACCAGCAGGAAATTGCACTCTATCAGTCGAGCTACGCCAACAAGGACCTGACCTACGAGAAGAAACATGAGTTCAACGTGGGTGTCGACCTAGGCTTCCTGAACAACCGCATCAACCTGGTATCTGATATCTACTGGCGCGACAACTTCGACCTGATGGGTTACTACTACTCACAGCTGGCCGGTCGTCAGTATGCCAACGTGGCATCAATGAAGTCTCGCGGTATTGAGGCTACTATCTCTTCGCAGAACATCCTGCAGAAGGACTTCCAGTGGACCACCGACTTCACCTTTGCCTACAACCACACGGAGATTACCGACCTGATGTCGGTGTCGCGCGTCATCGACCTGGTGTCGGGCAGCGGCTATGCACGTCAGGGCTATCCGCACCGTGCGCTGTTCTCCCTGCAGTTCATGGGACTGAACGACGAGGGTATTCCTCAAGTCATCAACGAGAGCGGTCAGGTGACCACCAGCGACGTGTACTTCCAGGAATACGAGCGTTTGGGCCATCTGGTATACGAAGGACCGTCTGAGCCGACCATCACGGGCGGTTTGAACAACATGTTCCGCTACAAGAACTGGCGACTGAACGTGTTCGTCACCTATTCGTTCGGCAACAAGCTGCGTCTGGATCCTGTGTTCGCTGCCAGCTATAGCGACCTAGCCGCCATGCCGAAGGAGTTCAAGAACCGCTGGGTGATGCCCGGCGACGAGAAACTGACCGATATTCCGGCCATCGCCTCAGTGCGTCAGAACTACAACGACCGCTACCTCAGCTATGCCTATAATGCCTACAACTACTCTACGGCACGTGTAGCCGACGGCGGATTCATCCGTCTGAAAGACATTTCGCTGACCTACGACTTCTCACCGCAGCTCATCAGCAAGATCGGTCTGACCACGGCTTCAGTGAAGCTGGATGCCACCAACCTGATGCTGCTCTACGCTGACAAGAAGCTGAACGGCCAGGATCCAGAGTTCGTCAACTCCGGTGGTGTGGCCACTCCTCTGTCAAAGCAATTCACACTGACACTCCGCTTAGGCATCTAAACAGAAATGGACAACAGACATTATATAATATATAATACGGACACTGCACACTATGATGAAGAATAAAGCATACAAAATAATTTTCGCAGCACTGAGCCTGATGACAATGGCATCGTGCACGGATAGTTTCCTTGACAAGGAACCTGACGAGCGTACGGTCATCGACGATGTCGACAAGGTCATCGAGCTCTTCACTTCTGCCTACCCCGATGCCAACTACGGATGGGTCTGCGAACTGTCGAGCGACAACGTGATGGACCTCAACTCGAACCACCTGCCTGCCAGTTCACAGGCTAAACAGGAGACAACCCACTACAACCTGACCTCATCGGGCCGTCAGGACGACGAAATGTTCCGCTTCGAAGCAGTGAAGTCGTCTACATCGAGCGACACACCTGCCAACGTATGGACCAGTTTCTACGATGCCATCAACACCGTGAACGAAGGTCTGCAGGCACTCGACGAGATTGCCACGCGCGAGAACAGAGACTCCAAACATCTGGCTGCACGGGCTGAGGGCCTGCTCATCAGAGCCTACTGCCACTTCGTGCTGGTAAACATTTTCTCACAGGCCTACAAGAACGATGAACTCAGCAAGAACGATATCGGCGTGCCATACGTCACCGAGCCTATCGTCACCGTCGACGACAACTACAACCGCAGTAATGTCACCGACACCTACAACAAGATTCGTAACGACTTGGAAGAAGGTCTGAAGTATGTGAGCAACATCAACTACAAGAAGCCCAAGTGGCATTTCAGCACCGATGCTGCTCATGCCTTCGCTGCACGCTTCTATCTCTACACACGCCAGTGGAGCAAGGTGGTAGAGCATGCCAACGCTGTCTTGGGAACGAACAATGAGGCACTGCTTGCCCGCATGTTCGACTATACGCCGCTGGACGACTGCACCTACCTGAGCGACTATGCCAACGTATGGCAGAATCCCGACATCTACAGCAACATCATGCTGATTGACACCTACTCTACCATCGGTCGTAAGGCACGCTATCGCTATGCACAGGGCAGTTTGGTGGCACGCGCCATTTACTACCACAACCATCCGATGTGGTCGCGCTGGGCCGTCAATCCCGCCATCATCGTCAGCGGACTGGGCGGCAATGGCTACGGCGGCTACTATCCTGCATGGATTGCCGAACAGTTCCAGTACACCGACAAAGTGGCCGGCATCGGCTATGCCCACACCATCCGCCGCGAGTTCACCTACGCTGAACTGCTGCTGGAGCGTGCCGAAGCAAAGATCATGCAGAACGACCTGCCTGGAGCACTGGAAGACCTAACCACCTACACATCGTCACTTCAGCGCTTCTCGCCCAGTGCCAAACAGACATACGCAGCAAATAACGGTATGATTCCCCTGGCCGAATCGCACATCAACGGATGGTTCGCCAGAAAGACAGAAGCCAACTATAACTGCTTCGACGACTGGAACTTCGTGACCAACATGAGTCCCGACTACGTGATTCCTGCGACGGCAGTACCCTACATGAACTGTCTGAACTACTTACGCCGCTATGAGACCAACTTCACTGGTCTGCGCTTCTTCGACCTGAAGCGCTGGGGCATGGAGTATACTCACGAGTATGGTCTGCACAACGAGAAGTACACCCTTACGTGGAACGATGTGCGCCGCGCCATCGAAGTGCCGCAGGATGCCATCGCATCGGGACTGGAGCCCTCACGCCCCATCATCACCAATACACAATCGTCTGAGACGGCTCTGCCACCCAGCCATTTCTTTGGTGACAACGACAACAACGAACAAAATGATAAGGAGGAATAAGCAATGAAGAAACTGAACATACTGCTATTGGCCTTTATGGCATACGCCGGTGCGAGTGCCGTTCTATCGTGCAGCGAAGATGATCTTGACTCGACCATCTTCCCCGATGTCAACGAGTCGCTCGACCGTACCTTGGGCACGTTCCCACTGGATACGTTCGTTAAGAAACACATGTTGGAACGCTACAACATGCGCTACATCTACCGCATGGAGGATGTAGGTGCTGACATGCAGAAGAACCTGGTGCCTGCGGCCTACGACAAGAGCCTGCAATTGGCCATTCTCACAAAGTATCTCTGGCTCGATGTCTATGACAAGCTGGCAGGAGAGAAAGAGGTGTTCCTCAAGAAATATGCACCACGCATCATCCACGTCATCGGCTCACCTGCCTATAACGACGACGGTTCGCGTACTGTTGGTGTCGCCGAAGGCGGTGTGAAGATCACACTGATGGAGACCAACAAGCTGGACATTAACCATATTGAGGGACTGAATGGACTGAACAACCTGTTCTTCCACACCATGCACCACGAGTTCTCGCACATTCTGGACCAGAACCTGCAGCGCCCCACCACATTCGACATCCTGTCGTCGGCACTCTATGACGCTTCCTGGAACGACAAGCACGACTCCGTGCAGTGCTCACTGGGCTTCGTAACGCCCTATGGCTCATCGGCCAACCGCGAGGACTGGGCTGAGACCATGTCATGCTACATCACCTACACGCAGGAACGCTGGGACCAGCTGCTGGAGACCGCACGCTTCGACTGGGAAGACGTAGAAATGACTGCAGAGAAATATGACTCCTTGTTCTGGAACTACGAAGTCAGAAATGGCCGACTGGTGAAGACAACACGCAAGACCGAGGTCGACATGGACTCTATCGGCTACCTGCACCAGCTTTCGAACGAGGAATACAAAGTGGCCCGCAAGGTCATCAAGCGCGATGCTGACGGCTATGCCATGACCGACACGCTGGGTAAGTGCATCCTTGACCGCGAACACTGGGACAACATTGACGGTCGCGACGTGATTCTGCAGAAACTCGATATCGTGCGTACATGGCTGCGCAGCAACTGGCAGATTGACCTCGACGAGCTGCGCAAAGAGGTGCAGACACGCCAGTACCTGACCGACGAAAACGGAGACTTCAAACGCGATGCCTCGGGCAACTACATCAACCGTCTGACAGCCCCGATGGCCGACGATCCCAGCAAGACGCTCTTCGAATACCTGAACGAGGAAATAGAGGGCTACAAGAAACTGCATGAAGATGCTATTAAGAAAAAGTAAAAACAGAATTCGGATATGATGAAAAAGATATTCAACCTTTCACTGATGGCACTGTCCATCATCAGCTTTACCGCCTGTTCGGGTGAAGAAGACGACATCTTCGACGCTTCGGCAGCAGAAAGGCTCAACAATGCCAGTGCACTCTACTCGGCCCGACTGACTGCCCAGCCCAACGGATGGGCTATGCAGTACTACCCCACCTACGACAACGAGGCTCCTAACGGAAAGGGCTATCTGCTGCTGACGCGATTCAACCGCGACATGACGGTGAACGTCTCTGGCTACGAATGGCCTGAATGGTATGAGGAACAGACGGGCAGTGCCGGTAGCACCGAAAAGGAATGGAAATGCCGCTACAAGAACGAGTACAGGGAAGACACATCACCTTGGGAAGTCATCACCGACAATGGACCGGTATTGACGTTCAACAGCTATAATACGAGCCTGCACTACTTCTCTGACCCCGACTTCCGTCCTACGGGAACCGGATTCGGCGGCGACTACGAGTTCATCGTGGTGGAAGCCCCCGAGGATGCCAGCTACATGATGCTGAAAGGCAAGAAACGCGGCACCTATAACCTGCTGACTCCCATCGAACCGGGCGTTGACTATGCTGAATACATGGCTGATGTGAAGGCATTCCAGAGCAAGATTTTCCCCACGAATGCGCCTACCTATAACGTACTGCATCTGGGCGACAGCATCTTCAAGATGGAAGGCGCACAGGAAGGACTGCCCAACATCTATCCATACGACGGCGATGCCGTTGTCGACGAGCGTTTCAACCCCTTCATCATGACCCGTCGCGGTACTGACTACTACCTGCGTTTCCGCGACAAGAAACAATTGACGACTGGCGAGACGGTACAAGACTTCAGGTACAACAAGCTGAAGGATGTCTTCGAGAGTGTCGAGAACGCCCAGTATTTCATCAGCGGCGACACCATCTCGCGCTTCTTTATCCATGCCATCAAGACCAACAAGACATGGCTGCTGACGCGCAGTGCCAGCATGTCAGACGATGTAAAGCAGCTCTACGACAAGGCCTATAGTGATATGAGAGCTCGCAACTACACCCTGAGCAATGTGGCCTTCTCGGTCGACCCCAGCGGTGTAACATCGTTCTCAGTACGCTACAGTGCCAATCAAAAGAACTCGAATGCACTCTTCAACCTGACCATCAAGCAGAAAGGCGAGAGAGTCACGATAACCATGCTGCCTCCTTCAGAGAACTTGCAGAAGTTGCTGACCATGTTCCCCTCGCTCAGCACGTTCATTGAGTACTTCTGCCAGGAGTTTACAGGAAAGCCTGTCACAACGGGATTTGACCTAAACAACATCAAACTGGAGAACAGCAAGAACTCAGGCTCGTGGGCAACGTTCTCGTTGAGATAAAGGAAAATAGTAATTATATAACATATTCGTTTCATTTAAAACCAAATGCTTATGAAGAAAATTTTATTACCCATGTTACTCTCACTGGCAGTGGTTGCAGCAAACGCTCAGCAGAAGCCAGAAAAGGCGTCTTTCGACGGTAAGGCAAAGGTGGAAAAAGCCAACATGATGAAGCAGGCTTCCATCAGTAACTCCGTAAAAGACTTGAAAAAGGTAGCTCGCCGTTCGAAAGCCAATGGTGTTTATTACACTAAACCCGATTGTGCTATGTGGGCTGGTGAAAGTATTGAGGGTAGCCATTACTACTCTTCAATTCTGATTTTACCGCCTTATGGTGATTTGACGTTCGTAAACAAGTCAACCAATCCTGCCAACACGACATGGACTTGGCGCGAAGAAGCATACGAAGCTGAAGCTAATGGCGATTTTCACTTCGGTTCTTCTGGTTGCTATCAGACTAATGGCTACAACAACTATGGAGACACTCCTGTTCTTTCTGATGGCACTAACAGTTTCTCTCTTAAAGAATTTAACGACAACTGGGTTGCTAGTAGTGAAAATTATACTCAATTAGCACAGACAAATCCTGAATACTTCGGTTGTGTCATGCAAAAGGACTCGCTGGCCGACATGACATTCTATGACGCTACCCATAGTCTTGGCTCATACGCATGGGGTAGCGTTCATCCTGACGAGAAGACCAGTTACTTATTTGGCAATGGCAAGTTGACGACGAAAGATGGTAGTGAATATACGCTGTTTGGTCTTTCCCAGATTTATCCTCGTCCTTACAACATGTACCTTACTTCTGTCCATTCTATTGTTTACACCATGAAGCAGCCGCTGACTGGTGATGCCAAGCTCACTATGACTTTCTACAATGTTGAGAAGGACGAAGAAGGAGAAGAAATTATTGGCGACAAGGTGCTGGGCAGATTCTATGCAACAGCTAATAATCAGAATAAAATTGGTGGACCTTATAACACACAAAACACCTCTGAAGGAGTTGTGTATCTTTATTCTCTTCAGTTCAAAAACGAATATCAGGACGATTTCGGCAGTTTGGTAGAACAGCCTGTTACGCTGAACGAGAAGTTTGCCGTCGTGATTACTGGTTTTGACCAATCTGGCGTTGACGTGGACTTCACTGGTTCAATTCCACAAGAAGGCGAAGATTTTGACTATACAACAAGCATGTTTGCTTATAAAACCGCTGTGCCTGACAGCACAGGTTCCTTTAGCTACGGAGATATTGTTGTCGATTTGACCTTCCATGCTCTCTTCGACTATACCGAAGTGCTGGCAACTGGCTACAATGAGAACGACGAAGAAATCAAGAACCTGAACGTGCTGAAGGTTTCTGCCGATGGCAAGACTGTCGCCAACATGTACGAAGGTCTGCAAGATGCAGTTCAGATCTACACCGCCTATCCTTGGCTCGACGACCAGGGCATCGAAAACTATTTCTATGAACTGCCTGACTGGATCTCTACATTAGACTTTGTAGAGGCCGGTCCTCGGATTAGCAATGACATTGAGTTCCGCCAAGGCTATGGCTATGCCACCGTCGCTTGCGATCCGCTGCCCTCAAGTGTAACTGGTCGTTCTTGCGTCATCTACATCAAAGGCCGTGGCATGCGTTCAGAGACTCCCATCGTAGTCCTGCAGGGCGATGCCAAGTTGGAGGATGTTGTGTATGACGGCATTGACGAGGTGAGCCGCGACAAGAGCAACACCACCAGTGGCTACTACAACCTGAACGGACAGAAGCTGAACGGTAAGGCTCTGAAGGGCCTCATCATCAAGGATGGCAAGAAGTTCATCGCGAAGTAAAAATCACATTTCCTAACTATATAGCAAAGGTCTCTCACGGCTCGTCAGTCGTGGGAGATTTTTGTTTTTTACCCTTTTGTTTGGCAAATTCAGAAATAATGCGTATTTTTGCAATTCAATACAAAATGTGATTAGAAATAATATTAAACATGAAGAAAATAAGACTACTACTAAGCATGACGCTGCTGATGGCAGCCATCAGCATGCTGGCCGTTCCTGCTAAACGAGAAAAAGTGAAAGTGCAACAACCTGACGGTACCTACGTGACCATCAGCCTCCTGGGCGACGAGTGGTGCCACTTCACCACTACTGCCGACGGCTACACCGTTGTCAAAGACACAAAGGGATTCTACGTGTATGCACAGAAGAAAGCCGGCCAGTTGAAGGCCACTGGCATGGTGGCCCACGATGCCGACATGCGCTCAGTGGCCGAAGAGGCCTATCTGCAGAGCGTCGACAAGTTCTTGAAGCCCGAAATGACCCAGACCGTACAACTGGCCAGGGAACAAGAGATGAAAAGCCGTGCCCTTGCACGCCAGCAGATAGGCAAGAAGGCCAATACCTACGAAAACTTCAAGGGCCTCATCATCCTCGTGGAATTCAACGACAAGAGTTTCTCGCGCGAAGACTATGCCACCATCGTGGAAGACATGGTCAACAAGGAGAACTACACCGGCTTCGACAACGAAGTCTACACCGGCAGCGTGCATGACTATTTCCTCGACAACTCCAATGGCAAGTTCAATACTTCGTTCGACATCATCGGCCCGATACAGGTGGATCGCAGCCAGTACTATCCCAACGGTCTTAACAATGTGGCCCAGCTCAACTATGAGATTGTTCAGGCCGCCAACCCACTGGTGAACTTCAAAGACTACGACCGCGACAACAACGGCTTTGTCGACATGATCTACTTCATCTTTGCCGGCAACGGCTCCAACATCGGCGGCAATGACTCGCGTCTTATCTGGCCACACGCCAGCATAATCTACAACCCTGCCACGCAGTGGTATGTCACGATGGACGGTGTTCGTCTTGAGCGCTATGCCTGCTCTACCGAGCTCTACGGACGTACCGGCCGCTCACAGATTGACGGTATAGGCACCATCTGCCATGAGTTCAGCCACGTAATGGGCATACCCGACCTCTACGATACCGACTACAGCGAGAGCGGAGGCGAGAGCAACCACCCAGCCGAATGGTCAATCATGGCAGGCGGAAGCTATCTGAACGACAGCCGCACACCAGCTGGCTACACCCTGTTCGAGAAGTATTTCTTCGGTTTCTCCACCCCCACAACCATCAAGTCACTGGGCAGCTACACCCTGGAGCCACTGGCAAAGACACACACAGGCTATCGTCTGGATTCGCCCGTCAACAAGGAGTATTTCCTGCTGGAGAACCGTCAGCGCACGCAGAAGTGGGATGCAGCCCTGCCCGGCCAAGGAATGCTCGTCTTCCGTGTCGACTCCACCAATGCGTCGGTATGGAGCCTGCAAAGCAATTCAGTGAACAAGAATCCTGCGCACAACTATTTCGAACTGGTCAGGGCCAGAACAAACAACACTGGCTACGGTCGTTCCTCCGATCCTTTCCCAGGAACTGGCAATGTAACCGAGTTGTCGAACATCACTACCCCTGGCAACCTGAAGACATGGGCTGGCAAGGCTAACGATTTCGGACTGCGGAACATCAAGACCGTCAACGGCAACATCACCTTCGATGTGTTCGATGCCAACATTCTGACAGCTATCACCCTGCCTGCAACTGCCACCACGAACATCGGTGCCGGCATCAAACTGCAGGCTACGCTCGTCCCTGAATCGGCCAAGAACAAGCTGACTTGGAGTACTGACAACAAGAACGTGGCAACCGTCAGTCAGGACGGCGTGGTGACAGGTGTTGCCGTAGGAACGGCAGTCATCACCGTGACCAGCGACAACAACCTTTCAGCACAGTGCACTGTAACCGTTGAAGACAACATCGTGGCTAACGACATTGCCGCCTTCAAGCAGCTGCCTACCGACACCAAGATTGTGCTCAGATTGACAAACGCACAGGTTCTTTACGTCAATAACAACAATGTTTATCTGCGCGATGCCTCGGGCAGCATTCTCCTGACGGGGAGCACGCTCTCGCTCAACAATACGGCAGTGATGAACGGCATCATCATCGGCAGCCGAACTTCCACGAACGACGTTCCTGTCATCAATGCAGACCAGACCTTCGACATGAGCGTGGGCGTAACGGTCACCGAAGGAACGGCAGCAGAGCCTGTCATCGTCACCGATGTATCCAGCGTTGACCAGACGCAGTATGCCAATCTGATCACCCTGCAGGGCATCGAGATGCAGCGCACCACCTACGAAGATTTCAGCGGCCTGTTTGCCGTCATGGGAGGCAACTACATCCGCCTCTTCAACACGTTCGGCATCAATGGAATTACCGTTCCCTCGAACTACGCTGGCAAGACCTACGACGTGACTGGCATTCTGACAACGCGCCAGTCTACTAACGGTGCCATCGTCAAGGAACTCGCCTTGCTGCAGAGCCCGAAGGAAAGCGTGTACAACGGCATCGTAAACATCACGCACGACGCTGACGCTACTGCAACCTACTACACCCTCGATGGCCGCCGCGTAGAGAGCGTGGGCACATCGGGCATCTACATCGAGCGCAAAGGCAATACAGCACGCAAGATCTTCATCAAATAATTCACAAACATCGGCAAGCAGCAAATTTGTAAAATATAGTGAAAAAAGAGTCGCCGGGCAGTTCCCTACCCGACGACTTTTTTTGTATCCGCTTTTTGTTGAATTTCTATTTCACCAGCACCACCAGATACTTGCTGGTACTCCAGAACTGACTGGGATTGGTGATGCGCAGCACATACTGTTTGTTGGCATCGCGCTGCAGCGTGTAGCTGCTGGCAGGATGAGCCGTCAGAATCTCAGCATCGCGCGAATATAGTTTGATTTCCTTGTCTACGCGAATATCAATCTTCGTGAAGTAGTCTTTGTTGAAGTTCTGCTGCAGCACCTTGCCGTCTTTCAGGATGTTCTGCTCCTTCAGCTCTTTCTTCGTTCCGAACACGAACCAGGCGGTGTTCAGCTGTTTGTCTTGCACGGAGATGGTCTCCGACTTCGAGGTCGTTTCCTCCTGCAGGGCCGTCACGTCCTCTGTCAGGCTGGCAATGGTCTCATCCAGTTCGGCAATGTGTATCTCCTTGGCCTCCAGCTGCTCGCGCAGTTCGCGCAACTGCTGGTCTTTCTCCACCAACTGAGCCGTCAGATTGTCGAGTGTGCGCTTCAGCTGTTCGCCGTTGATGGTGCTCTCACGCAACTGCTTGCGCAGCTTGTTGATGAGCTCGCGGTTCTGCTGCATCGTACTCTGAATGAACTGCATGTTCTCACGAATCAGCGTGGCCGAATTAGCACCCTCGCCACTCTGGGCCACCGACACTCGTCCCTGAGCAGCCGAGATCTCACGGAAGCCTGCTTCAATATCGTTCAGCGTGCCCACCATATCGTCGATCTCGTTGTCTTTCTGAGCGACCAACTGGCTCAGCGAGTCGCACTGCTGTTCAAGAGCGGCAATCTGGCCCTTGCTTGAATCCTTGCATGCCGTCACGGCCAGTGCCAGCGATGCAAATAAAATAATCTTTTTCATAGGAATTATAGTTTAATTCTAAATTATCAAGTCTTTATGCTTCGCTTGCGAAGAATTCTCCTTTCCTGCCAGCACAATCACAATTTCGCCCTTAGGCTCATGCTCCCTGAAATGGGCTGCAACCTCAGCCAGCGTGCCGCGCACACTCTCCTCGTGCACCTTTGAAATTTCCCTGCACACACTCACTTGGCGCTCTGCTCCGTAGGCCTCGGCAAACTGCTCCAGCGTCTTCACCAGCCTGTAGGGCGACTCATAGAAAATCATCGTTCGCGGCTCGTCGGCCAGCGAGAGTATCTTCGTCTGCCGCCCCTTCTTTTGCGGCAGGAAGCCCTCAAAGGCAAAACGGTCGCAAGGCAGACCGCTGCTGACCAGTGCCGGCACAAAAGCCGTAGCTCCAGGCAGGCACTGCACCTCCACCCCAGCCCTCACAGCCTCGCGCACCAGGAAGAAGCCCGGATCGCTGATGCCCGGCGTGCCGGCATCGCTGATCAGCGCCACGTTCTGCCCGGCCAGCAATCGCTCAACGACCGACTGGCTCGTGCCATGCTCATTAAACTTATGGTGAGAGAGCAGATGGTTGTGAATATCGAAATGCTTCAGCAGAATACCCGACGTGCGAGTATCCTCGGCCAACACCACATCTACCTCCTTCAGGATGCGCACTGCGCGGTAGGTCATGTCCTCCATATTGCCGACGGGTGTCGGCACAATGTATAGCGTTCCCATACAGCATGCAAAAATAAGTATTTATTTAATTATAGTCAAAAAACACGCCGATTCTTTGCAATTTTTAAAACGTATTTGTACTTTTGTAAGCAAAACAGACCAGTTATGACAGAAAACTTCTCGGGCGAGCCCCATCGCCCAGGCCGCATCGAGGTGGTGTGCGGCTCCATGTTCTCGGGCAAGACCGAGGAACTCATCCGCCGCATGCGCCGTGCCAAGTTTGCTCGCCAAAGGGTAGAAATCTTCAAACCCAGCATCGACGTGCGCTATTCAGAAGAAGATGTGGTCAGCCACGACCAGAACCACATTCTCTCCACCCCCATCGACTCTTCGGCCTCCATCCTGCTGCTAGCCAGCGACATCGACGTTGTGGGCATCGACGAGGCACAGTTCCTCGACATGGGCCTTATCGACGTGTGCAACGAGCTGGCCAACCGCGGCGTGCGCGTCATTGTGGCCGGTCTTGACATGGACTATAAAGGCATTCCCTTCGGTCCGATGCCTGGTCTCTGCGCCATTGCCGACGAGGTGACCAAAGTGCATGCCATCTGTGTGCGTTGCGGCAATCTGGCATACGTCAGTCACCGCAAGGTGAGCAGCGACCGCCGCGTGCTCCTTGGCGAGACCAGCGAGTATGAGCCACTCTGCCGCGAGTGCTACCAAAAGGCCATACTGGAAGACGAGCAGAAAGCAACCGAACAGACCACCAAGTAAACAGCTACTCATGCTGCTGAAAAAGCGGCCGACAAATAAAACTGCAAAAAAGCCTCTTAAAATTTGGTCTTTTCAAAAAAACATCGTACCTTTGCAGCCGCTTTCAGACGAAAGCCCTGATCCGCTAGCTCAGTCGGTAGAGCACAACACTTTTAATGTTGGGGTCTTGGGTTCGAGCCCCAAGCGGATCACAAATGATTCCAAGAGGATTACAAAAAGAGAGACCTAATGGCCTCTCTTTTTCGTTTTTCGTTTGCAGGGGTTCTCGCCCAAAATCGTTTGCAGGGGTTCTCGCCCAACACTTTCTTGCGTACTATCCTATTCTCTCGATGATTTCCAGACACATGCGGCTGTTGTGATAGGGGCACTTCCAGGGGCCGGCCTTGTCTTCGTCGCGATTCTTGGACAAGCCAAGCGCATTCTTTGTCGCTGAGTGAATACTATCGTTGGGACGGCAGCTCCAGTACCACTCGCCGTGCTCGCGGTCTACGAGGTTATCCTGTATATACTGGTAACAGAGAAGTGCCTTTTGCAGGGCAGCCTCGTCGTGGCCAAAGTGCTGATACTGGTTCAGTTGTCCGATGACGTTCTCGCACTGCACCCACCAGTGCAGTTCACGGTCTTCCACGCCGGTGGTCAGGTTTTTCTCGTGAATCATCGAGCCGTCGGGCAGCAGTCCCTCCTCTGAGGCATGGGCTATCTCGTTGACGATAGGCATGGTCTTCGCCATCAGCTCCTCATCGCCCAGCACCTCCAGCGCCTCGGTCAGCAGCCAGGCGGCTTCTATGTCGTGGCCATAGCTCTCTATGTTGCGCTTGCCCTGCCACTCGTCGTCGAAGAACAGGTCGAGGTGCTTGGTCTCGGGGTTGAGCAACTTTTCAGTGAAGATCTTGATCAGAACACGCAGTTGGCGCTCCAGCCGACTGTCTTTCCACACACGATAGAGGTTGGTGTAGGGTTCCAGAATGTGCAGGTGGGTATTCATGGTGCGGCTGCCGTTCTCGTCCTTATACGACAGGCGCATGTCGCCGATGGGCCGCCAGTCGTACGTCAGCGCTTCTATATAGCCCATGTTCCGGCTGTCGTAGGCATGCTGCTCCAGCGTATTGAACAGGGCGACGGCACAATTCAGCGCCTCTTCGTCGCCCGTGGCCCGTGCCAACTCGCTCATGCCGTAGATGGCGAAGCCTATGGCATACGACTGCTTCTTCATGTCCAGCGGACGGCCCTGGTAGTCTACCGTCCAGTATATGCCGCCATTCTTACGGTCTATGAAGTGGTCGAGCAGATAGGCTTTTGCCCTCAAGGCGGCATCGAGATAGGCTTTTTCCCCTAACACCCTGTAGGCAGCAGCGAAGGTCCACAGTATTCGGGCATTGAGCACCGCCCCTTTGTCGGCTTTGGGGTGCAGCACGTTGTTGCCGTCTATGCGGCCATAGAAGCCGCCGTTCTCGCGGTCCACCATTTTTGTGAGCCAGAAGCTGAGGATATTCTCTTCCAGCAGCTGTCGGGCCGATTGTTTCAGTTCTTGTAGCGTCATTTTTTGTGAAGAGTGAAGAATGAAGATTTTCAGCTGCTTTTATTTCTTTTTTCGCAAAGACTCCAGTTGATTCGTGATTTCCTGCATTTTCTGTTCCGTGAGCGGATAGAAGAAAATGAAGGCCACGCTCAGGGCGGTGCCCACGGCAGGCAGCAGCGACAGGAACATCTTGATGCCCTGTATGGTCTCAGCGTTCTGCACAGCGTTGGCCTGGAAGCCGAAGGCAGCGAGCAGCCAGCCGGTGACGGCGGTGCCTATAGCCCATCCGAACTTCTGGCTCATCGAGCTCGACGAGAAGATCAGTCCCGTGGCGCGGTTGCCCGTCTTCAGCTCCGAGTAGTCGGCGCAGTCGGCATACATGCTCCACAGCAGGGGGAACACGCTGCCGGCACAGATCGAGATGAGCACCTGCAGACCGAAGATCAGTCCCAGCTGGTCGCGGCCCACGAAGTAGAAGACCACCGAGAGCACCGTGGCGATGATCATGGCCCACATGAACGTCTGCCGCTTGCCAATCTTCGATGCCACCGGAGCTGCCAGCACCACACCTATTATATTAGAAGCCTGTCCCACGGCCAGATACAGTCCGCTCAGCACGAACGGAATGCCTGCGATGGTCACGTCGCCGAAGGCCGTCTCGTCTACAAAATATTTGAAGTAGTAGACCGTAGCCCCGTCGCGAATACTGTTGAACACCAGCGAGGCAATGCCAGCCCCCAGCAATATCCACCACGGGCGGTTGCTCAGCAGGTCGCGTATGTCGGTCTTCAGCGGTGTCTTTGCCTGCTTCACGGGCTTCACACGCTCCTTCGTCAGCCTGAAGCAGCCCAGAAACAGCAGTGTGCAGGCCACGGCAATCACCCCTACGGCCATCAGCCATCCGTGCTGCTGCACCTCCTGCTGCGTGTCGCCCCCAGTAAAGGCATTCACCAGCGGCATGAACAGCAGCAGGGCTACGAACGAGCCTATGTAGGCAAACATCATACGGAAGGTAGAGAGCACGTTGCGGTCCTGCGGATGGGGGCTCATCACGCCCAGCAGCGAAGCATAGGGCACGTTGATAGCCGAGTAGACCATCATCATCAGCGAGTAGGTCACGAAGGCGTAGACCACCTTGCCCGTCTCGCCGAAGGGCGGTGTGTAGAACGTCAGGACGGCCATCAGGCCGAAGGGCACCGCCAGCCACAGCAGATAGGGGCGGAACTTGCCCCAGCGCGTCTCCGTGCGGTCGGCCACCACCCCCACGATGGGGTCGAACAGCGAGTCCCACACTCGGGTGATGAGGAACATGGTTCCCACCACCGCCGCCGACATGCCGAACACGTCGGTATAGAATATCATCAGGTAGGCACCGAAGAGTTTCCAAAACATCGATGCCGACATGTCGCCTAGGCCGTAGCCTATTTTCTCTAAGAGACTCACCCCCTGCCCCTCCCTGTGAGGGAAGGGAGTTGTTACTTTATTTTGCTTTATTATTTCTTCCATTTTAATCGTTATTGCTATCTGAAGAGGAAAGTCAAACTACTCCCCTCCCTCCAGGGAGGGGTCGGAGGAGAGTCTATTTTTATTGATTAGCCGTTTGATGGTCTCTACCGAGGCGGCAGTGGTCAGCCCGTCCTCGGGGGTGTTCATGCAGTAGTCTGTGAGGCGGTCTACCGACGACACGGCCACGTGCAACCGCGTGTCGGCCGTGGCGTAGTAGATCAGCACGCGCCCGTCGGGATCCTTGATCCATCCATTGGCGAAGGCCACGTTCATCAC
Organism: Prevotella sp.; assembly: GCA_017458225.1. Taxonomy (GTDB): domain Bacteria; phylum Bacteroidota; class Bacteroidia; order Bacteroidales; family Bacteroidaceae; genus Prevotella. The sequence goes on along the minus strand of JAFTFX010000011.1, from coordinate 30,040 downwards.
GTCGCCCACATACTCCTCGCCCTCGGGCACCAGCAGGTAGCCGCCCGGCTGGGCGATGACGCGCGTGGGGTCGTCAAGGGCCGTCATGTACATGTAGAGCACGTAGCGCAGTCCGCTGGCCGTGGCCCTCACGCCGTGGGCCAAGTGCAGCCATCCGCGGTCGGTCTTGATGGGGTGCGGGCCCTCGCCGTTCTTCACCTCCATGATGGTGTGGTAGTGGCGCGCGTTGATGATGCGCTCCTCCTTCACCTCGGCATGGGTGATGTCGTCCACCAGCGCCCAGCCTATGCCGCCGCCGCTGCCGGTGTCGATGAAGCCGTCCTGCGGACGGGTGTAGAAGGCGTACCGCCCATCCACGAACTCGGGATGCAGCACCACGTTGCGCTGCTGGCTCTTCGACTTCAGGTCGGGCAGTCGTTCCCACGTTTTCAGGTCTCGTGTGCGCGCTATGGCCGCCGTGGCCGTGGCTGCCGAGAGGTCGCCTGGGCAGCTGTCATCGTGGCGCTCGGCACAGAACACGCCGTAGATCCAGCCGTCCTCGTGCTGCGTCAGTCGCATGTCGTAGATGTTGGTGGCGGGCTCCTCCGTGTCGGGCATGGTGACGGGCTCCTCCCAGAAGCGGAAGTTGTCGATGCCGTTAGGGCTCTCGGCCACGGCGAAGAAGCTCTTGCGGTCGGCCCCCTCCACGCGGCACACCAGCAAGTAGCGCCCATCCAGGCGGATGGCCCCGGCGTTCAGCACCGCGTTCATTATGATGCGCTGCATCAGGTAGGGGTTGTCCTTCTCACAGAAATCATATCGCCACTCCAGCGGTGTGTGGTCAGCTGTCAGCACAGGGTAGCGGTACTTCTGGTAGATGCCGTCGCCGGCATAGCAGAACATCTCCTTGCCCGAGCAGTCAGGGCTCAGCGGCTCGTTCTTGCGCGAAAGCAGCTCCTCGTGGTGTTGGCGAAGTTCTGCAACTCTTTCCTTGAAACTTTTCATTTTTTGCTTTCGTTTGTTTGTTTTTTGTTGGGTGCAAAGTTACGCTTTTGCCGCCAAAGGGTCTGCAACTTTCTTGCCAGTGACCGACACTTTTCGTTCGACAAACAGAATAAAACGGCAACCCTACCCCATTAGGATTGCCGTCTTGTTTATATCGTCTCAAAGGCTATTTATGCATAAATTCATTCAATTTACGCATAAATCGGATGAATTTATGCATAAATTGGGCTTTCCTCCTATCTTTACTGAGCAACAAGTTCAGGCCATCCGTCGTCTGTCCAGCCGATGGTGCGCTGCAAGAGCATGGCGGCACCGTTCCGCTGCGTGCTGTAGCCGTGGCAGACGAACAGGTCCTGACCGTCGAAGGTGTAGGCGGCACAGTGGCCTGCGGCTTCCCACTGTTGCTTGTCGCCCTCCAGGAAGAGGGTGCCGCCGCCAGCGAGCATGTCGCGGCCCTCGCGGTCCAGATAGGGGCCGCTGACGGTGGTGCTGCGCCCCACGGCCACGCGGTAGTTGCTCTTGGCCCCACGGCAGCAGTAGTCCCACGATACGAAGAGATAGTAGTAGCCACCGTGCTTGAAGATGAAGGGGGCCTCGATGGCGTTGCGGCCAGCAAAACGCGAGGTGGGATTTTCAGCAGCATTGGGGTCGCCCAGCTGGTGGCGACGGGCAATGGTGACGGGCTTCGATGCCAGATGCATAGTGGTGTCAAGGCGCGCCAGCTGAATGCCGTCCCAGAACGAGCCCCACACCAGCCAGGGCGAATCGTCATCATCAATGACGAAGTTGGGGTCTATGGCGTTCCAGTTGTCGCCCGTGGGCTGGCCGGCAGCATCCCGCTTCCAATCGTGCGAGCAGACAATGCAGCCTTCATCCTTCCACAGGCCGGCAGCGAGCGAATGGGTGCTCAGCAGACCGATGGCCGAGCCGTTCTTGCCGAAGGTGGAGCAGCTGTAAGCCAGCCACCAGCGGCCGTGCCACTGCAGCACATCGGGGGCCCACACATGGCCCCTGAAGCCAGGCACAGAGTCGGTGGTCCAGCCAGGTATGACGGTCATGAGCGGCTGCGGCAACACGGTCCACGTCTTGCGGTCCTTCGAGGTCATCTGCTGGATGCCCCAGCCTGTGGAGTAGACGTAGTAGGTGTCGCCCTCCTTGGCCATTACGGGGTCGTGGGCCATGGGGGTGTCGGTCTGGAAGGCTTCGCGCGGCGCGCGGCGGCGCTGTCCCTGTGCCGAGGCCGTGGCGGCAAGGGTGGCGGCGATGATTGCCAATAGGATTGTTCGTTTCATGAGATAATGGTGCTGATGATGTGTTGGTAATGTTATTCTGCGTGCAAAGATACACAAAAACAAGGGCAGAGCAAAAGAAAAGCGCAATTTTCTTTTGTCCTGTCCTTGCTGCCGTCGCTGGGTGGCGGCTCTCGTTACTGGGCGATGTCCTTCAGCATGAGCACGTTCTTGTTGCGAATCATCTCGTTGAAGTAGAGGGCGTTCTTGCTGCCGGGAACGGGCCCGTAGAACTCCTTGCGGGCATTGCGCCAAACGAGGAAGTAGCAGATGGGGTATTTGTCAATCTGCGGCTTCAGCACGCGCGTCCACCATGTGGGGTCGGGCAGGTTCTGCAGTCCGCACTCGGTGAGGGCAAGCAGCCGGCCCCGCCGCTCGGCATAGTGGGTGAGCATCAGCAGGTCATCATTCAGTTGCCGCACGAAGTCTTCTTCCGTGCCCCACTGATAGGCATCGAGGCCCAGCAGGTCGACACGATCGTCGCCGGGATAAGAAGCCCCCAAAGACAAGCTATCGGTCTTCTCCCCAGAGGGGGACAAGGAGGAGGCCACTCCCAGGTTCGGGCTCCAGCTCCACACCATATTGTCGAGCCCTTCGCTGAGCAGATAGTCTTGCAGCATGCACCACAGGGCATGATAGTCACGGGGCATGCACTGCCGGGAGCCCCACCAGAACCAAGCACCGTTGTTCTCGTGCCAGGGACGGAAGATGATGGGCACGGGCTGACCATCCTTGTTCTTCAGCGTGACGAGAAAGTTACGCACGTTCTTCATCCATAACAGGAACTTACGATGCTGCGTGCCGCCAGGCAGAATGCTCTCCACGACAATCGTGTCGCCATTGTCCCAGGCGGTGCCGCCCGTGAGTGGGTTGCGCGGGTGCCACGACAGGGTGACGATACCGCCGCGCTCCACATGGGCCAGCAGCTCCTCGCGGATGCGGGTGAAGGGCACGGAGTCCAGGTTCTTTGCGTCGCCCATCTCGATGCCGCCCAGGTCGAAGCCCATCACGGCGGGATAGTCGCCGGCCACCTCGCGCACGTCGCTGCGGCCACGTTCCCACTCCCACGTCAGTCCGTAGAAGGGGTCGTCCTGATGGCCAAACATGTAGCCACGCTGCTGCAGGGCGGTCATGCGGTCGATGAGGGCCTCGCGCTGCTGGGCCTGTGCGGGCTGGGGCTGCGATAATATCGCAGCAAACAGGACAAGGAATGTAAGAAATGCTTTCTTCATAGTCGTTTTTTGTGGTTATTTTATTTCTATAGTTGTCTTTAGCAGGTCGCAGTCGCGGCTACTGCCGCCTACGAGGATGTCGTAGAGGCCGGGCTCCACGGTGTAGCGCATCTGCGCATCGTAGAAAGCCAAGGCCGAGACAGGCAGACGGAACACCACCTCACGCTCCTCGCCTGCTGCGAGCGCAACACGGCAGAAGTCTTTCAGCTCCTTCACTGGGCGGGCCACCGATGACACCTGGTCGTGAACGTAAAGCTGCACAATCTCCGTGCCGGCCACCGTGCCCAGGTTCTTCACCGTTACCTTTACTACAATCTGATTGTTGTCTGCCACCTCTGCCGACAAACGACTGTAAGCGTAGGTGGTGTAGCTGAGACCGAAGCCGAAGGGAAACAGCGGTTCCGACGGGCCGCACACCACGGGGTGGAAGTAGGCGCTGGCCTTGTGGTTGTAGTACACCGCCGCCTGTCCCACCGAGCGAGGCAGCGTCATGGCCAGCTTGGCAGAAGGGTTCACGTCGCCGTAGATGATGTCGGCAATGGCCCAGCCGCCCATCTGTCCCGGTTCCCAGGCATAGAGCACCGCCGATGCCTTATCCACAATATGTGTGAGGGCAAGCGGTCGACCACTGATGACGATGACCAACAAGGGCTTGCCCGTGGCAGCCACGCGGTCTATGAGTTCTTGCTGCAAGCCCACCAGGTCGATGTTGTCGCGGTCGGTATCCTCGCCACAGGTGCGGTCGTTCCAACGAAAGCGCATCATATACTCGCCGCAGCACACGATGTTCAGGTCGGCCTCGCGGGCAGCAGCCACGGCCTCCTCGATCTTCTCGCGCTGCATGTGGCGCGGGTCCCAGCCTTGGTCAACGAAGCGCACGTTGGCACGGGATGCTTTCTCGTGCAGTCCGCGCAGCACGGTCCACACCTGCTGTTCGGGCTGCGGCTCGCTCCAGTCGCCCATAATGTTCTGGTCGTTGGCATTGATGCCCGTCACGAGGATGTTCTTGAACGGTTTGGCGTGAGCGTTTAGCGGCAGCAGGCCATTGTTCTTTAGTAGCACGATGCCCTGTCTGGCAGCCTCAAGTGCCGTCTGCTGATGCTCAGCGCAACCAATGACGCGGTCGCGCTCCTCTGCCGATGCAAACAGGTGCTCGAACAGCCCCAAACGGAACTTCGCCGTGAGAATGCGACGCACGCTCTCGTCGATGCGGCTCTCAGGGATGCGCCCCTCGCTTACCAGTTCCACCACGGCCTGCTGCCACTCCGGGCCGTGCATGTGCATATCGATGCCGGCCTCAATGGCCTGTCGGAAGGCCTCCTTATGGGTGGCAGCCGTGTGGTGCTGGTCCACGCAGTGCTCTATATCCATCCAGTCGCTCACCACGAAGCCGTGGAAGTCCCATTCTCGGCGTAGCACCTGCTGCATCAGCCATCGGTTGGTGTGGCAGGGCGTGCCGTTAAGCTCGTTGTGCGACATCATCACGCTGCTGTAGTCGGCCTGGCTAAGCGTCTCGCGGAAGGGCGGGAAGAATACCTCGCGCAGTGTGCGCTCCGACACGTCGCAGGGCGCGCCGTTGGTGCCGTTGACCGACTGCGAGCCGCCCACCATGTGTTTCACGCAGGCCAGCACGTCGTCGGTCGTGTTGAGCCGCCGTTGGTAGCCGCGCATCGTGGCGGCTCCCATACGTGCCACGAGGCAAGGGTCTTCGCCAAAGGTCTCGCCGCAGCGCCCCCAGCGGGCATCGTGAGCCACCTCGACGTTCGGGTTGAACGTCCAGTGCATGTTCATCGCGCGCATCTCACGGGCAGTCTGGCGGGCTATGCGCTCGGCCATCGCCGTGTCGAACGAGCAGGCCAGGCCGATGCTGGTGGGATAAACCGTGTTGCCCTGACACTTGGCATTGCCGTGAATGGCATCGATACCAATCAACAGCGGTATGCCGAGACGGCTCTGCATGGCCAACTGTTGCAGGCGGTTGGCCTCTTCGAGCGTCAGCACATGCAAAAAACTGGACACCAGTCCCCTACGCGTCATCTGCTCCAGGTCGTTCGCCGTCAGGCCGGGATAGAAAGCGTTGGCCGTGTTTGTGGCCAGCTCTTCCTCTGTCATGCCCTCCTTGCTGTGCAGGAAGTGGTCGATGCCCACCAGCTGGTTCATCTGCCCCACCTTCTCGTCGAGCGTCATGCGCTGTAGCAGGTCGTCCACGCGCTGCTCAACGGGCAACTGCGGATTCTTATAAGGCAATATTGTGTTTGTTTGTGCCGTCATTATAAGTGGGGTGATGGTTAATAACAATGTTTTAGTGATTCTATTCATATATCTTGCCGATGCTTTCACGAATGATACCCATCGTAGTGCTGTCGCAGAGGAATACCGAGTTCAGCCCTTGTTCCTCCTGTGCTGGGTCGCAGCAGTAGTCGTCACCCACCAGGATGCGCAGGTTATCGATGCCGGCCTCCTTCATCGCGTCGAGCTCCTCGCAGAGGCGCTGACGGTTGCCACCTTGACCTTCAGAGCCGAGGATGGCCCCATACCAGAAATTGGTGCCTATATAATAATAAGGTGTGCCGCCACGCTCGAAGTGACCGTCGCTCACGGTGACGAAGTCAGCCGGTTGCCTACTGCCGCAAGCCACCAGTGCTACCAGCGCGAAGAGTATCAGAGCCTTTCTTGCCATAACCGTTTCTGCTATTTCAGTTCAAACACGCGCGAGGCATAGTCTTCCCACAGGGGCACCTCGATGCCTACCTGCATGAGGAAACGGCCCGTGAACTGCTTGCCGCTGAGCGAGCAGGGCTCTTTCCAGGCACGGACGTTCTTCTCCGTCAGGGTGTAGGTCTTGTCGGGGTCGAGTCCGGCCAGGCGGATGCGCGGCAGGGGCTGGTTGTAGTAGTTGTCGGTTTTGTAGACAAAGAGACAAGACTCTCCCCCCTGCCCCTCCCTGTGAGGGAGGGGAGTAGATACATACATCAGCGCAGCCACACCCTTGCGGTCATAGGGAGAGACGAGGCGATAGAGGTCGCCCGTCTGCACGGTGTTGCGAATTTCCTTGTAGTCACGGAAGCAGGTTGTGACCTGCAGGCGCTCCTCGTCGGTCATGTCCTTGGGCTGCAGCTCAATGCCGAGACGGCCGCTCATGGCCACGTCGCAGCGGAACTTGATAGGGATGATGCGGCCACCCGTGTTCCAGTAGGGACAGTGGTTGATGTGGCAGGCCATGGCATTGGCAGGGAAGAAGAGGCTCGTACCATATTGTATATATACACGCTGCAGGGCATCGGTATTGTCGCTGACCCAGAACTCGTCGAAGTAAGGCAGCAACCCGTAATTGGCACGACCACCACCCGAGGCGCAGTCCTGAATGACCACCTGCGGATATTTCTCACGAATGCGCTGCAGCACCTTCAGCAGGCCGAGGTGATAGTCCACGTAGACGTTCGACTGCTTCGACATGGGCGTATAGAGCGAGCCGTAGTTCTGAATGCTGGCGTTGGCATCCCACTTGATGTAGGAGATCTCGGGGTATTGCGTCAACAGCTTGTCGACAATGCCGAAAGCGAAGTCCTGCACAGCAGGGTTGGTCATGTCGAGGACCAGCTGGGTGCCGCCGCGGCCCAACTTCAGCTGGCGGCCCTTGGTCTGCAGGGCCCACTCGGGGTGCTTCTCAAAGAGTTCGCTCTTGGTGTTCACGGCCTCGGGCTCTATCCAAATGCCGAACTTGATGTCTTTTTCCTTGGCGGCATCGGTGAGGGCACGAAGACCGCCGGGCAGTTTCTTCGTGTCTACCATCCAGTCGCCGAGGGTCGACGAGTCGTCGTTGCGCTGATATTTAGAGCCGAACCAGCCGTCGTCCATCACGAAGAGCTCGCCGCCCAATTGGCTGATGTCGCTCATCATCTGCAACATGCGCTCCTCGTTGATATCGAAGTAGAGACCCTCCCACGAATTGAGCAGGATGTCGCCCGTCTGCGTGCCGCGATGGAGCATGCCGCAGGTGCGTGCCCAGCGGTGGAAGATGCGCGAAACACCGCCCATGCCCTGCTCGGAATAGGCCAGCGTCAGATGGGGCGTGGCAAATGTCTGCTTGGGGTCGAGAACATACTCGCTGGATTGTGGGTCGATGCCGGCATAGAAATGGTGCTGCTTGTTCAGCAAGGTATTGATGCGCAGCTCGTAGTTTCCGCTCCAGCAGAGGGCGGCTCCGATGGTGCGCCCTTGGTGCTCCTGCGGCTGCCCGTCGAGTGAGAACATCACCTCAGGGGCATCGATATGGGCATTGCGTGCACCGTCGGTGTTGCGGATAACCTTGCAACCCATAGTGAGGGGCTCTTGCACCACGCTGGCCTCAGCGGCCCAGTCACCATGCAGATGAGTGAGCCACACGTCGCCCTGGCGCAGCGTCAGGTGGCCGGAGTCGAAGCGCTTCAAGGTGATGGCTTTCTTTTCACCATTGGTGACCGAGGTCCAGGTCTCTATCACGTCGACCTCCTTATAGGCCTTGTAAAAGAGCTTCACGGTGACGGGCTGCAACTTGTCCTGCAGGGTGAAGGTGTGGACGACGGCGGTGCCGTTGTCTACCGAACTGTAGGAGGTGACTTGCAGTTCCAGGTTGAGGTCGCCGTCGGCATGCTGCACCTGCAACGCAGGCAAGTGCACCATGTCGACGGTACCGAAAGCGGGCAGGGCAGAGAAGTCGAACGCATCGCCCCCCTCGCGCAGCTGCTGCAACGTGGCCACACGAGGGCCGAAGTAGTCCATGCGCAGGTCTTGTCCCTCGTCGGCATGCAGCAGCATCTGCACCGACGGGGTCTCGATACTAACCTCGCCTTGCCATGCCCAGACGGACACAGAGGATAGGCACACGGCTCCCAACATCAGAAAGAATCTGTTCATAATGTGACTTTTTACTTAACAATATACTTCTTTCCATCCACGATGACAAGGCCCTTCTTAAGACCTACGGTACAAGCGTCTCCTGTCGTCGCCGAGCGGACGACTCTCACCTTCTGTCCCATCATGTTGTAGACGGCAGCATCGGCTCCTGCACCAGCCTGCACCTCGCTGATGCCGTCGGTGACGGCCTCGCCAGTCAGCGGACGGGCATTGGCGGCTGCAATGACCGAGGCATCGGTCAGTCTGAGCGAGGCTGCCTCAGCATAGGTGAGGTAGACCTTGCTAATGGTCTTCACGTCGAGCGGCAGAGGCAGCTGCACCTCGGTCTTGCCGGCAGGAACGCCTGCTGAGGTGGCAAGGCGGAGATTGTCGGTGTTGATATACTCCATCTTCAGCGTGACGGGGAAGTCGGCAGCCTCGAAGTTCACGATAACGAGGGTCTTATCACTGTAGCGGTCGTCGCCCACCTGCCAGCCCGCCTCGCCCCAACGGGCGGTGGTGGTCATAGTGGTGGCCTCAGCATCGTAGCTGCCATCGCGGAAGAAGTTCATGGCAGCGATATTGATGTCGCCCTCCTTGGCAGGTGCCGGTTTGTAGAGCTCAATGCGCGTAATGGTGATACCGTCGCCCGAGAAGCGGAAGCCGTCTTTCAGTTGCTGCACCATGCCTTCGGTCAGGATGATCTTCACGATATAAGGATAGGCCTCAACATCACTGAGTTCTGCAGCAGCCACTTCCGATGAGGTGGCATCGCGCAGGATGACCTTCGGCCACTCACTGCCCTCGGTGCGCGCCGTCACGGTGACATAGAACTGCTCGCCAGCCTCGAGAATGGCTCCCCACTGCTGGTCCATCTGGGCAATCTCGTTCCACTGCATCACCACGCCCTCAGGATCTTCGAAGACCACACGGGTCTCGCCTTCTTCGAGGGGCTTCACCACGGGCTTGGTCGATTCCTGATTGACCTTCACTTCCACGAAGGTAATCGTGGTGGCCTCGGTGGGCTGCACCTGCACCTGATAAAGCTGTTTGGCGGCATCAAGTTCGAAATAAAGAATCTCGGCAGGATCACTCATGATGACATCGGCATCGGTCTCGTCAGAGTACTTCACATAGAGCTTCACGGCAGCAGGTTCGGCAAACGTGATGCGCAACTCCTTGCCGCTCACTTCCTCACCGTCGGCCACGGTCAGCTGCACGCCCGTCCAGCCCTCGGTGGTGGTCATGGTGTGGGTTTCGGCATCATAGGTTACCTTGTCGCCCTGCACCTCAAACTTCGACAGGTCGGCCACGCCGTCCTCGTCGAAAACTGGAACAACGGGTTCCGGCTCGGGCTGCGGCTCAACATACTTGCTGGCGAAGAAGGCCATATAGTCATTATACCAAGAGTCGGCCACCTGATGACCATTCTCAGGATTGAACGATATCTGCTTCTGGGTGCCTTCGGGCAGGTTGTTGTAAGGAGCGATGTTAGTATGTGGCGGACACACATTGTCCTGTACACCGATAGTGGCGATGACAGCCGTATTGCTGCTGATGAGCGTAGCCAGGTTCTTCGTGTCGAAATAGCTCAGGAAGGCATACATCTCGGCATCGGTCATTGAGCCTTGGTTCTCACGGGCCACAGAGGCTGGCCAGTTGGCCAGTTCGAAATAGTCGGGGAAGTCGCCCATGAAGGCGATGCCAGGTGCAAGGGCCTTGAACTCGCGGCCACTCAGTGCGGCAGCAGCATAGGTGAAGGCACCACCCTGACTCTGTCCCTCGGCATAGAGGTTGGTCATATCGCTGGTGGGGCGCGATGCCATGAAGTCGATGGCACGCACGCAGTCCATATAGGCGCCACGATAGTAGTAGCTGTCCTTATTGCCGAAGTTATAGGCAAACCAGTCACCATATTCGTTAGTGAAGTCGCGGTCTATGCCATCGGCACGCTCGCTGGCCGGACGGTTGTTGACAGACTGACCACGGGTAGAGAGGATAAACTCGGCATAGTTGGCACTGGCTTCGTCGGCATCGCCGCTGAGACACCAGGGCTCAACGCCCTGGCCACCAGGACGGTAGCCCGAGTCGTAGCCTTGATAGTGCATGATGACAGGATGCTTCTTGCCGTCGGTAGGCTCGGCATAATAGCCGCGTACGGTCTCGGCTACGCCGTCGCCATTGCTCACCGACTTGAACTCAACGAGATAGACGGTGCGATTAGCGGTGGAACGGCTCTCAATCTTGGTCAGCACGGGCTCGTCAGTAGCCTCGACGGCAGCCAGTTCTTCCTTGGCGGCCTGCCAGAAACTGTCGAAGTCGGCCTGCTTGTCGGGGGCAGAAACAATCTCCGTAGGATTTACACCAAAGAAGAAGGCGTGGGCCAAGTCGTCGTTGACATAACAAGTAGCCTTGTAGAAGCCAGCGACAGGAGCAGGCTCAGTCCAAGTGAATTCGATATCTTCTGTTCCATTAGCAGGAATCGTCACTTCTTTCGTCATTGTGGTTACCGCAACCACCTTGTCAGTAGCAATTTCAACTACGGCATTGGCCACCACGGCCTCGTCGTAGGGATTGACAGCATGAATGATGAACGTGGGGGCTTCGTTTTCGAACACCCAGTCACCACCTGTTACAGGTACGGTCAGCGTCAGCGGTTTTAGGTCGGCTGGATTAATGACCTCAATAGCTGTCAGTGTGAAACTGGTACCACTCATGATCAGTCCGCCTGTCTGCAGGGCGGTCTGCATATCAGCTGTGATGGTAAACTGCTGATACCTTCCACTGATGTTGACAATCTCTGTACCTGTCAGCACTTCCCATGTGCTGTCACCGAACTTCAACTGAGCTCCGGCGCCAACATTCTTGAACTTGGCACGCAGCAGCATACCCTCCTGAGCCTGTGCAAAGGCCGAGGCAGGTATCTGCTCCCATACTTCCCATGTATTGGTGAACACCTTCTCGCCTGTCCAGGCGGTGTACGTCTCACCTATCGCAGGTTTCGGGCCGTCATCTTCAGGAGTCTCGATGGTAATCTTGGTGATGGAATAAGCCTGACCTCTGAAAATCAGACCGCGCTCGGTAATCTCTGTTGTGATGGTCTCGTCGGCCACAGTATAGGAGATAACACCATCCGTTACCGTCGTCTCCAAGTCGGTCCATTCCCATGCGTCACCTTTCTTATAGGTCAGCACATACTGAGGACTGTCATAGGTTGTCGTCGTATAGACCCTGATGATGTCACCTTTGACCAGTCCGGTAAAGGTTCCTTCAGGAGTTTCAAACTGTGTACCCGGAGCCACATCAGGGTTCCACGAGATGGCTTCGTTGCCCTCCCAAACGGTGCGTTCTGCGGCAAACGTCACGACGCTTGCGATGAGCAGAAATAAGACTGAAAGAATTTTCTTCATAGCTGTATGTGTTTTAGTTATTTCTTTACGATACGGAAGTTTGCAAAACGGAAGTCGGCATCATAGTCTTCGTAGGGCTGGAAGCCTACGTTGAGGGTCATTGTTTCGCCAGTCTGGCCGATGCCGTTGGGGGCTATTGCCGCCAGGGGCAGGCGCACGGTCTGCCACTGTCCGTGGGTATCAAGACCGCAACCGTTGCCAGGAGTCCACTGGTAGCCGTTGTTCCAGTCCCAGTTCCAGGCGAACTCATAGCCACGGGGGAGCAGAGGCTTTCCATTGGCGGTCAGCACCTCGAACACAAAGTGATAGTCACTGACCTCTACCCCACCCTCGGCAAGGGGCTGGGCAAAGCTGAGTTCCACCCACGACCACTCGGTGATGAGTCCATAGAAGTGCAGGCAGGGCATGCCCATGTCGCTGGTCTCAATGGTGACCGCGCGGTCGGTCTGCTGCTGGTTGGTCTGCGTAATGTCGGCAAAAAGCAAGTCGCCGGTGGGACGGAACGGCATGCTGCAGGAAGCCGTCTGACCGGCAGCCGTCAGCCAGCTCAGTCTGATGATGCTGTTGTCGGCTGTTCCCTCTGGAATACGGAAGTGCAACAAGGTGTCGCTCTTGGCCGTCAACGACAGGGGCTGACCGTTCAGGGTGGCTGTGAAGTCATAGTAGTCGAAGTTGCTGCCGGCAATGGCACCCGTGCTGCCAGCCGTCATGAACTCGTTGAGCAGTCCGTCGACGACAGCCTCGGGCAGTGCCACCACAAACTGATAGGTTGTAGTGCCCATGTCGGTAGTGTACTCAATGGTGTTGGCATGCTCCTTGGAGAACGTTGCGGGGACAGTCACCACAGCACGGGTGAGCATGGTGTAGGTATTCTCAAGATCGGCCTCAACGGTGTTGAAGCGCAGGGAGCGCAGATTGTTCAGGTTCTGTCCCACGATGACGAGGGTCTGCCCACGGCTTGCCTCAGTCAATGCCTGCTGTTGCTCCGTGTCGGCCACGTCGTAGACAGCCGTAATGACGGGTGCACCGCTGTTGGCCTGCTGGTCAAGGGCCGTGTAGTTGTCATCATAGTCGGCGAAGTTGTCGCAGGAGGTCAGCGCGAGGGCTGCTGTGATACAGCAACACACAAGCCAGGCAGCACTTGTATGCTTGTTGTTTTTGGTAACCATAATTCTTTCTTCTGTGAAAGCGAGCAAGCTCGAATTCTAATTATTAATTTCTAATTAACTTAGTTCCACCCCGGGTTGTTCGCCGTGATGGCCTTGTTGGTATTCAGCTCCTGTGCAGGCAGGGGGAAGAGCAGACAGCGCTCCAGACGGCTTTTTTGCACACCGGCATCGTCGCTGCCCACAGCATTCATGGCATCAAGATAGATGCCCCAGCGCAGCAGGTCCCAACGGCGGTCGGCCTCGCAGGCCAGCTCCTTGGCGCGTTCCTCAATGATGGCCGAGCGCATTTTCAACTTTGTGTCGAGCGTAGCCAGTGTACCGGCAGTGGCATTCGAACGGGCGCGCACCATGTTCAGATAGGCCAGGGCGGTATTGAGTGCTACTGCATCGCTCTCGCCAGAGCCCAACTCGTTGGCAGCCTCAGCATAGACGAGCACCACATCGGCCAGACGCAGGAACGGCCAGTTGGCATCGGCATTGTCGATGGCATCGTTGGTAACGTCCATATACTTCGTGGTGAAAGCCAGGCACTGGGCATCCTTCGAGTAATAGTAGCTCAGTCCGTCGGCATAGATGCCCGATGGATCCTGCACCCAGTTACCTTCCAGATCGCGGCCTTCAGCCAAGATGCGATACTCGTTGGTGTAGGGATAATAGAAGCCTGTGCCCGATGCCTGCTGGGTGGAAACACGCCAGCGGTGTTTCACACCTTCCACGATGCGCAGGTCGTCGTGGTCGAACAGGTCGTACCAGTGGCGCGTGCAGCCTACCCAGCCGCCACTCTGTATGAACTCAGAGCCAGGGGCAGTCATGTAGCCCTCGTATTGCGAATGTACCATGATCTTATAGGTGGCATCGCCGCTCACACTGCCCACAGAGAACATAAACTCAGAAGCGGTGGCAAAAGACTTCTTCCACAACTGGTTGTAGGGCAGCAGCTCATAGTCGCCATATTTGCCGGTCAACACACGGTCGGCCCAGTCTTTGGCTTTGGTGTAGAGCGTTTTTGAGTCCATCTGTTCATAGCCCTTTACGGTCTTCTTCTGAATGGTCTTTGACACCAGGTCGGCATACTGCCGCTCACCGTTGGCATCAGTATAATAAGGAGCACCCGTGCGGACGACGACCTGCGTGCCTGCAGGCAAAGCTGCCGATGCCATCGTGGCATAGACCTTGGCCAGCAGACCGGCAGCACTGCCGGCACATACATGGCCTTTCTGGTAGGCGTTGTCAGTGTTCTTGTACATCAACGCGGCAGCTTCTTCCAACTGCGTCGTGATGTAGGCATAGACATCGGCCACCGACTGACGGGGCTGGTTCTTGTCGAACTCGGCTGTCTCGGGCTGGATGGGCACCTCGCCATAGGCACGCACCAGCATGAAATAGGCAAAGGCTTTCTGGAACTTCACCTCGCCGATGCCGTTGTTCTTCACCGCCTCGTCGACGCTTGCCATCGCACGAATGCGACGCTCGGCATTGTTGGCACGGGCAATCAGTCCGTAGCAGCCTTTCCAGAGGGCATCGGTCACGTCGCTCTCGCCCTGGAAATTACCTGCACCAAAGGTTCCAAAGAGCCAGTCGGGACCGCTGATGTAGTCGGCATCGAACTCAAGCACACGGGGAAAATAGCCCCAGCAGAACATGTCGTAGATCCACTTGGAATAAACGCCTGTGACCCATGCGTCAACATCGTTGGCACTCTGGCCCACGGTGGTGTCGAGCATCTGGCCGTCGGTATCCTCTTCAATCCAGGAGGAGCAGCTGTTCAATCCTACTAACGAAGAAAGACAGAATAACAAGACATATATTTTCTTCATAATCTTCATGCTTTAAAAGGTGAAATTAAGGCCCAGTGCAAACGAACGGGCTGAGGGATACGAGTAGCTGTCGACACCTGGTGTGGCGGCATTCGAGCCACCGGCATTCACGTCGGGATCGAACCATGAGTAGTTCGTGATGGTGAAGAGATTGGTGGCCGTCAGCGAGAAGTGTATATTCTCGATGCCCTTCAGCGGTTGCTTCCAGTCATAGCCCAAGGTGATGTACTTCAGCTTCAGATAGCTGCCGTTCTCCACATAGCGGTTGCTCATCAGCCAAGTACGAGTATAGCCACTGGTGGCCTTGGGCCATTCGGCTGTGCCCTTGGTCTCGGGTGTCCAGCGGGCGTTGTAGGCATCGGTAGTGATATTGCCGATGTTCGACATGGTGATGTCCGTCAGGTTGTAGTTCAGGATGTCGTTGCCCTGCGAGCCTTGCAGCATGAACGAGAGCGAGAAATCCTTATAGGAGAGGTTGTTGGTCCATGAGTAGACGAAGTCGGGATTGGTGTCGCCGATGATAGTGCGGTCGTCCTCGGTGATGCGGCCGTCACCGTTCAGGTCGCGATACTTGATCTCGCCCACCATCTTCAGGGCATCGGCATCGCTCAGTACGGCATATTCGGCACGCGAGCGCACCTCAGCGATATTGTCGTAGAAGCCATCTTCCACATAGCCGTAGAGTGTTCCGATGGGACAGCCGTTACGCTGCAGGAAGGCCTGATCGGCTTTCGACCATAGGGCTGTGGCAAACTGGTCGCCGTCGAGACCGCCGATGCGGTTGCGGTTCATGGACCACTGTGCCGTGAAATTCCACTTCACGGGCGTATCGCGCAGCACGTCGTAGTTAACGCTCACCTCCACACCCTTGTTGACCACATTGCCGCTGTTGACCATCATCTGCGAGAAGCCCGACGAGGCTGGGATGGTGACGTTCTGCAGCAGGTCGCGCGTCTTCTTGTAATAGAAGTCGACAGTGATTTGCAGGCGATTGTCCATGAAGCCCAGGTCGAGGCCAGCATTGAACTGGCTGGTGGTCTCCCACTTCAGGTTGGGATTGGTGGGGCCGCGCCAGTCAATCATCGACACACCTGTTGAGAGCGAACCGCTGTAGGGATAGTTGGCAGCCTGCAGCATGGTCAGCGTGCGATAGGCTCCGATGCCCTGATTACCCGTTTCGCCGTAGGAGAAGCGGAACTTCAGGTTCGAGAAGATATTGAGGTCTTGAATGAACGTCTCGTCGATGGCGCGCCAGGCAAAGGCTCCGCTGAGGAACGTGGCCCACTTGTTATTCTCGGCGAAGGCCGAGCTGCCGTCGGTACGTACCGAGGCGGTGAAGAGATATTTATCTAATAAGGTGTAGTTCACACGGGCCAGGAACGACTCGAGCGACATTTTCGTCTCGCTGCTGTTGACAACCGGACGGTTCAGGGCCATGCCGATATTGGCATCCTGCGTGTAGTCGTTGACGAAGTTGGTGGCTGTCATCGACTCGTTCTCGCCTACGCCGCGCTCGAAGGTGACACCTGCCACACCGTTCAGCTTATGGATGCCGAACTGCTTGTCAACGGTGAACAGCGACTCAGAGGTGAGGCTCTTCCAGATGTTCGAGGCGCGTCCGGCTTTGCCGTTCACACCGCGGTTGCCTTCCTGTGTCAGTCGGTTATAGTAGGTGCCGCGATGACCGTCGTTATAGCCCAAACCCAAGTTCTGGCGGAACTTCAGCCAAGGCAGGATTTTCGCCTCAGCATAGGACGATGAGAACCAGGAAATCTGCTTCAGCTGATCCTTCGCGCCATTGATATAATTCGTTGGATTGGCCGCCAGCCAGTCGGTGGCATCGGTCTCCTCGCGCACGCTGGGCAGGAAGATAAGTGCCGAGCGGATGATGCCCGTATTCTCCGAGTTGGTGCGCTGGAAATCGGTCACGGCATTGGTGAAATGGCTGCTGGTGCCCAGCTCCAGCCACTTGGTGATGTGGCGGCTGATGTTGATGGAGAGGCCGTAGCGCTCGTAACCGGTGTTCTTGATGATACCGTCCTGCTGGGTGTAGCTGCCCGAGAAGGCATACCAGCCCTCGCTGTCACCACCGCTGACGCTGGCATTGTATTCCTGCTGCCAGCCTGTCTGGTAGATTTCGTCCTGCCAGTTGATGTCCTCGACGTTAGTGGCATTGCCGTATTCATCGGTGCGCACGCCAGGCGACAGGAAGTCTTCGGGCGATGGGTTATACTTACCCTGCGAATAGACGAAGCCGCCACCCGTGTAGGGATATTGCCACTCGCCGCGATAAGGCAGTGCCTCGCTCTGACCCTCGTAGTAGTTGGAGTTGGACTGTGCCTCGTTCTGGTAGAGGGCATACTGATAGGCATTGAGCACGTCGACCTTCTTGGCAATGTGCTGCATGGTCCATCGGGCATTGAACTCCACCTTGGGCTTGCCCGTCTGACCTTTCTTCGTGGTGATGATGACCACACCGTTGGCACCGCGACTGCCATAGATGGCCGTGGCAGAGGCATCCTTCAGCACCTCTATCTTTTCAATGCTGTTGGGGTCTATCATTGACAGGGGCGATGTCTGCTGGTTGTTGCCGCTGTTGGCATCGCTCTGCGGTGTGCCATTGGGATCGGTGCCGAAGGGCACACCGTCGACGATATAGAGCGGCTGTGAACTGGTGGTGAACGAGTTGGCACCACGCACGGTGATGCTCACGCCGGCACCAGGCGAGCCGTCGCTCTGCTGCACCTGCACGCCGGCAATCTTGCCCTGCAGGCCGTGGGCCACGTCGACAGCGCCGCCTTTCATCAGCTCGTCGCTCTTAATCTGCGACACCGAGCCTGAGAGGTCGCGCTTCTTCATCGTGCCATAGCCCACGACGACCACTTCCTCCATGACCTTGGCATCCTCGTGCAGGGTCACCTCGATGAAGTCCTTACCCTTCACGTTGACCACCTGTGTCTTGTAGCCAATCATTGACACTTGCACGACAATCTTTCCCTCAGGCAACTGAAAGGAGAAATTGCCGTCGAGGTCGGTCACGGTGCCGATGCTTGTACCAGGCACCTTCACACTGGCTCCGATAAGTACTTCGCCAGGCATGGCCCCGTCGAGCACACGTCCCTTCAAAAGGGTTTGTGCACTCACGCCAATGCTGCACACAAGCAGCATCAGACATCCTAAAATCCATTTTCGCATATCTTTGCTATTTTGTTATTGGTTCGTTGTTACGGGTTCGTTTGATGAACTGCGGCAATGCCGCCGTTTACGGGGACTATTGGGCAGAAATCAGCTCAATACGGGTGAGCGTGAAGCCCAGCCCTGTGACGACGAGCCCTGAGGTCTTCACCTTGTCGAGCGACTGTTCGTCGAAGGTGAGCACCACGTCGGTGCCGTCGAGGGGTTGCCACTGGGGCTCGGCGCTGCCCGAGAGGTCGCGCCACTTGCCGCGGTTCTCGCGGAAGGAGATTTGCGGATTGGGGCAGTCTTTCAGCAATTCGTAGTGCAGGATGACCACATCGTTCTCAGTGCACTCCTGAAAGGGCTCGGCCGTGATGCGGTGGTTGCCGCTCCAGTTGTTGGGGAACACCTTCTCGCCATGAAACAGTTCGCCGGGCTCCAGCTTGTACTCCTTGGGGGCACGCTGCACACCGGTGAGGTCTTCACTGCGCTGCCCCACAAACTGCACGATGCCCACGCGGTCCAGTCGATAGCCCTTGCCGCCAATGCGCATGGCAATATTGTCGCCCGTGCCAGCCAGTTGCAACTTCAAGAGCGGCGCATCATCATTTATATAATAGGTGCAGCCGTCAGGGCCTACGGGCAGACCGTCGGTGGCGCGCTCCAGCACGTTCCAGGTGAAGTCCATGATCTTCGCAGCAGCACCGGCTTCCACCTTAGAGGCATGCAGACGCAGACCGTCGCCGAGCTTCAGTGTCTTGAAGCACGAGGCAGGCAGCTCGGCCGAAACGCTCCAATCGGGCTTCATCTGCTTGGCTGGGCCTCGCCACACAATCTTCTCAACAAACTCCTCGCCAGGGGTGAGCGTGACGCGCAGAATGCGATAGTCGTGGCCACCAATGAAGCAGCCGCGGTCGCGCAGCGTAGCGATAATCTCGTCGGTGAGCGTCATGCGGAAGGGGCCGCCCACGTTGAAGCAGCCATATTCGGGTGCCACGCCCTTCCACGACTTGGGGTCTTGGAAGGCGGCTTGTGCTGTGCGCTTGGCCTGATCGTGATAGACGGTGACCACGTCGCCGGCCTTGGCCGTTGCGAAGTGGCGGCCTTCCAGCAGGATATTGTCCTTCCATCCGGGCCCAATGGTTTTGGGGCCAAGGAGAATGGTGCGCTCTTCAGCAAAGGCCCACCCCCAGCCCCTCCCTGTGAAGGAGGGGAGTATATAGTTAAAGCAGCACAGGGCTATTAGAATAACTTTCTTCATGATAATAATATGTTTTTGATTGTAGTATGGGGCTGACTATTCCCCTCCCTCACAGGGAGGGGTCAGGGTAGAGTCGTCTTCCACTCGTCCCTGTCAATGACAACACCACTGTTGAACGCATCCTTCCACCACGCCTCGCCGGCGAACTGGTGTTCGTCGCTATCGCCATTGTTATAGGCGTAGTCGTACCACGTCATGAACCACGACCAGCGCGAGCCCTGTGCCCATATCTTCGACCAGAGCGACATGTGCACCTCGTCGCCGTTGCCGCATTCGGCCAGTGTGATCATCTTCGACGGATACTCCGCCGTCAGCTGGCGAAACTCTTTCATGAGCGGATATTGCAGAGCGGCATAGTTGTCGCGCCCCACGATGTCGACCACATCGTCGCCAGGATACCAGTCGCCATCGCCCATCTGCGAGTTCCACACCCACAGCAGGTTGTTCAGCCCGTGGTAGTTCACCAGCCGGTCGTACATATAGCGCCACAGTTTCTTATAGACCTCGGCACCCTTGGCACCCCACCAGAACCAGGCACCGCCCCCCTCAAACTCATAGGTGTTGCCGCTGGCCTCGTGCAGGGGTCGCCAGATGACGGGGATGCCCTTGGCCTGCATCTTCTTCAAGTAGCCGGCCACCTGGTCGAGGTCGTGCAGGGCCTGACGGTTCTCGGCCGTGCCGCTGACGTAGACCTTCGAGGGGTCGAACGAGGTCTGTCCGGCTTCGCTGCCCGGCGTGCAGGTACGGTCACTGCCATTGTTAGCCAGCACCTGCCAGTGCCACATCATGCCCACGATGCCGCCGGCATTGTGCCAGCCGAAGACGGGCGACATGTCGCTATAGTCGAGCCAGCCTTGGGGGTTGACATCCTTGGAGGCATGGATATTGATGAAGTCGAACACGTTGATGACGGGATAGCGCCCCGTCCACTTATACACATTTTCAGCCTCGCGCGTGTTCCAGTCGATGTTGGCCACCACACCGCTCAGTGCTTTCTTGCCGTACTGACTGAGCAGACGGGTGTAGAGCCGCTTCGTCTCAGCCGTAGCATTGGGGTTCACGGGTATTTTCCGAATGACCGACTTGTCAGCGTCGTCAGGATTGACAACGGGATTTACAATCTGCGGCTGATCCGCATCAGAAGAATCGCTGCCACAGGCACTCATCGATCCGTAAAAGAGGATAACCAGCGCAATCATCAATAACCTTTTCATCGTTTTCATATTGTTTTAAGTTGTTTCTGTTTCAGGTTTCCGATGCAAAGATAGTATTTTTCGGTTAACCAGACAAGCACTATCTTAGCAGCTACTACCACTTTTGCCCACGAACCAACACGGGCAACATCTTTCCCAGACGCTGCCCGTGTTTGAAAAATCGTTCATTTGATTTTTCTACAGAAAAACAAACTACTAACTAAAAAAATATTACTAACAACTACTGATATTATATAAGAAAACTATTGAAGGCTCTTTACTCCTCGTCATCACCGCCCCAGATGGAGAAGCCACGACTTGAGAACGTGCTGGTTTCCTCGTCAGTGAACGTTACCTCAGGCTTGTCTTCATCAGCATCAAGCCTGCTACCAGCAATCATGCCGCCGGTTGTCAGAAAAATCGTTTCTGCAGTGGGGCGCATATAAATCTTTTTCATGTTCTGTTCCTCCTCTTTCTTATTTTACAACATACTTTTTACCATTCTTTATATAAAGGCCTTTTGAGGGATGTGCCAAGCGACGACCCAGCAGATCGAAACAGCTAAAATCATCCAGCTGGTTTTTGTTCATAGTGGCAATACCCGTCGTTTCGCCTTCATCGCCGAACGAAATGACATAACGTGCATCAGTTGAGATATTGAAATAGCCGCGATATCCCTTCAGTGTAGCCGTCGAACTGCCCTTGGCAATCTTGCCTTCTGCAGTAACACCATACTTGCCGTTCATGTCGATGGTAGAATAGGTGCCGACAAAGATATCGTTGCTGCCAGCCGTTGTTGCTGTCACATCAACGTTTTCGAACTCTACGGGGGCTGCAACCTCGTTCTCGAAGTAGGCCAGATAGGGTTGACCAGCTGTCAATGCCTCTGTTTTCGAGAACTTCAGCACATCGCCACTCTGCTCGCTGAAAGCAAACACCTTCGTAGCACCAAGAGCAGTCGGCGTCGTTGCAAACGGCAGGCAAACGGTTGTCCAGCCAGCAGCGAACGGGCGGTTCAACTTTATCTTAGATGCTTCAGCCGCAGGAATAGTCTCAGCGATAGTCTCTTCCAAAACGATAAAGTTCTTCACAATTTCAATCTTTGTAACATTGTAGCCCTGCCCACGGAAGACAACACCACGTTCAACAATCCAATTGGCAAGATTAGCTGTTCCGACCTGACAGGTGAAGTAATCGTCTTCTACAGTAAGATCAAAATCAGTCCAGTCCCAATCATCACCGGCCTTGTAAGTCAGAACATATTGTGGATTTTCCAACCCTTTCGTAAAACTCACTTTGATGATGTCACCTCTCATAAGGCCTGCAAAAATGGTATCCTCAGGTGCATATTGTGTACCTATGTATGCATCTGTATTCCAAGATATCGGTTCGTTGCCTGTCCATATTTGGGTTGACTTTTCCACTATGGCAGGAGTTGTACTTACTACTGATATTCTTGTGATGCTATAGGCCTGACCACGGAAAATGAGTCCACGCTCTGCAATCTCAGTGGCTATCGCATCGGTTTCCACCTCATAGGTTATAGTACCATCGTCTGACACTGTCACACCAAGATCAGTCCAATTCCAACTTCCACCAGCCTTATATGTCAACACATATTGGGGAGAATCGTAGGTCGTGGTGGTCGTTACCTTAATAATATCACCTTCCACCAACCCTGCAAAAATGCCTTCAGGCGTTTCAAACTGAGTTCCTGGAGCCACATCAGTATTCCAAGAAATAGCTTCATTGCCTTTCCATACCACAGTCTCTTTACTGTAAGCAACCAATGCCATCAGCATCAGCATTAAAGTAACAATTTTTCTCATGTTCATTAATTTTTAAAAGTTAATATTCATTTTCTTGGGGGCAAAGGTAGAGCAAAAAGCGCATAGGGACTGACACAATCTTAACCCACACTGATACTCTGCCAAAAAAGCAAAAAAAAGGTCTCGCAGGAGGAACTCTACGAGACCTTGAAAGGGGGAAAACTGTCACGAACGTCATCTTTCGCTCTGTTTAATAGCGGATTTCACTGTAATCCAATATTAGTCTCGCTCTAATTAATATCAGATTAGAGCGAGAAATGACGTTAATCAGAGCGAAAGATGACGTTAATCAGAGCAGAAGATGACGCTTATCACACACGCCACGACCTACGCTACTCCAAAGTGACAGCAGTGTATGCAAAATCAACTAAAACTTTTTTGACGTGCGACTCTTAGCTTTCTTACGTTTTTGGGGCTTGGGTGCAGCCAACCGAACGCTTTCACGAAGCAGGACCAACGCAATCTCCTCATCGGACATATCGGGAGTAATGCCCAAATACGAATATGCAGCAATGACGGCACGGTCGTTCTTGCGATGAGCATCTACCAGATCTGACGGCATCAGACTTGGGTCGTAGAGTTGTTTCAAGGTGCTGGTTGGATGATTCATGCGAGCATCAAGAATGGCTTGAGCCGTTGTCGTAATCCTACTTTTCTGCTCTTCCGTCAGGTTTTGTGGCCAAGGGAAATTATTGTAAACAATCTCTATAGAATAACGATAGTCGCTTTTCATTCTTCCGCATACTACCCTCAACCAAGCCATGTGAATACGGGACTCCAGAACACCGAAATGATAGGGTGTTGCATTGAGCATCAATCTGACGGCATTGCTGCAAAAAATGTCTGGCGACATATAGCCAAAGGGAACATAACAGCGGCGACTGGACGATGTTTCTGGTATAACGAGATAGTCACTGACAGGCATGTTTTCTGTAGCAAATCTTCTGGGCTTATCTGCCAACTCCCTTGTCTGCCTTCTTGTGCTCTTCAAACGATATTGTCTCACTGCCTCAACACGCTTCATGGCATGTGGCATCCGGCTGAGCACATCTGGTTCGCAATCGCCAAGCCACAGGCAATAGCGAGGTACTCCATTCGAAAACTCTTCAGAGCCATAATACTCATGGAAATAGTCTTTGCTCAAAGGTTCGACAGCTATGAAATCCTGCATTTGCTGCTTTGTAAACAGATAGTTTCCATCGTCAATCGGCTGATTGCCCATACCTATCTTGGGTACATTGCAAAGAGGCTTTGCCATCAACGGATGGATAAAGAATGTCTCAGAAGGCAACAGATAGTTGCTGATTTGCTCGCAGATGACATCGGGTTTACCTTCTTCGAAAATTCGACAAGGCTCCTCTTTCTTTCTGCCACAATAGAATCCTACTATCACGCAATGAACCTGGGCAACTCTCTTAGCCTCGTTAAACCACTTGAAGGTGCGCCAAGCAAACGAGATTCTCAGTTTATAATGCTCCATCAGTGGCTTCCATAGAATAACAGCCTGTTCACCTTGCACAACACTATTAGTAGACACAAAGGCTGCTTTGACAAACGGACGGCCTTGCATGTAGCGGGCGGCCTTGGCATACCATGCACACACGAAATCCATATCGCCGACATTTGTCCATACAGGCTTGCCCTTGGCATTCACTTCGTTCATGACGGATTGCATTTTTGCCTTCTTCCGCTCTTTCTCCTCTTTCGAATCGTTACCACCTCTCGCTCCCTTGAATGGTGGATTGCCTATAATATAAGTAGGATGATTCTTGCTGGGTTTCAATACCGTCTCCCAATCAGTTTCGAGAGCATCCCCATGCACCACATAGTTGTTCTTATCCAGCGGCAGCGGGTCAATGGCAGAATGCAGCACCTTGGCTGTCTGCTGTATCTGTTGACAGCCGGCTATCCACAGTGAAGCACGGGCAACTGAGGCCGCAAAGTGGTCTATCTCTATACCATAGAACTGTCCCATACGAACCTTGCAGGGATCGGTATTGGGCATGATGACATCGTGACGGAACTCCAGTTCGTTTTCAATGGCTCTCAGTTCCAGGTCGTACAGCGACTTGTAACACTCGGTCAGGAAGTTACCGCTGCCACAAGCTGGATCAAGGAAACGCATATCGGCCAACCGATTGCGATAGTTCTCCAATTCACGATATTTTCTGTCTTTTTCGCCAGCCGATCCTATAGGAAGTCTGACTATCCGCTCCAATTCTGTTTTCAAGTCATCAAGAAACAGCGGATCTATCACACGATGAATATTCGAAGGTGTCGTATAGTGCATGCCACCTGATTCGCGCACATCGCTGTCTACCGTGCTCTCAAAGATACAGCCAAAGTTGGTTGGTGAAATCTCACTCCAGTCGAACGTTTCATCAGTGCCTTTCAGTTTCAAGTTCCAGGCACTCTTCAGAATGTCGCATGCAGCTTGGCTGAGGGTAGGAGTCTCGTAGAGGTCAGTGTTGTTAAATAAGCCACCGTCAACATATGGAAAGTTTTGAACCTCCACATCGGCCAACTTGTAATACTCACGCCTTCTGGCATCGGTCATGTCGAGCCAAAAGAACAATGCATCGAACTTCTTGCTAAGATCTGTAGCCGAGAATTTGTCAAGAAATGTACTAAACTGACCGTCATCGAATATACCGGCATCTTCAGCGAACAAACAAAAGACCACGCGAACGCAGAACATGTTCAGCGACTGCAATTCAGGCTTCGTCCATTCTTTCTTGCCGTCATAGATGGTGTCATAGAGATTCTGGATATATTCACTGGCTGTACTCGACACACGCTCCTCGCGCTTTTCGTCTACATAGCCTTCTGGACGATATGGTTCAACCAAGAATTTCAACTCACGCCAGCGAGTGGGCAATTCCTCCAATTGAATGCGCCGATGAGGTGAATTTTTGTGATAGCTATCCCAAACTTCAAACTCCTTGAAGTTGCAAGCAATTACGTAACGGCCTTGGTCTGGGTGATCCAAATTGTTATAATAACGAATGGCCAGGTCTATTGGTTTCAGCCATATCTCATTGCCATTCTCGTCTTTGCCGCTCTGCTTCTGCTTTGTGTCAAGGTCAACATCATTGCTTTTTTGCTCAATGACGACTTTTGAAGTCTTAACTCGAATATCGATGCGTTTAGTTGTACCTTCAAATTTCACTTTTGATTGAGGCTCAATCTCCTTTCGTGCTTTTAGAACGCCAAAAACATCTTCAAGCAAGTCTTCCCAAAACTCTACGTAGTCCTTGTCTTCCTTGCCTCGGTTCTTCCATTCTGCCACAAACTTTTGTGCGGCTTTCTTTATATCTGATTGCTTGCGCTTAACCATTCCAACGTCTGTATTACCTTGCAAAGATACACAGTTTTTGGGAAAATAAACTTCCGATACCGAACTTTTACACATTATTAATAATAGGGCTCACCCTCTGCGCTTGACGTTCAGACGATAATCTTCGTCTTCTGATACTTTTCGCGGAACTCGGTGGGGTTGCAGCCCTTGCGCTTACGGAACAGGCGATTGAAGTTGCTGAGCGTGTTGAAACCGCAGCTGTAGCAGATTTCGGAGACGGAATCGGTGGTATCGACCAAGCGGCGGGCTGCATAGCCCAGACGCACATCGACGATGTATTCTGAGAGAGCCTTGCCCGTGCGCTGATGGAAGAAGCGACTGAACGCCGTCGGTGTCATGCCCACCAAGTCGGCCAGCGTGTCCAGGCGTATCTCGTCCTTATAGTGGCTGTCAATATAGCCCTTCACCTTCAGCACGCGGCGCGACTCGCTGCCCACGTCGACCTTCGCAAACGACGAGGAGGACAGTTCGCGTGCATCGTCGAACTTTGACAACTCGTACAGAATGTCGAAGAAGCGCTGAACGGCATAGAAACTGTCGTGGTCGACTGACAGTTCGGTCAGCATGTGATAAACGGTGAGCGAGGCTTCCATTGGGAAGGCAAGGCCGCGCTTGGCACGCTGCATCATCTTGTAAATGGGCTTGTAGGGGTTCTTGTGAAAGGGCAGCAGTTCGTCTTCGAAGGGGATGAAGAACTGGATGGTGATTTCGTGGATATCGGTGCTCTTGCACTCGTGCTGTTCCCACACATGCTCCAGGTTGCTGCTGGTGATAAGCACCAGGTCGAGGTCGCCTATCACTTCGCTCGAATCGCCCACAATGCGGCGCGCTCCGGCTCCGCCAGCCACAAAGTTCAGTTCCATTACCTCATGACAGTGGATGGGATAGTCGAACTCATGCTTGCGGCGGTCGGCCACGTACATGAACTCATGCTCGCTCAGCGGCGTAATCTCGTGCAACACTTTCGATTCCATAGTTGTTTCAGGGTCTTAGTTAAGAAAGTCGTTATGAGTATTTGAAAGCCGTATCAGGTCTTTCTTCGAAAAAGACACGAGTAGTCGAGCTGCCCGTGTCTTCTTTTCTATTTTCAGTGAATATAATCGCTTTTTCTGCAGAGTGCTGCCTGCTGCGGATGTCTATTTTCCGTCGTAGGCCCACTTCAAGTAGCTGGCACCGTGAACGAAGCCGGCACCAAAGGCGGTCAGAATCAGGTTGTCGCCCTTCTTCAGGCGCGACTCGTATTCCCAGAGAGCCAGCGGAATGGTGGCAGCACTGGTGTTACCAAAGTGCTCAATGTTCACCATCACCTGCTCCATGGGCACCTCCAGGCGCTTGGCCACGGCCTCGATGATGCGCATGTTGGCCTGATGGGGTATCACCCATGAGATGTTCTCCTTCGTCAGCCCGTTGCGCTCGGCAATGAGAGCGCAGTCGTCGCTCATGTTGGTCACCGCATAGCGGAACACCGTGCGACCTTCCTGATAGAGGTAGTGCAGACGGTGGTCGACCGTGAAGTGGCTGGCAGGACATACGGAGCCGCCGGCCTTCAGGTGAAGGAACGGCAGGCCTTTGCCGTCAGTGCGGAAGTAGGAGTCCATGCATCCGATATTCTCTTCTTCGGTAGCCTCTACAAGCACTGCGCCAGCACCGTCGCCGAACAGCGGACAGGTCTGGCGGTCTTTATAGTCGACGACCGATGACATCTTGTCGGCACCAATCACGATGATCTTCTTGTAGCGACCGCTCTGAATCATCATCGCTGCCTGGTCGAGTGCAAAAAGGAAACCGCAGCATGCTGCCCAGAAGTCGAATGCGTAGGCATTCTTCAGCCCCAGCTTGCCCAGAACGATGCTGGCCGTAGAGGGAAACTTATAGTCGGCCGTAGAGGTCGTCACAATCAGTGCATCGATCGTGTCGGGGTCTACGCCCGTTTTCTGAATCAGTTGCTTGGCAGCCTTGCGCGCCATATAGGAAGTGCCCAGTCCCTCTTCAGTCAGGATGCGGCGCTCCTTGATTCCGACTCGCGTCATAATCCACTCATCGTTGGTGTCGACCATGCGCGACAACTCATCATTCGTGAGAATGTAGTCAGGCACATAGCCACCGATGCCGGTGATGATCGCGTTAATCTTACTCATCAATCCTTGATTATTCAGCTACTTCTTCGTCCTTCTTGATAGCCACCTTGCCGCGATAGTATCCGCAGGTGGGGCATACAGTGTGATAAACATAGTAAGCGCCACAGTTGGGGCATACAGCCAGCGTGGGGGCTACGGCCTTGTCATGAGTACGACGCTTTGCGGTACGAGTGTTCGATTGTCTTCTTTTAGGATGTGCCATTTTGTTTTACAATTTAAATTATTCTTACTTTTTTAGTGTTTACATTTTCTCTCTCAGAGCAGCAAGTTTGCTCCACCGAGGATCTGTTTCGGCCTGTTTCGTTGCGTCCGCATCACTGCTTCGGGCAGCCGAATGCTCTGTGAGCACTCGCATCATTGCATCGTTACAATCGCCAGGTTGATGAACGTGCTGGATGGGTACCGCCAAGGCCACAGACTCGTAGATGAACCACGACAGGTCAAGAACGCCGTCGCTCTCGTCGATCGTCACGATATCATCGTCGGTCGGAGTTGCGCTCCCCTGCCCCATCTGGTCGGCTGCAACCAACTTCACCACCAGGCGCAACTGCGTCTCGATGGGTTGAAGCATGTCGTCCAGACAGCGGTCGCAGGGAATGCGTACCGTGCCGCTGATGTTCAACAGAAGCTCAAAAAAGCCGACAGTCTTGCGTATAGACCCCGACACATGCAACGAGCCTCCCTGAATCTCAGCATCGTCCAAAGCAGCAAAAAAAGAGTCATCAAGGGTGTAGGCCAAGTCGGTTACGTCCTCGGTCAGTCCCTTCAAGTCTATCTTAAACTGCTCTAAACTACACATTTACTCGCTTTTTGGGGTGCAAAGTTAGCTATTTTTTTTCAATTAGACATTAATTACACCAAACTTTTTTACTTTTCTGCAGCATTTTCGCCCTCAGCCTCACCTATTTTTGCACACTATTCATTCTCATGTGCAGGTTCGCACTCAATCTAAGTGCAGGTCAATATACTCGCGATTCAATTCAATATGCTCGCTGATTCGACTCAATGTGCTCGTTTCAATTCAATGCGGAAAGTAGTGCCGCGCCCCACTTCCGAGTTCTTCACAAAGATATGTCCCTTGTGATACTCTTCAACAATGCGTTTGGCCAGCGAAAGACCAAGTCCCCACCCACGCTTCTTCGTCGTAAAACCGGGTCGGAACACATTCGCCACATTCTTCTTTTTGATGCCTTTACCGTTGTCGGCCACCTCGATAGCAACCACGTCGCCCTCCTCCAGCAGCCATAAGTCAATCTTGCCCTGACCACCCTCCATGGCATCAACAGCATTCTTACAGAGATTCTCAATAACCCATTCAAACAGGGAGGCATTCATCTTCACAATCACCTGATGGTCAGGATAATGCCCCTTGATGGTCACCTTCTGAGAAGTGCGCTTGTCCATATAGGCAATCACGTGGTCGAGCACCTCGTTCATCGAGGCCTCCACAGGCTCAGGCAGCGACCCGATCTTCGAGAATCGTTCAGCAATACGCTCCAGACGTTTCACATCCTGCTCCATCTCAGGAATCAATTCGTCCTGCGGATAGTTCTCCTTCAAGATTTCCACCCACGCCATCAGGCTCGATATAGGTGTGCCCAACTGGTGAGCCGTCTCCTTCGACAGGCCCACCCACACTTTGTTCTGTTCTGCCCGTTTCGACGAAAGCAGCGCAAAGACAGCCACGATAGCAAAAATCAGTACGATGCCTAACTGCCAATAAGGCCACATCGTGAGTCGCTTCAGCATCGTCGACTCATCATAGCACACTTCCAGATAGTCTGCCGTTCCGCTCACCTCAATCCTGATACTGTTTCCCATCGCTTTCATCCGCCGTGCATAATCAGCAACGAATGCCAGCGTGTCGCCTTGCTCCACCTTGATGTTTCGCCAGTCAGCCACCCCGCCATCAGCATCCATCACAATGACAGGAATCGTATTGTTGCTCTCAATGACACGCATCACCAAAGCCAAGTCGGTCGTTTCGTCAGCATTGTTGAAAGCATCCATCGCCTGTGCCCACACCTCCATCTTGTTGCGTTCCTCCACCTGAAGGTCGCGCACCAAATAGTTCGACACCAACAGCGAAAGCCCGGCAATCACAATTGCCGAGAGCATCAGGAGTATTTTCACCTGTCGGATACGGTCAGTCCACTGCATACCTTTATATAACGAAAAAGCCCTGAAGATATTGTATCCTCAGGGCTTTTAAAAAAGACGGCGGCCTCCTACTCTCCCGCATTGCATTGCAGTACCATCGGCGCAGGCGGGCTTAACTTCTCTGTTCGGAATGGGAAGAGGTGGGACC
>JAFTFX010000010.1 GCA_017458225.1 Prevotella sp. | reverse complement strand
CATGTTAGGAATCATCAGCAGAAGACCCTGAGAAGCGGTGAAGGTGGTGGTCAGCGCACCAGCCTGCAGCGAACCGTGAACGGCACCGGCAGCACCAGCCTCTGACTGCATTTCCTGCACACTTACGGTCTGTCCCCACAGATTCTTGCGACCGCGGGCAGCCCACTCGTCAACGTGCTCCGCCATGGGCGAAGACGGGGTGATGGGGTAGATAGCAGCTACCTCCGAGAACATGTAACTCACGTGAGCCGCAGCCTCGTTACCATCACAGGTAATAAATTTCTTTTCTTTAGCCATTTGTTTAGATAGATAAATGAAATTAAATTAATGTGTTATTTCTTCGTTAATGAATTTCTCTATAGTATCAATAAATGTTTTGGCTTTGTCCATTCCTTTGATAACATCCTCCTCTTCTACGTCATAAAAACAATTGTAATCGCTCTTTTCTCGTAATGTTTGCAGATTATTGTAGAAACGTCCAAACACTACAGGTAGTTTCCCAGTCTTTATATAGTGCTGGCTAAACAGGGCATGGGAACCATGATGACGGACAGCCTGAAAACCATCGTTGATGAGCAGTGCATTGACAGCATGGAGTACTGCATAGTAAATGCGGTTGGCAGCACCATTCCACTTACCAGCCTGACACATCACTTCTATTTCCTCGAAGGTTTCATGTGCACGCTCCAGTTCCTTCCTGACTATGACGTTTCTTTCCTCAATATTCAGACTCATAGCAATACTTTTTTGTCTTGTTCAACATTTTTGTAGAAAGGCGTAAAACTGTAGTTGGCCCATTCTTTCTTCGAATAGACCTGCGGATTAATCTCCTCGCCTAAATCCCACCCCAACTCACGGAAAGGATAGCTGACATCATAGTCATCAAGTGAAATTCTGGGCTTGTCAAGCAGGATGAGCAAATCCCAGTCAGAGCCTCTGTGAGCATCACCGCGTGCCTGCGAGCCGAACAGTAGCAAAGAACTGTTCGGTGGAAGCGTGTTACGTCCTACCTGGCGTATATTCTCAATGACTTGTTGTCGATCCATACTATATTGACAAAGAAAAAAAATACCTAAAAATAATGATTTGTTTTAAAACGTGTGCAAAGTTACGAAGAAAAACGCAAATGGCAAAGCGAAGTTTGCAAAATAATGCAAACTCCGCTTGTTTTTGTGGTGTCTAAATAATAGTGAAGGAATACTTAACTGCTTAGCATCATAGTGCCAGTGCCAACAGCACGAAGAAGATGACGATAATCCATAAAACGACACGAAGGCAAGAGTTCCAACCTTCGGCTAAAAAGTCGAAGATGGTACCCAGTCCCTTGATGCCCCAGCCCAGGATTCCACCACCCGTGAAGATGATGGCGATGATGGCAAGTAGACCTATGATTGCGAGTATTTCCATTATTTATATAGTTGGTTAGACATGATTCTTTCATATACCGATTGTGGTAGAGTGTTCTGTAAAACCGTCCGACAGAACTTAATATATTCCGTTGTAGTCCTATCCTCGTAAAAGAGGAGATTTATTGGGGCATCTGTGCCAAACAGGATTCTGTCGGTAAAACCATTTTCTGCAAGCAGCATCACATCGTGAGGTGGCATGAAAGCAGTATCCACCATTGCGTTTTGACAATTTTTGAGCACATCGATTGCTTCGTCAAGAGGACGCCCATGAGCTAAAACAAACGTCATGTCTGGGTTTTCCAAGCAAAACGGTTTGAACACATTGGCATGACACTTTTTGAAGTTCCCTGTATGTAGCAGTACTGGAACATTGAGCTTTCGCGCAACATCCAATGCCTTAGCTGTCAATTTCCTGTTATAGTACCACTCATGGTGCGCTTCCCAGTGCATCTTCACGCCCTGCCATCGTATCTTGGAGTGGAGCATATAGCGAATGCCCCAAGTCTTCATCATCCGTGGGGTCAGCCAGAGTATGGGATGAACTCGCGGGCCTCCCATCCTGATGAGTTCTTGAAATTCCCGAACCACCAGCTTATATAATTCAGCACACGTAGACGTACTGGAAACAACAATCTCGTCAATTCCTGCCGCTCTTGCTGCTTGCCACACCTCCTCTGGCGTATGATAGCCATTTGTATACCAACCTATATGTACGTGGTTATCGGTCATGAGCCTTTATCTTTTTTATGAGATTGTAGCCACTCTTCTGCAATGCTCTTATTCAGAAAAGCCACTTTACAGAAATGCTCATTAATCTTGAACATGTCCCCATTGCTCTCATTATAATTCCTGACAAGACACATGTTACAGAAATCCCTGGCTTCACAATTTAGGCACTTAGGAAAGTCCTTTTGCTTAATGTTACGAATCTGCTTCAGTTTGAGAGAATCTTCCCAAATGGATTGTAGAGAGTCCTTAAAGACATTACCAACAACAAAATCCTGCCAGCCGGAGCATGGATAAATGTCTCCATTAACAGTAACACATAAATCATTCAAACCAGCACCACACAGAGGCATCTCTGCAAATTCTTCTTCTGAAATACTTGACAAAGGTTCTTGAGTCAATGTTTCTGTTTGGTAATCAACATCTAACTCCATGATATCGCGAATCACCTTACCAGTTTCTTCAAGTGAAATGCGATTGGCCAAGTTCGATGTATCCAAATCAGCCTGAGCCATCATAATATAATCTGTTTGGGCTTTCATTCGCATACTCTGTGCATATTTCATCACTTCACCATAGCCATCTTTGTTGGCTTTCATCACTGGACATGATATTTGAACCGGGATGTCTGCTGCGAACAGTTTTTCTATTGCTGCCTTTGTTTTTCCAAACGACCCGCGCACTGTTGTTATTGCATCGTGTATTTCAGGATTCATACTATAAAGAGATACTTGGATAATCGAAAGATTTACTTCTTTAAGTATTGGTATTTGTTCTTCTTTCAAAGAAATCAGATTGGTTAGCAAAGAGATTTGTAAGTCTTTTATACGACAATATCTCAGAATATCAAGTATGTCTTTATTCATTAAGGCTTCGCCGCCAGATAGCGTTACACAAAGTCCGCCCATGTCAACATACTGATCAAGGATGTATTTGAATTTCTCAAACGACATGTCAAAACCCGTATTTTTCTTTCCATTGGGAATATAGCAATGGATGCACCTTTCATTACATCTACTTGTCAGTTCAAATTGCAAGTTCCCCAATCTGGGTTTATCTTGGTCATGGTGCAGAAGATACTCTTCCGTATCTCTATTGACTTTATTCTTTGTTTTTTGAGGGAAATAGTCTGTGAGCGTTTTGGGGTTCTGTAAAGAGTAACTAAATGATAAGTCTTTTTCATCAAGCTCTTCGACACTATGGCCAATGACTAAAAACAACTGTTCTGCCAAATCAGTTACGAAGTCTAAAAAGTCTTCTGTAAGGAGATGTCTATCAACGTCTGGATAGATTTTAGATAGCTCATCCAATATTTCATTAATTGATTTGGGAGTACGTGAAATCTGTGAAAGGAAAATGGCTCCATTTTCATCATACATCCTGTCATATTTAGTCAACTGGTTGTTGATATACCCCAGTTTACCATTATCATAAAGCCTTATAAAGCTATTCTTACTTTGTCTTACTAACATAATGAAGAAAATGAATGAGGGCGTACCAACGGTGAGGTACACCCTCAATGTTAATTACTTAGCACGCTCACAGTTTTTGCAAGCAGAGTGCCAAATAGTTCCACCAGAACCCCACATGCCACCAGTGCCTTTAGCAGGGCATCCAGCTGCATACGAACCAGTAGGAGCATTCTTTGCCATCATCTGAGGCTTTGCATACTTTTTCATAATTGTAATTGTTATTTAATTAGTGCCTACTCTTTAAAGGATTTTCGGCTTCTTCCTTATTTAAGTATTTCTTCAGGCATCCGTTAATTATATCAACACAATCGGCAGTGTCGGGAAACGCAAAGGAGTCACGATATCTGCATTTTCGGGTTACCTTACCGTCCAGTTCCATATCAGCCCCTCCAGAAAATAATCTCATTGCGTTTTAATTTTTCTACTGCAATTTGATAGTCTAACGCATTAACGACACGCTCTATTCTTTCCTTGTCTTCATTCGCAACTCTAACGCCTAAGTATATCTTCTTGATGCGGATGGGCAAGTCGGCTTTATATGGCTTTCCATCCTTAGACGTTGGAACTATCTTAATAAAGCGAACTTCGTCTTCGTAGCTCCAGAAGTCTGATTTACAGCCAAAAATGGTTCTTACGGCTTCTTCCCTGTCTATTCCTGAAATCAATTTGGGCATAAGCGGCTTGTACTGGACATCTAAGTGAATCCATGTGGAATCAGGAACTTCCAGTTCTATACAGCAACCCTTGTGCTCGTCGGCATAGTGTGCCCACATCAGCGCATTGTTATAGTTCCTTGAAAGCGAGCATATCCGCACTTGCTTTTTGGTTTGCTTCATCTGCTCCCATTCTGTTTCTGTGAAGTTCTCTGATACGAAATAGCCCTCCATAGGGTCGTTTAGCTCAGTAAACGTTGCCCCATGAAGACGTTTCTTTATCAGCAAATCTAAAAAATAGTCGAAACGTGAAAGGCTTTTATATTTATAGAGATTCATTGTTGATGACGAATTTTCCAAAATTTGAGACTATACACTTGCCCGAAACGGTCTATACGATATTCTTCATCACCTATAAAAGCCTGCGCTACAGTCCCTTCATAAGGCTTGATTTTGTCAAACCAACAGGGCAGGACAATTTCGTGTGCAGTGATAGCAATCATGCCAAATTTTCTATTCCCCTCAGAATCTGTCTGGCTGACGCGAAGCTGGAATTCATTGAGCAACTTGATGGAGTCATAAACAAACCCCGTCCTATATTGTTTCTTGTCATGAGTAATCATGATATCATACTTACCTTCTTCGTTCTGTTCAAAAGACAAGCTGTCATGGATTATACCAATAATAAGTTCCATAGAATAATATTTTTTAATAAACTCTATATTTATTCTCAATTTTCTTGTGCCTTTTCAGTATATGCTTCTAAACTATATGTTTGTCCCCATCTATCTATAGCATATTCATCGCCATCTTCATCAACGGCAAGAATGGCCCCAATTCCGTCAAGGAATGTAATCTTTGTGTATTCACAATTTGCTACGATGAATTTCCAACCGCAGGTAGAAGCAACGCCATACCTCAAAGTGCCGTCAGGTTGCTTTTGGGTTAAGCGGGCTTGATATTCATTTAAGAGTTCTACATCATCATAAACATATCCTGTCACCTTTGTGTCCTTGCCACTACCATATTTCAGCGCATATTTACTGCCATTATAAAGGAGCACCAGGTCTTTTACCCACCACAATTTCCCGGCAATTTCCTCTTCTTCCTTTCCGATGGTATTGTTTTTGCTGGTAATGCTGTTTTTGGCAGAAGCTTTGCTTGGTGAAGGAACTTGTCTTGCCGAGATGGTGTCATAAAAGTTTATTTTGTCATCTGGCATTACCCGAATGTGAGCATCACTTTCTGCTTCTTTCAGCATATCGGCATATTCATTAAAACTTTCTGGCAAGACATAAAGAGTATTCACGGTTTCGCTAAAATCCTCAATATCACTTATAGATGGCGAAAACAGATATGCATCAATGCTGTTTCTGCCCCCATTGCTTAAATAGCCAATCTTGCACACGGAACTAGGAATATACACTTCCTTGATGGTCTTCGATGAGCCAAGTATTTCGTCGCCGATTGATTCTACGCCTTGAGGGAATACAACTTCTTTCAACCGAGTTTCCCCTTCAATAAAATTATCGGGAATCACCTTCAGTTTTGTAACACGAGAGAAGTCAAGTTCTTCAAGTTGCTTCTGCTTACTAATCACATATTCGTCCAGTTCCTCCAGACTTTCGGGGAATACGATTTTTCGTAGGTTCTTATAACCCTCCAGACTTTCTTCGTCGAGTTTCGTTATCCCCTCGCGTATGGTTAATACGCCGTCTTTCAATTCTCCGATAGGAATCTTTACGTCGCTATCATCTGCTCCACCAGCATCTCCTGCACTTGTAGATGCCGATTCTTCGAAGACTTCCTTAATGCTCTGACTCACTTCAGCCAGACTTTCACCCATAGACTTTTTGAAGTCTTCGGTAACACCTCCAAATAGTTTTTTGAATAGTCCCATAATTATTTTTTTAAGATTAGTATTCTAGGTTTTCAATCGCACACAAAGAGTGTGAGCCTCCTCGACATCCTTAGTCTGAAGGTCCTGGAATACCCGTATAAGTAAGAATGAAATCAGCTCACACCTGCAGGGATATATGTGAGCCGACTCCACACAGGGGGAGCAGGCAGTATATATGCTACTGCAGGAGAAGCAGCTTTCAGACTTCTCACCCTTATACTTCGAATTTTCCAGGTTCTCAGACGGGTCAAAGCTTAGTCGCTCTCCTCGATGTCGCCGCTCTTTATAGAACGGCGGCACAAAGATAAGCATTTTTTTCGAAAGACGCATCATTGTGAGCCGATTTTTTCGCTTTTTGTCGGCAAAAATAGGCAGAAAGGAGTTTATGGGCAAGTCCTTTCTTGTCCTTTTCGCCTTGGTACTTGCTGAAATGCGAAAAAAGCAGTAACTTTGCGGCATGGAACAGGAATTGTTGATGCAGGAGGTGGAGCGCGTCATGGGTTGTAGGCTGACGGAGGCCGGCGACTTTGAGCGGCTGGCCCACCTATTATTATTACACACGCGCGAGCGACTGTCACCCACCACGCTGAAACGGCTGTGGGGCTATCTGAGCCGTGAGAAGGTGGCCACGCGGCGACATACACTCGACGTGCTGTCGCGCTTTGTGGGCTATAGGGGCTATGAGGACTTTTGCGCCCATGTCGGCAGCTTGGGTGAAGTGCAGAGCGGCATCAGCACCGAGCAGCGCATCACTACCGAGCAGATGCGGCTGGGGCAGCGGCTGGTCATCACATGGAGGCCAGACCGTCAGATGGTGGTGCGCCACTTGGGTGGCAGCCGGTTTGAAGTTGTTGAGGCTGCGAACACGAAGTTATGCGTGGGCGACACGTTCCGCTGCCACCTGATGATACAGCACGAGCCGCTCTACTTAGACGACTTGCAGCATCAGGGCATGCCCCGAACGGCCTATATAGCTGGACAGCGGAATGGGGTTGTGGTAGAAGTGCTTTAATAGAGCGGAAGGGCATTGTAACGCTGCTCCCAACGGTCGGTATAGGTCCTTTTTAGGTATTCCTGCATCTGGACCATGACTGAAAAGCGGTCTGAAGGGGCCAGTTGACTTACTTGCTGCTCTATGTGCTGTTGTAACCTTTGTTCTGCTTGCGCCAGACGGATACCGACTGCCATTCGTGTGCCAGCCGTTTCGAGCACATTCACTATTCCGCACTTCCTTACTTCCCTGTCAATGCTTTTCTGAATACGAGTAATCATGGCTTGACGCTGTTGTTCTTGCAGCTCTTGCGCGTTTTGCAGGGCCTCCAGTTCGGCAATGCGCTGTTGCAGCGAGTCGGCGGTCTGTTCGCTGGCGACTCGTGTGGAGCGCAGCGAATCGGTGAGCGTGGCCTCCATGGTTTGCATCTGGTTTTGCGTGCGGCGTGTGGTGTAGTGGAGGGAGCCCGCAATGACGACTGCCAGCAGACAGGCTGTCAAGAAAAAGAACGCTGCCAGGCGGGGCCACCTCCAGCTGCGGTGCAGGGCTTTCTGCAGTTCCGATACGTTGCGCCACCGGTGTTCTCTCGGTGCCAGACAACGGCGGATGGCGGAGCGCGAGAACACGCCCAGACGCAACTCGCTGAGGATGACACCCAGTGAATAGATGTCAGAGGGGCCGTCGGGCGCCCTGTATCCCTCAGTGCCGCAGTCGGCTTTCAGGATGGCATGGCTGTGCGTGTCGCTGAGGCCGAAGTCGATGAGCTTGATGAAACGGCCCGACACCATGACGTTCGAGGGTTTCAGGTCACGGTGTTCCGTCTGCTGGCAGTGCACATAGTCGAGGGCTTCCATCAGCATGTCGGCCATGCGTCTGCGCTCGCTCCGTGGGTGAGGCAGCTTCAGCCACTCTTTCAGCGTCTGCCCCTCTATCCATTCCATCACGATGCAACGGCCCAGTCCCGCCACCTCCTCGAAGGAGAAGGCGGCCACCACCATGGGGTGCTGCATCTGGCAGAGTATGTCGTATTCCTTCTTCAGCAGCGCCTGGTAGATGCCGTCGTCGCGGTATGCCTCCTTCAGCCCCTTCAGCAACCACCAGCGGCCATAGCGCTTGGCCTTCACCAACTCGCTATAGCCGTGCGAAGCTATCGGCGTAAGTTCACTGAAGCAGGCAGAGGCATCGGCATCGCCCGTGGTGAAAAAGGATTCAGAGGAAGAAGTGCCCATTATGGCTTTCATTTCATGTCCCCCGACCAGCCTCTGCCTGGAAATGCTCTTTGGCCCATACCTGCCGATGCAGTTTTGGTAGTTGTGAAGAGCAATCCCTTTTCCGCTGCCTCCGTAGTCATCTTTGGCGTCAGTTCCTGCTTGCGCACACCGAAGAGAACCTTCTCGGCAGGGTCATACCAGAATATACCGACACAGGGCATCTGCTCATCAAATGCCTGCATGTCAGCCATCATTGCCTGATGCTCATCCTTCGATAGTTGCGTCATATCCTTTTGTTTTTAGTACAGGAATCCCAGCAGCCACAGGGGAATCTGGTTGTCCTTACCGATTTCAGTATTGTATCGCGCATAGATGGTGTCTGGCGCATACCTTATCTTATTAGGAGCATCGGCATCGCAGATGCGGAACTTCAACTTTTCATCTACCAAGTAGAAGTTGTCGCGGCCCGACTGGTTGACCTTATGGTCTTTCCACAGCGAGTTGACGAAGAACGTCTCCATGGCCTCCTGCTTGTCTACGTGGATAGGATAGATGGCGTAGAGCAAGTTCGAGTTGTGGGCCATCACCTTCGTAGGTTTCTTCGGAAAGTCCTCTCCCACGGGATAGATCATATTGAGCAGACGGGCATCGGTGAGATACTTGATGTAGTTCATGACCGTAGCACGACTGGTTTCGATGTCGGCAGCAAGTTTCGACACATTCGGAGCCTTTGCGCCCTGTTCAGCCAACTGGTAGAACAGTTTCTTTATCTTTGTCAGATACTTTAGCTCAATCTGCTTGATGAGCAGAATGTCTACCTCGGTCATCATGTTCATCGTCTTCAGCAGGTTCTCGCTATAGTTGCGGTCTTCTTGGAAGAAGGGGTAGAAGCCGTGATGAATATAGTCCTGAAAATAGCGACGGGGAGATACAAGTGGAAGAATCTGCTTGATGATGCGCTCATGGTCGCTAAGAATTTCTTCGAGCGAGTAAGGACGGAAGTGATTTCCTGTCAGCAGGTTCAGAAATTCGCGGAAGGAGAATCCACGCAGGTTGTACGACTTCACGATGCCATTCAGCTCAGGGTTCTCGTCTTTCAGTCGCATCACGCTTGAACCTGTAAATACGATTTTCAAGCCTGGATAAAGATCGTAGCACTTGCGCAGCTCGCTGCTCCAGTCGGGCTGTTTGAACACCTGGTCGATGAGCAGCACACGACCACCCTTGTGGTAGAATGCGCCAGCAAAGTCAGCAATGCCGTGGCCCTGAAAATAGAAGTTGTTCATGTTCACGTAGAGACACTGTTTATCCTGAACGTCAAAGTGCTCACGTGCATACTGCAACAAGAAAGTAGTCTTCCCCACCCCACGTGTTCCCTTAATGCCGATCATGCGGTCACGCCAATCAATCTCATCCATCAGGGTGCGACGAACCGGCGCGTTTACATGCTCTACCAAATAGCGATGTGTGCGAAAGAAAGCCTCCATTTCTTAGATTCGTTTTAAAACAGATGCAAAAGTACAAATAAATCTTGAAATTGCAAAGTCTATATTGCAAAATCATGCTAAAAGCGTTTATTTAGGTTTTATCTAAATAACCTTTTCAAGTAAAATACCTCCAACTTTTCAGATCTTCACCGCCGCATAGACCATCCATGAACGCCCTTGCTGCGGAATTGCACCTGAACCGATGCCACCGCGCATATACTGCTTATTAAGCAGGTTGCGGCAGTTCATGCCGAACTCAACCCTACCCCACTGATAGCGCGCTCCCATATCAACGATGGCACGTGGATGGATGGTGTTTTCCAACAGTTGTTGGTTCAGCAGGTCGACCATATAGTTCGTCTGTTTGCTCTCCACCAGCACGTGACCGTGCAGACGCAACCTGTTTGTAACGTTCCATCCCAGCACAGCGTTGAGCGTCAGATTGGGAATGTTGTAGGCCTTGTTGATGTGACGGTTGTAGATTTCCGACTTCAAAACATGCTGCCACGCACAACTGAGGTTAGCCATCAGTGGGCCTCGCCGATAGCTACCCGTCAGTTCGGCTCCCACGGTTTTGATTGTGCCGGCGTTCTCATGCGTCAGAAGACTGGTATAAATCAGGTCGGTGGCGCGATTATAGAAGCCGTTCAGCTCTACATCGAGCCCCTCCATCCATCGTGTTCCAGCCAGTGTCAGTTGTAAAGAGTGCATATACTCTGATTCGAGCGGCGATGCCACCATTCCCCCACCCGACAACTGGCCGAGGTAGGTATTGGTCTTTCTATAGAAATAAGGTGCATCGACGAACGACTTCGAGTAGCTGAGCTTCACGTTCCATTTTGGTCGCACATAGATAAGGGCCAGACGCGGCGACAACTCGTTCACGGAGTGGTGGTCATAGTGCCGGCGGTGGTCGTAGCGTATACCGGCATTCAAAATGAAATCGTAGAAGCGCTGCTTCAGTTGCAGAAAAGCGCTGACGTTGTTCTCCGACCCCTTACCCATCTGCGCGATATCGTTCGTTTCAAGAATTGTGTTGTTGTAGTCGAGCCCTAACACATAGCGCACATCGTCGAGTTCGAAATGATTGAACTGGGCACCAAACGTGAGCAGGCCCTCCAAGTCTTCATTCCGATTGTTGTACGACACGTCGCCC
This sequence comes from Prevotella sp., assembly GCA_017458225.1. GTDB lineage: Bacteria > Bacteroidota > Bacteroidia > Bacteroidales > Bacteroidaceae > Prevotella. Next base: position 25,863 of record JAFTFX010000010.1, on the reverse strand, counting down.
TTCACCTGCGCTCCGATGTTGCTTTCCTGTCCGTTAATATAGCGGAAGATGCCCTTGTACATTGAGAAGAAGGTGTCGAGCATGCTGGGGATACCCAAGAGATTGCTGGCGTTGGTCAGCGAGCTGTCGGACACTACCTGATAGTGGGTCATGTCGTTATTGTCATAGGTAATGCTCGCTTGCAGGTTCAGCACGTCGTCGACCAAACTACGTGCATAGCTTAGATCCAGATGATGCGAACGGGTGGCATAGCTGGGACGAATGCCGTTGAAGGTCATATAGGCCGACCGTTCATAGGGCGAAAAACCATAGCTGGCGGTGAAGGGCGAAATGACCTGTGAGAAGTGTGTGTCGTAGAGAAATTTAAGTCTGTTCTTCCAAGCAAGCGAAAGCCCCAGGTCGTAGGACGGCTTCTCTCCCACTCCACCCACAGTGATTTCTCCACCATACTTCTTCAAGCCTGTATTCTCGGCAGCCACCTGGAAGTGCTGGCCGTCGCTCTTATACAAACTTCCCCACAGCAGAAAATCAATGTCGGCATAGTGCTTTCCAAAGAGCATGTCGCCGCGCAGTTGCCCGAAATTACCGATACCGGCTTTCGCCTCCAATCCGTCAACATCGCCTCCCTGTTTAGTGATGATATTGACAACCGCTGTGAGTGCCACTCCGCCATAGAGTGACGAAGCGGGTCCGCGCAGAACCTCTATCTGCTTTACCTTCTCAAGACTGATGCTGAAGTCGGGCGAGGCAATGTTCGAGCAGTAGCTGTTCAGTCTGTGGCCGTTGAGCAGGATAAGTATCATCTCCTGACCGTTGCTGAAGATGCCCCTCATCGCGATGTTGATATCGTCGTTGCAATCCACGTTATTCATGCTGGGCACGTAAGCTGCGAGCACCTCTTTTAGATTACGCGCGCAACAGTCGCGAATCATGTCGGCAGTAATCAGCGTTACGGGCACGGGCACCTCGCTTAGGGCTTCGTCCTTGCTCGAAGCAGTAGAGATGGTGGCCGTTGTGTGGTTCTCGTCGGCCAGCATTTGCTTGAAGCGTTGTGGGTCATTACCGTCGGCTCTGAAGAAGGGATTCTCGCCCACGATCAACTGCACATAGCGCCGTGCCTCTTCGTCGTTGCCCTGTTCGAGTGCGCAAAGGCTCAGCAGCCGGTACACGTTCTGCCGCATGTCGCCGTAGAAGTTGCCCAAATGGGCCTTCAGCTGTTGCTCTGCCTGTTCCACCCGTCCTATGCTGTAGTCGGCTTCTGCCTGGTTGTATATGCGCATGTCTTCATCGTTCTGCGCGACAACCGTCAGCGACCAGCAGCACATAGCGAGAAAGGCGAAAAAGTGTTTCATGTTCATTTTGTTCTGACGGGTATTGCGAGCCAGAAAGTGGTTCCCTCGCCCTGGATTGATTCAAAGGTCATTGTACCCTTGTGTTTCTTTTCGATGATGTCGCGCGTGATGCACATGCCGAGTCCTGTGCCCTGTCCTACAGGCTTGGTGGTGAAGAAATTCTCGTACAGCCGCTCTTTCACCTCGTCGCTCATACCTTCGCCGTTGTCGCTGATAATGATAAGCAACTGTTCGCCCTCGGTCTTCACCTCCACGCTGATGGTCGGCTCAAAGTCGGCGGCGGCAGTCGTCTGTGCCTTGCTCCACACGGCATAGCAGGCATTGTTCATCACGTTGAGTACCGCACGGCTTAGATCCTGCGGAATAACCATCTGCGGCGGAATGCCCTTCTGATAGCTCTCATGAATGCTGATGTTGAAGCCCTTGTAGTTGGCTCGCATTGCGTGGTAGGACAGCCACACGTATTCCTTCGTCAGGCGACACACGTCGGTGGGCAGGAACTCATCGTCCTTGCCGCGCGAAACGAACAGGATGCCGCGAATGATGCTGATAGCCCTCTCGCCGTGCTCAACAATTTTGCCCAAGTTCTCTTCCAGGTCGGTCACGATATCCTGCACCTCCTCGCGGTCATCGTCCGACAGCCGCTCCGCGTTGTCGTCCACGATCTCCTTAAGGTCGCTGAGCAGTTTGCCCGACATCTTGCTGAAGTTGATGACGAAGTTCAGCGGATTCTGTATCTCGTGAGCGATGCCGGCACTCAACATGCCGAGCGAGGCCAGTTTCTCCTGCTTGCGCAATTGCTCTTTCAAGGTTTCCAAGTCCTGCTGCATATTATCTCTTTTTAGGTATCACAATCGTAAACTCAGTATATTCATTCTTCACCGATGCCACGCTGATGTCGCCTCCGTGGTTCTGCACGATCTCACGACTCAGATAGAGGCCCACGCCTGCGGCTTCGCCCGTTGTCTTGGTAGTGAAGAAGGGGTCGAAAATCTTGCCGATGATGGTGTCTTCGATGCCGATGCCGTTGTCGCGGATAGAAATCGTCACCTTGTCCTCCGCGTCAGTGGCGCGCAGGGTGATCTCAGGGCTGTATCGTTCGCGCTGTGCTTTCTTCACCACCGCATAGACGGCGTTGCCCAGCAGACTCATGAGCGTCTTGCTCAGTTGGTCAGCATTGCCCTTAATGCTGATAGCGTCAGCCGGAAAGTCGAACACCACGTTGATATGTTCGTCCGCAATCTCTTTGACGTAGTAGGTCTTCAGCATTTCCTCGTCTTGCCGCAGCACTACCGAGAGGTCCATGTCGACAATGCCGCCCGTGCGGTCTTTCAGCATTTCCTCCATTGCCTTCAGTGTGCGTGTGGTGTTCTCGCCGTGTTCCGATACTTTCTCCAGATTGCCCTTCAGCATGCCCAGCACGTCCATTGTGTCTTCATAGTTCTCCTCGCTCATGTTGTCTTTCTCGTCGTCTATGTTGGCTTCCACGTCCTTGACAAGTCCCTGCGATAGTTTCGAGAAGTTGTTGATGTAGTTCAGGGGGTTCAGTATGCGGTCGATGAGTCCCTGCGTCAGCTTACCCACGGTGGCCATTTTCTCCTGGCGGATCAGTTCGTTCTGTGCCTGTCCCAGTTCGTTGAGTGCGGTCTTCAGATTGGCGGTGCGCTCCTCCACAACCGACTCCAATCGTTGTTTGTCTTTCTCCAGCGTCCTAATTCTCCAGCGCACCAGCAGGAACACCACTACGGCCAGTGCCAGCAAGTACAGCAGTTGCATATACCAGCGCATATAGAAAGGTGCGCGAATGGTGAAGTGCATGCTGACGGGTTCGCCCATGTGGCCGGCGGCATCGATGGCCCTCACCTGGAAGGTATGCCGACCGCTGCCCTGATTGTTGAACTGGGCATGCGTCAGCAGCGACGGTTTGCTCCACTCGTTATCGTCCATGCGATATTGATACTGTGCCTCGCCCAGCACAATGGGGAAGTCGAGTGCGAAGGTGAAGTAAAGGTTGTTCTCGTTGCTGCCCAACTCGCGGAGTGTTTCCGGCTGCTGGCCGAATCCGCCCCACAGCACGCTGTCACCATTGAGCGTGACGCTGCAGATGCGCAGGTTCGACGTGAGGCGACTGGCATATTGCTGTGCCTGTCTGTCCAAGATGATGACACCCTGTTCACCGCCCATCCACAGATAGCGTCCGTCGTCCCATAGGCAGCGTATGGCTTTCTCGCGCAGCGGATAGAGCAGCGCGTCGTAGCTTGGGTCGCGTTGTCCGCCGTTCCACACGTAGAGTTGTTCGCCCTCGGCATTGGTCAGCCAGGTAAGCCCTGTGGCATCGCTCTGCGAGAACTGCGGATAAGGGAAGGGCTCTGTGTCGATGGCATCGACCACCGTCACCTGTCCGTCCATCACCACAAGGGTAGCTTTCAGGAGCGACTGGTCATCGTCCACGTTGATAGTCTTCGTATATCGTTCAAAAGACGACTGGTTCTGCTGGCGATGCCAGATCTCGCCATAGAGTGTCTGCAACCAGATGCGCCCCTCGTAGTCTTTCACAATGCGCATCACGTCGTGCTGGGTGCTCACGGTCGTGCGAGTGCCCGACGGTCTGTTCAGGTACACGCCTGCATCCTCTCCTGTGTAGAAGCCGCCGACATCGACGAGCAAAGTCCTTGTAGGATTGCCGTTCAGCTGGCTTGCGCTGCCGCCCTGCTGCAAGGCGTAGAGACCGCCCTCAGTGGCAATGAGCAGCCGGCCGCCCACTTCCTGCATGTCCCAGCACAGATGGTTCACGCCAGAGACATGCTCGAAGCGCTGTCCCTGCTGCCGATAGAGACCGCTAGTGGTACCCACGTACATCTTGCCGGCAAAGCGGCGCATGCTGTACACCTCGCCATGCAGACCTTCCGACGGACGGAAACAGCTGTAAGGCGAGGGCACCATCATGGCGAAGATTCCGTTCTCGGTGGCTCCCCAGAGTGTACCGTGACCGTTATAAGCCAGGCGGTTGACGTTGTTCGAACAAAGGCCGTTCTCCTCGCTGACGTTGTAGACAAGCCGCCCTTCAGCATCGTAGAGCAGAAGTCCGCGCCCCATCGTGGCTACGGCTTTCATACCGCCCTCTATGGTGAGGGTGTCGTGCTTGTCGGCCTCCTGCTGGCGGTCGGCTTTTTGCAGGCGTTGCAGTGCAAAGCTGCCGTTGGGTGCAATGACCGTGCGTCCGTAGTAGTGATAGCCGTCGACCCAGAGGGTGCCCTGCTCGTCGAGTGTGAGTGCCGTCGGGCGCGTCAGGCTGTTCAGGTGTTCCATGCGCCACGTTGCCTGATCGTAGCAGAGCACGCCTTCGAAGTTGGCTACGTAGATGCGTCCCTGCGTGTCGGTCAGAATGTCTGAGTTGCGGTTGTTGCCTTGATAGTCAGTTGCGGCATAGTTGCGGAAGAAGGGCACGCCCGTGGGGGTGTCCTGTGCTGCGACACAAAGCGACAACAGTGTTGCCAGCAGCAGGCAGAGCATTGTTTTTCTCATTGGCTGTCCTCCTTTCCTTTTTTGACAATCAGGGGCTGGTAGGGTGTGTCCTTGCCGATGTAGTATTCCCAGTCTTCCTGCGTCAGGTCTATCTGTTTGCGTTTCAACTCGACCTCGATGATGTCCTTCATCTGTGCCGCGTCGAGCAGTGCCTCGGTGACGTAGCCGTTCCTGTCGGCTATCCACATGCACTGGCGGTCGTTGCTCGTGGTGAAGTCCAGAATCCAGCAGTTCTGCGACAGCAGCTCCATCGGTTCTATCTTGCCGTTGTTGACGTACCAGAAGTTCACCTTTCCGTCGTAGCTGGCGGTAAAGAGCTGCTGCTCGTTGATTTTCAGTTTCGAGATGCGCGATTCGTGACCCAGCAACTGCTTGTACTCGCTGCTGCCCTCAGTCAGCACGTAGATGGAGCCGTCGGCCATGCCGTAGGCCCTCGTCTTCTTGGTACTTCCAAAGGCGGTCACCCTTCCAGGCACTTTCACGTCGGCTGTTCTGATGTCGTGCAGGCCCATCACCAGATGTTCGCGGTGGCGGTCATCAAAGAGCAGCAGGTGTTCCCCGTCGTGACTCTGCGCCGTCACACTGAAGCCCAGCTCCACCTGGTCGGCCACAGCCTTGTCGTCAGACAGGCTCAGGTCAACCTCAGCCAGCGCGTGCTCGCCCACCACGATGACGCGGCGTTCGTCGAGCACCCACAGGGCCATCGGGTGATCTTTCTGCAGTACGGGGATGATACGGTTGCGCTTGGGGTCGCCCCCACGGTTCACCAACAGATGTCCGCTGCGGCTGGCGGCATAGATGGTACCCTTGCGGTCGGCAAATAGGTAGCGAAAGTCGAAGTTGCTGTTGCTGAACAGGGTGTCGGTCTTCAGCTGACCGTTTTTCTTTTGATGGATGAGGATGCTGCCGAAATCGCAGGCCGTCAGCAGGCGGTCGTCGCCCACGGGCATAAAATCAATGCCCCTGATCTGACCGCGATGGCGCAGCCATGAGTGACGGCTGTTACTGGCGTTCAGCAACGACTGAAACACCTCTGGCAGATAGACCGTACCGCCATTCTGGGTGGTGTAGTGGTAGGAATAGTAGGCCAGCAGCAGGGCCATATCGTCCTGATGCGCAGCGAGCGCCTGTCGCGATGCCGACCCCAGCGAGCGTCCGAGGGCCTGATAGCGCAGGGTGTCGGCCTTGTTGCGCTCGTCTTTTGCCCGTTGCTCCGAGGCTTCGGCACTACGTCGGGCCTCGTCGGCTTTCAGGCGTTCGCTATCTGCCTTCTCCTTCTCAGTTCGCGCCTGTCGCTCAGCTTCTTCGGCTTTGCGCCGCTCGGCTTCTGATTGCAGAAAGGCTTCGTCGGCACGCAGTTTCTCGTTCTGTGCTTCCGCGCGTTGCTCTTCGGCCAGATCGCGCTGCTGCGAGGCAATCACGCCCAGCTGGTCGCTCACGCTCTTGTCTATCATGGAGCGCATCTCGTTCTGCTGCAGCTCGGCCACGCGCGCTTCCAAGTGGGCCACGTGCCGGTGCTCCCAGTACCATCCGCCCATGCCAGCAATGCTCAGCAGCACCAGTGCGGCCATGCTCCCATATCGTGCTATCCGCTCTCTCACCTCTTAATCACCAGCATTGTAATGTCGTCGCTCTGTTCGGCTCCGTCGGTGAAGGCAGCTACGTCTTCTTTCACGGCATCAATAATTTCGCGGCAGCTCAGTCGTGTCACCTCTTCAAGGGTGCTCTCCAGCCGCTGTTCGCCGAACTCCTCGAAGACTGCATTCATCGCTTCGGTCACGCCGTCAGTGAACATCACCAGTGCCTCGCCCTCGGCCAGCTGCATGGTGCTCTCTTGATAGGTGATGCCGTCAATGGCCCCAACCATCGGATTGCCAGCCAGGGGCAGCGCCTCCACCTGTCCGCCAGGCTTCAGCACGTAGGGCGGATTGTGTCCGGCATTGCAATAGACAATCTCGCCGTTCCTGACGTTCAGGATGCCGTAGAACACGGTGACAAACATGCAGTCAACCGACTCGGCAGCCAGCAGACGGTTGGCATAGGTCAGACAGTCAGAAGGACTGCCGCCACGGATACCAGTAGCACGAATGAGCGTGCGGCTAACAGCCATGAAGATAGCGGCAGGGATGCCTTTTCCGCTTACGTCAGCAATGGTGAAGCCGATGTGGTCGTCATCGATGCGGAAGAAGTCGTAGAAGTCGCCGCCCACATCTTTGGCTGGGGTCATCGAGGCAGCTATATCAACCACGTCGGTCAGGTCGGGGAAAGGCGGAAACACGCGCGGCAGAATGGCCTGCTGAATCTCGCTGGCCACGGCCAGATCGGTCTTCAGTGACTCCAGCTGGCGGTGCTCGGCCTGCATCGTGTGTACATAGTTGATCTGTTCAATGGCCTTCTCGATGGTAAGGCTCAGGTCATCCAGGTCGATGGGCTTCGTGGCAAAATCGAAGGCTCCGTTGTTCATGGCCTGCCGAATATTGCCCATGTCACCGTAGGCACTCACCATGATAACCTTCAGGGCGGGATTGCGCATCTCGTTGATCTTGGCCAGCAGCGTCAGACCGTCCATCTCAGGCATGTTAATGTCCGACAGGATGATCTCAATGTCGGGGTGCTTCACCATCATGGTCAGGGCTTCCAAGCCGTTGTGGGCAAAGACAAACTCATACTCGCCCTTGCGTATCTTTCTGCGGAAATACTGCGTCAGCAACAGTTCGAGATCCATTTCGTCGTCGACGCTCAAAATTTTCACTGCCATTGTTCTCTGTGTCTTGTTTTTAGTTTGCTTTCTTTACAGGGAACAAAATTACTACCTTTTTTTGAATTGCACAAATATTTCATAACTTTCTCGTCACCTCGTACTCAAAGAAGTAGTAGCCGTCGGGCAGCTGGGGCAGTTGCAGCTGGCCGAGGTCGGTGGCGGTGCGTCCTTTGGGAAGGTTGATGCTCTTAAAGCGCTGCATATAGACCTTTTTGCCGTTCGTGTTTTTCACCGTCACGGTGATATCGGCCTGCTGTTCATCGCCCAGATTCATCACAACAAGTTGGGGCTTGTCGGCAGGACCGTAGACCATGTCGACATCTTTTGAGCCGGCGAGCACCTGCTGGAAGCCCATGCGATGGGCATACCATGCGAGCTTCTTATGACCGAGGGCATCAACGAGGGGCTTCTGGTATGTTCCCATGTTCGCCCCACCCCACATGCAGCACCACGACAAGCCGTCATAGTCTAACCAGCGCATCTTGCGAATGCACTCATAGGCCGAGAAAGCCTGCCATGCTTGACTCTCACGCCACTCGTCGCTGGTGAGCAGTCGGCCTATGGAACCCGTGTCGTAGTCCCACTCATAGCTGTGATATTTATAGACGGGCGAGCCACGGAACAGCTCCCAGTTCATTTGTCCGATGGTCTCTTCCTGCTCGAAGTTGAAGTAGGCACGGTCGGGCGAGTTCAAGAAGCTCACGATGTCGGCATTGCCGGGCCACTTATGGGGCACGGGCCAGCGACGCAGATACTCCCAGTCCTGCCCGAAGCCCGTGGGATAGTCCATGGAGCCGCGGCTGATGCGGTTAGCCGTCCATACGGGGTCGCAGTAGCTGACGGGCCGGCGTTTGTTGTCGCGCGTACCATTATCATTATATACGCGCGTGTGACGGAAGTCGGCTGTGGGGGTGATGAGTCGCGTGGTGTCGTTGGGATAGATGGCATCATACACCTTGTGCCAGTAGGTCATGGCCGACTTCCAATCGGTGAGCGAGGGGTGGTTGGAGGGTTGCCAGATGACGATGCTCGGCGCATTGCGCAGTTGCCTAACATCCTCGGCCATGCCTTCGAAGTCGGCCACGAGTGGCGAGCGCAGGCGAATCCATGACGATGTCTGCCAGATGAACATCAGGCCCAGCTGGTCGGCCATCTCTGTGAAACGCGGATCGTTGGTGCCGTCTTGCGGATTGTCGTCGCTCCAGTGGGCCGACATGCGCATGCCGTTGCCGTTCATCTTCTTCACGGCAAGCAGTTCCTTCATAATATCCTCGCTGCGAGGGCAGAGCAGGTCGAGAGCATCACGCTCCAAGGGGAAGCGCTGTCCGAAGTAAAGGGGAGCACGGAGCAGCTCGGGCCGTCCGTTGATGCGGAAGGTGCCGCCATCCTGCTCAATGGTGCGGAAGCCTGTGGTCACCACATAGTCGTCGGTCAGTTTGTCGATGACAAGTTCTCGCGTGCGAGCCAGATCACCGTCGACGGCCGAGAACGTCTCGGTCTTCCGTCCGCTTTCGCTGTTGATGAGCAGGGCGCGCACCTGATAGAGCTGCGGCTGATAGACCGACCACAGCTTCAGGTCCTTCACCTTGAACTGCATCTTGAACGTCTTGGTCTGTTGCGGTTCCAGTTCGATCATCATCGAGTCGGCCACGAACTCCTCACCCTCACTGGGAAACCAGTCTTTCAGCAACACCTGCAACTGACCGCGGTAGAACGTGTAGGAAGAGTTGCAGACGGTAACCTCAAGACCCACCTCCGGCAGACCCACCCCCGGCCCCTCCCTGTAAGGGAGGGGAGTAGATAGTTCTGCAACCCCTCTTCGCTCTTGAAGGTAACCTCTCCCCTCCCTCACAGGGAGGGGCCGGGGGGTGGGTCTGCTGGTCATGTATGCGTACAAATCCGTAATATACGTTGCCTTCGTCAGATGCAGACAGCTGCGCCCTGCAAACCAGCCGATGTTGGGATCGGTGGGACAGTGGTGCATCATCTGCTTGAAGTTGGCATGGAAGGGATCTATCTTCAGGGCAATGAGGTTCCTGGCGTTGGGCTTCAGGTACTTCGTCACATCGACAATCTTGCGGTGCCCGTCGTGCAGCACTTCGACCACCTTGCCGTTCACCCACAGCTCACCACTGGGGAAGAGCGACTCTAATTCGAAGTAAGCCTTTTCATAGTTGCCGGTCTCTACCCACCGGCGTAGCAGCAGGGCCTCGCCCTCGTGGCGCTCGGTGCCGTGGTTTTTTGGCATGGTGCAGGTCTGCCAGCGCGAGTCGTCGTAGTCGGGCTGCTGCCAGCCGTTGGTGTCGACGGGCTTCTGCGAGCTCACGTCGAGGAAGGTCTTTGCGAAGAGGGGCTGGTTCAGGCGCTTCGTGTCGGTAGTCTTGGTGTAGCCAAGGCCCCAGATAGACTCAGCGACAATGCCACTGAGCACCAGACCGTCAATGCCGCCCTTCTGGGTCATCAGGGGCTGGAAGTCAACGACCTTCTTGTCGTCGAGCAGCAGGCTATAGCGACGCTCCTGCAGGTCTACCTCGAAGACGGCCTTATGCTTCTGCCCGTCACCCAGGTACTCGCAGGCCACGATCTCGCCATCCATCAACTTCAGCGAACCACTACCGCTGATGCAGCATTCCAACCGCAGGTTGTAGGTCTGCTTGTCAAAGGAAAAAGACCCACCCCTAGCCCCTCCCTGTGAGGGAGGGGAGTAGTTACCTTTCTTGATGAAGAAACCGCCTACAGAACTATATACTCCCCTCCCTATAGGGAGGGGTTGGGGGAGGGTCTTCCACTCGTCCAGCACAATCTTCCGCCTCACGCTGGGCAGCGGCTGTGGCTTCAGCCGCTTCATGGCATCGCTGACCTCGTCACCCGTCACCACCTGTTCAGCCAGACTTTGGTCGCCGAAATACTTCGAGGCATACTGCTGCCAGTGCTTCAGGTACTCAATGCGCTGGTCGGTGGTCATCCACTCTGTGGCGCCCTTGTAGTCGGTCTCGCCGTTGGCTTTCTGGTCATTGGTCACATAGCGCAGCTCGAACGACTGCGACAGCACATTGTTTTTTTTCTGGGCCCCTGCGCTCATGGTCAGTGCTACAAGGGCGGTTGTCAGGATTAGTTTATTCATAGTTCTTCAATACTTGTTCTATCAATGACAGAAAGAAATCTTTTCATTTTCCTTTCTGCTCCATCTGGACACTCTCCAGTCTGAAGTCTTCCACATCGCGCATCACGCCCAGTTCCTTGGCTGTCACCTGTGCGTTCTGTATAAGCACGTGGCGCAGCGGTCGTTCAGGCAAACCGATGGCGGAGATGAACTTGCCGCAATGCTCAACGACCACGTCGCGGATGGTGATGTCGTGGAAGTCGGGCGTATAGGGTGTCAGCAAGGCGGCGATTTCCTCTTCAGTGGCTGTCTCCTTGCCTTCCTTGCCATAGCGACGGGCCAGGTCACCACCCCACTTCACGCTGCCCAGCATGTCGCAGTAGAAAGCAGGCCCCGTGACGTTGGCACGCACGCGCTCGACAGTCACATTGCTCACGCCACCGCCACGCTTGCGCAGGGTCTTAAAGCGGAAAGCTTGGTCGGTACCATTAAAAACGCAATCGTGCAGGTAAATATTGTGAACGCCGCCGGCAAGTTCCGTTCCACAGACGATGCCGCCGGCACCGCGCAGCGCCAGGTTATAGCGAAGCACCACATTCTCCGTAGGCCGGCCTACGCGCAGTCCGTCCTCGTTGCGACCGCTCTTCATGGTGTAGCAGTCGTCCTGACAGTCCAGCGTGCAGTACTCCACAAGCACATTCTTCGACGACTCAATATCAATGCCGTCAGTACGACCATGACCGTAGCTATTTACCGTTACGCCACGAATGATGACGTTCTCACAATACTGGGGCACGACATTCCAATAGAGGCCCTGGTCGATGGTGATGCCCTCGATGAGCACGTTCCTGCAGTTGATGGGGGCGATGGATTTGGGGAGGAAGACGGCAGACCCACCCCCTTGCCCCTCCCTGTGAGGGAGGGGAGTGGATAGAACTGAGCCCTGACAGCCGTCAAATACGCGCTCAGAGACAGGTGTAGTGGGGTCTACCAGCAGCTCGATGTTGAGCGCTTTTTCCTTGTTCACTTGATAGATTTCGCAATCGGTCGAGGGGCCTACGATGCGGCCCTTGCCTGTGATGGCGATGTTCTCTGCGCCATTGGCATAGATGAAAGCGCCGAGCGACATGATCTCTATGCCCTCATCGCGCGTGAAGACCACGGGCAGATAGTCTTTGATATTGCCGCTGAAATGAAGCTCACAGCCCTCGCTGAGGTGCAACTCCACACCCGATTTCAGTTCGATGCGCCCCGTGAGCCAACGGCCAGCAGGTATGACGACCTGTCCTCCACCCTGTCGGGCCAACTTGTCGATGGCTTGCTGGATAAACTTGGTCGAAACACCCTTGCTGTTCATCCTTACTTCAATCTTCTTACCTTTTATATCTGGCCGTTGTAACTGGGGCATATCAAACGGAGCCACGATGGGCGCTATCGTATCGGGCATAAGACTCACCCCCACCCCCTCCCTGCGAGGGAGGGGAGTTGGAAGTGTCCACTCGTCGTGCCACTCTATCACCGGTTTTCCATTGACATCAAATGTGACGGGCAGGAAAACATAGCGTGCCGAGTCGGTGGTGTCCCATTTATTGCGCTTAATGCTGGTCTTATCCTTCACCTGCGGCGTAGAGAAGTCACTATCGAAGGGCTTGTGGTTCAAGTAGGCCTTCTCCTTGTTCTTGATGGTGCGTTTAGGAATGTCGGTCCCGTAAAGATGCGGTAGCCAGCGGTCGGCCAAGGCGACGTAAGTGTTACCTATCTGGATGACGCTGGTGATTTGCGAGCCGAACGAGTCATCGAACTTGTCGTTGATGTGCGGACAGCCCAGGTCGGTGTACTCCCCGTGATAATCGTCGAACACGCACACCTGCGACGGGTTGGGCACATAACCCGTGGTGCCGCTGGTGAACATGTAGTGGCGACCCTGGTAGACGAAGTGGGCCGGTGCCTCGCGAGTGAAGGGCGGCCGTATGCCCACGAAGTGTTCTGAGTATGTTCCGTTTGTGCCAAGGTAGTCATTGGTCAGCTCGGCACAGATCAGTTCCCAGTGGGGGCGTTCGAACCACACATAGCCTTTGCCCGTCTCAGGATCGGCATACATGTCGAAATCGCCCACGCCGAAGCCCTCGGGCTTGAACTGGCGCACCAGCGTGTAGGGGCCTTCGAAGCGGTCGGCCTGCAGCACCACGAAGAAGCCGTCGGTGTCCATCGACTTAATCCAGCACACCCACTTGCACGTTCCTTTGTTATACAAGATGTGTGGCCGGTCGAGCGTCTGTGAGTAGTGCAGCGGCGACAGGGGATTGACGGTGTCGGGCTCGATGATGAGCCCCATGTCCTCCCAGTTATAGAAGTCGCGTGAGCGATAGGCGCGCACGCCCCATGTCCACACGTTCGAGCCCAGATGTGTGTGCTCCTTGTTCTCGCCATACCAATAGAACAGGCCGTCGTCGCCCACGAAGATCTGGAAGCCGTGGGCATGGATGGGTTTTCCGTTCGTGTCGAGCCACAACTGGCCCGGACGAATGCTGTGATAGCGGTCTGTGCTCTGTGCATGCGCCACGTTTACAAACAGACCTGCACCCAGCAATGCCATCACACATAGTCTAAAAAAACTCTTCATCGCTTGTTCTAGTTATTGACATTTGCAAAGTTATGGATTTTTCCCAAGTAAAACATAGCATAATCGTACGGAAAATTGTATTTTTTCTGCAGAAAACACTGTCTGGCTTCGCCCCATGACTTTTGTAGTAACACTCCGAGTGTTCTGGAGTGTTACTACAAGACTTTCGGAGTAATACTACGCGACGTTTGGAGTGTTACTCCGCGACACTCGGAGAATTACTCCGCGACGCTCGGAGAATTACTCCGAGACGCTCGGAGTTTTTCTCCCAAACGCAAACAATTTTTTGGGAGAAGTAACACACTGTGACACAGAGACATAGAATCATCCCCAAAAATCAGCGCGGCCCACCGTCGTGATGACGGCAGGCCGCGCTTGAAAATATTATAACCAAAGTTTTTTAGTCTTCGTCATCCCAGAAGCCACCGCCACGGCTGAGCATGTAGCCACCACCTTCCTGTGTATTCTCTGTATCGGCACTGCCACCATTAACAATATCTGGAGAACCTGCAAGCAATGTGCAAGGGGAAACTTTCACTATCGTTGTCTCAGGCTTAACATATATGTATTTCATATCCAATTTCTTTTTTAACATGAATAATCGTTTATTACTTCACGACGACCTTCTTGCCACCTACGATGTAGAGACCGTTCTTAGGATTGCTGATGCGCTGACCTTGCAGGTTGTAATAATCGTTAGCCGTGATTCCTTCAGTATTGACTGACATAATGGCTGTAGTCTCGCTGTCGCCAAAGAGCGGCATAAACTGGCGGGCTTCACCACCTGCAGCGGCAGGAACCTTCAGATAGGCGCGGTTGGCAGTGCTTGTCACTTCTGCATTATTTGCCAGTTGGTACCATCCGAGCTTACCGCCATTTTTCTGTAACAGATAAATCGTGCCGTCGCCAGTAAGTGTAGTAGCAGCAAGCGTACCGACGAGGTTGCCTACCTGTGGCAGTCCATTCCAGAATGCCTGCGAATAGCCACTAAATTGTTTCGACTCACCAAAAGCATCACCCTGTAGCAAAACCGGAGTATTGGCGGGAATAGTTGTAGAGACAGGAGTCTTTGTTATGGTCTCGCCATCGGTTTCTATGGTATAAGCGGTCACACCATCAGGAATCGCAACAGCGAATGGAGCTACGAACGTGGCCCAACCGGCAGAGGTGATATTCATAGAGACGGAAGAGGTGGTCTGTTCAGTAATATCCCAATAACTAGTTTCATTCGTAGCATAATTATGAGCACTACATTTCAAGGTTGGAACTGATGAGGCTGTTTCAGTCCAAAGATAGCGGCTGGCATAGGTGTTGTACAAACGGAAATGTCCTCCTGCAATGGGTATTACGCGCCACTTTGTATACCTTTCATCCGTTGACTTCCATATTTTTTTATCTGTCAATACATTGTTGTCAGTGGTATTACTACCCAAATACTGGCCATCGATGCCCACAAGATAGAACTGGTCATTTTGTCCGGTTACCGCCTTGAATTTCACACCATAGTCAAATGTTGAGATAGTCGGATTGCTGCCCGTCTCTGTGGGATTATCTGCATTCACCCAATTCAAGTTCAGACAATAAGTATTGTTCCAATTAGAACGCAGAATATAATATTTGCTTTCGTCTGGAGCCGTCATTGCAATAGCCTGGAGTGCAGACTTGGCCGAAGACAAAGCCGCAGACTGTGTGTTGTAGTCAGACTCTGTTACGCTACCTGCCTCATAGATGGTATTGGCAGAACTGATAGCACTGTTGAGAGCATCATATTGGGTGGACGCATTGAATTGAAATACTCCAGTACCTATTTTCCC
The DNA here is from genome assembly GCA_017458225.1 of Prevotella sp. GTDB lineage: Bacteria > Bacteroidota > Bacteroidia > Bacteroidales > Bacteroidaceae > Prevotella. The sequence goes on along the minus strand of JAFTFX010000010.1, from coordinate 10,685 downwards.
TGTGAAAGTATCTAATACGCTCTGAGCTGCAGTAATCTCGCTCCCCAATAACGCAGTATAGTCAGCTGCACCCGTTTCCGAACCAAGATAATAAACTTGGATGTCTTTTATACAAGCCCATGCGCCTTTGTTACTTCCAGATTGTCCTGCAGCCAGTTCAACACCAAAGGTCAGTGTATTAACACCATCGTATACTGGAATATTATCAATCGTTTCTGTTGCTGCCGAAGTACCGCCTATCGCTGTAGAAATAACAGTCTTTATAGTGTTTCCAAAAACATAGTCTGCTGCATTTGGATAACGAGTGGCAGCGCATACTTTGATTCTGTACATACCTTTAGGTACACTTGAATATGTCACTGAAACTGTACCTGCTGATGTTCCACTACTAACGCTATAACAGCTTAAAGTAGAGCCTGAAATAAAATAAGTATAACTTGTTTTCCCCTGAATAGAAATGCTGTTGTTAGAAGCCACCCACTCAGAAGGTGTTGTGTTATTTGCAATTGTGTTAAGGTCAGTAAACCAACTGGTCACTTCAACAGGATTCTCAGCTGAAGCTGAAGAAATGTCTGTTTCATCTTGAACTGCGGTTCTGCCATCAGCCCACGCACTTACCCCCCCCATCACCATCAGGGCGAGGCTTAAAATTAGTAGTTTTGTTTTCATTTTTAATTATTAGTTTGAATTGTTAATATATCATCATTCAGTTATCAGCAGTTGTCAGTAGTTGTCAGTAGTTTTCACATTGTCAGTCTTGCTTTTCAGGCTTTTTGGCACTGCTACGCTCACGCGCGGCAGAACCAAAACATATAGACCTGAATAAACTACAAATTCTATAAACTAACTTACTTCTAACTTTTCATCGGCGACAAAAGTAGAAGAAATTGCAATTCCGTACATAAAAATATCATACGGTTTACGACATCTGCGTACAAAAAAAACATATTTATCAAACATTCGGCATAAAACGGCATACAATCAGTTTTCAGCAAAATCAAATATATCGCAAATACAATTATAGAATTTCTATTATAGGATTTGTATAATTAAAATATTTTACTTACTTTTGCACCCAAATGCAAGAGTTATGGAGAATCCGTTCTATATCACAGGTATTATTCCCGAGCCATATTTCTGTGACCGGGTCAGAGAAACTACGTGGATGGTGCAGACGCTGGCCAACAAAGCACACATACTGCTGACATCGCCAAGAAGAATGGGAAAGACGCAACTGATACGCCACGTGTTCGAGCAACCCTCCATCAAAGGCAGTTACTACACGTTCTACACCGACATCTACCCTACTACCAGCCTGTATGAGCTGGTATTGTTTCTCAGCAAGGAAATCTACTCGGTTCTGGTACCTAAGGGTACTGCAGTCATTAACAAGTTCCTGGCTGCCATACACTCGCTGGCTGGCAGCTTCGGCTACGACCCAGTGACGGGAATGCCGACGTTTAACGTAAAACTGGGCGACATACACACGCCAGAACTGACACTAGAAGAGATATTCAACTATCTGGAGCAGGCCGACAAGCCATGCATCTTCGCCATCGACGAGTTTCAGCAGATTGCCGAGTATCAAGAAAAAAAAGTGGAGGCCACGCTCCGCTCACACATTCAGAAGATGAACAACTGCCTGTTTATCTATGCAGGGAGCAACCGCCATATCCTTGAGAACATGTTCAACTCTTCGGCTAAGCCTTTTTACAACAGTGCCGAACAGCTCTATCTGGACAGCATCGCCAAAGAGGTATATACGGCATTTGCCGAAAAGCAATTCGCTGGGGCCGGCAGAAAGGTTACCCAGGAAGCCCTGACACTAGCTTACGACCTCTTTGAAGGTCACACTTACTACGTGCACAACGTGCTGCACAACGCTTTTGCCTACATAGCCGCAGAGAAAACCATTGATGAGGCCGATATTCACAAAACGGTGGTTGACATTCTGGATGAAAAGGGGCACACGTTTGCCTCGGTCATGAACCAACTGAACTATCAGCAGAAAGAAACACTCATAGCCATTGCCAAAGACAGAAAAGCCCGTGGTGTCACCTCGGTTGCCTTCGTGAAAAACCACTCACTGAAATCGCCCAGTTCCGTACAGCATGCCATCAACACCCTCCTCGAGAAACAACTACTCACTTACCAAAACGAGAATCGAACCAAAACATACAGTGTGGCCGACCGCTTCATGGAGATGTGGATAAGCAGAACTTATTGACATTTCGCTTCAAGCTAAAAACATACCTACAACACATAAATAATGAGACCAATTCTGCTACTTTATCTGATAGCCGCGATGCTGTGGCATGCCACCCCTGCGGAGACCAAAGAGGACTATACATATAATAGTACGCGCGTGTCAACCCTCGACGGGCTGTCGAGCAACACCGTGCGCTGCATGCTGCAAGACCAACGGGGCTACCTGTGGTTCGGCACCTCGAACGGACTGAGCCGCTACGATGGCTATCACTTCGTGAACTTCGCCCCTGAAGACCCGGGCTGCACACTCGTAGACGGGCACGTGAACGAGCTCAGGGAGGACACCTGCCGAAGTCTGCTCTGGATCACCTCCACCAACAACAGCACGGCCTGCTACGACCTGCAACGGAACACTTTCATTGCCTACGAACAGCCAGCCTTGGCTCACGACCGCTACAGTCACTTCTTCCTATCCAGCCACCACACAGCACTCTACGACGAAGACCGGGGACTGCGACTGCTGCGACTGGAAGACGGACGGCTGAAAGCCACCGACTACAACGTGGCCAACGGACAGCTGCACCACAACCGTGTGCAACCCCTGCGGGAAGACTCGCTCCACCAGTTGTGGATTCCCACCCTGGGCGGACTGGCTATACTGAAAGCCGCCGGACAACTGGCACACTTGGACACCACACAGGGCTATGAAGCCGTGACGTGCCGGCAGGGAAAGGCGTATGCCCTCAGAACCGACAAGAGCGTTGTGGTCTACGACACCAACGGGCACGTGCTGAAACAGGTTCGCAACCAGCAGACCAAAGACGGCACCGTGTGGTATCATGCCCAATGGAACAACTTGTGGCTGCTGATGCATCGCGACGGCATCATGGCATTCGACCTCAGCAACGAACAGTTCATCACCACACCAGCCGACATCAGCCTGCGACAGGCCTACCCCATTTTTCAGGACGACGCGACACTCTGGCTGGCTGCCGACGATAACCGCCTGTACTTGCTGACGGCTGACAGGCAGACTCCTCGCCGGCTGGCACTGCTCTCACAGAAATCGATAGACGCAGGCATTCGTCCGCGCTATCGCATCGCGAAGGGCCCAACCAACGAACGCTACTACATAGCTGTCTATGGCGAAGGTCTCTACATCTACGACAACACGACAGGGGTGGCCCGTCACTATACGGCTGAAGACGAACGACCGCTCATACACTCCGACTATATTCTGGATCTGACGTTCGAGCGCAGCAAGACGCTCTGGGTGTCGTGCGACTTCATCGGCCTGTCGAAGATCACGCTGCCGGCCATCACCTCGCACATGGTCTTCCCTGACAATAAACGCCTGAAGGACCGCTCGAACTTCGTCAGGAAGATATATCGCCAAGACAGCGACGGCACCATTCTGGTGAGCTATCGCGACGGTTCACTCTATCACTACGACACCGTCAATGACCGCATGACGCTGCAAGGCAACATACACTCAACGGCCTACGAATATTTCGTTGACAGCCACGGACGCACCTGGATAGGCACACGCGGCGGCGGTCTGCTCTTGAACGGGAAGAAAGTGGAAGGCTGTCCGGCCAACAACATCTACAGCATAGCCGAAGACCAACAGGGCCGCCTCTGGATAGCCACGCTGGGCGACCGTCTGCTGATGCTGCAGCCCGAAACGATGGAGTTTACGCAACTGCTGACGCAGAACCGCAATCAGCGGCGACAGCACTCGCTCTGCATAGACTGCAACCAGTTGTTATGGGTGGGCACCGACGATGGGCTATACGTCGCTGACACGCGGAAACGGCAGATTACCGACAACGACTTTCTGAACTTCAGCAAGCAACGCGGCAACTTCTGCCAGTCGGAGATTATCTGTCTGAAGGCCGATGCCGAGGGCCGCGTGTGGTCGGGAGCCAACAACGGCGGAGCCGTGCGCTGCCAGCTGACTGCCGACGGACAGCTGGACTATTTCCAGCCTACCGACCGGCAGGGACTGCAAAAACGGAATGTGAACACCATCGAGATTGATCCGCAACAGAACGTGTGGATAGGCACCGACGACGGACTGGCACTCTGGGATGCACAGACCTACATTGTGCGCTGGTTCTTCTTTGGCGAGGACGTGCAGAGCAATGTCTACTCTGAGAACTCGTCGGCACTGGCAGCTGACGGCAACTTGCTGCTGGGCACCAACTACGGACTGCTGCGACTGTCGCCACAGATGGAGCGTCCAAAGCCGCAGACCGAGGCTCCGCTAATCACCGCCATCAGCATCGAAGACTCCACACTGCTCGACCTGAACAGCCAGTTGTCGTTTGCCCACAACCAGAACAAGATCAGCATCGGCTTCTCCAACATGGACTACTCACAGGCAGGCCTTTCCGTCTACACCTACTATCTGGAAGGCCGCGAAAAGCCGTGGTGCAACGTAGGAACCGACACACAGGCCACCTACGACGCACTGCAACCGGGCCACTATACCTTCCACGTGAAGATGATGGCAGGCAAGGACATCGAGACGGATGAGCAGACGCTGACCTTCGAAATACGGCAGCCGTGGTGGAACACGTGGTGGGCCTGGCTGTGCTATCTGGCACTGGCAACACTGATTGCAGGGCTCTTCGTACGGCAGTTCCTGCGCACCCTGCGACTGCGCGAGAACCTGCATCTGGAACGAAACATGACTGAATTCCGACTGAACTTCTTCACCCAGATAAGTCATGAGTTCCGCACACCGCTAAGCATCATCGAGAACGGTGTGGAACAGCTGGAAGGCAGTTCTTCGCCTACTGCCGAGAAGCAATGGCTGCACAGCGTGAGACGGGGCACCAACCGACTGCTAAAACTGGTGAACCAGTTGCTGGAGTTCCGCAAACTGAACATGGGCGAAGGCAGGCTCAGCGTGGCCGAGGGCGACATTGTGAAGATGCTGAGGGCTGTCTACATGGACTTCTGGAACCTGGCCAACAAGAAAGAGTTGAACTACACCTTCACGCCTTTTGCCAAGAACTACCAGATGCTGTTCGACCATCAGGCCGTGGAGACCATCGTCTACAACCTGCTGTCGAATGCCGTGAAATACACACCGCAGAAAGGCAGTGTGAACGTCAGGGTTTTTAGTGGAGAAAAGAAAGAGGAGAGTGGAGAAGAAATAGTTGATTCGTTGACAATAGAAGTGGAGAACAGCGGCAGCCAGCTCACCCCAGAACAGCAGAAGCAACTGTTTAAACCCTACATGCACGGCTACGTCAGCAAGGGCGGAATGGGCATCGGCCTATACGTAGCCCACGAACTGGCCACACTGCACCACGGCAGTCTGGTCTATGAAAATGCAGAAGACGGCGGCGTGCGCTTCCGCTTCACCCTGCCCACTGATGCCGACAGCTACAGTGAAAGTGAGCGTGGCAACGGACAGGCCATAGAAACAGAGGAAGAGGAACAGGCAACGAGCGCCAACGAGGGGTTGCTTCCCACCCTGCAAGACCCGATGAACAACCGGAGAGTGCTCATCATAGAGGACGATGCTGACATGGCCAACCAGCTGGAAAGCGAAGTGGGCACCTACTTCCACGTGACGACGGCCGGCGATGGCGAACAGGGACTCAGACTGGCACTACAGCAGGTGCCCGACCTGGTGGTCAGCGACGTGATGCTGCCTGGCATGGACGGCTACGAGATTACCCGGCAACTGAAAGCCAACAAGACTACTGCCCACGTGCCCGTCATCCTGCTCACCGCCTTCAACGACAACCAGCACCACGTGAAAGGCATCGAGGCTGGTGCCGACGGCTATCTGACAAAGCCCTGCAATGCACGGGTGTTGCAGTCACTCATTGTGAAACTGATAGAGAAGAGCGAAAAGCAACGGGTTGCCGAGGATAAAGCCGAAGAGGCGACTGCCGCCCCCACCACCATTCACCAGATCATCGAGACCATCAAACAGGAACCGGAGACCTTCGATGCCATCCTCACCGACATGGGCGACAAGAAATTCCGTGACCGTTTGCAGGAGACCGTAGCCCGACGAATGAGCGACAAGAACTTCAATGTGGACGAGCTGATGCAGACCATGAACATGGGGCGCACGCAGTTCTACAAGAAATGCCGCGAAGTGATGGGCCTCTCGCCCAACGACTATATTCGCAACGAGCGCATGCAAGCAGCTGCCAAACTGCTACAGGAAGGCCGCATGAACGTCAACCAGGTCGCCTATGCCGTCGGCATAGACAACCCGTCCTATTTCATTCGCTGCTTCAAGGCCAAGTATGGTGTCAGCCCAGCGCAGTACAAGAAAATATGATAGTAATAGCGAAATAAAAAAAGGGGGAACGCCCCCCTTTTTACTGTTTCACCAACTCCTGCTCCAGTTCTTCCAGGCTCTTGCCCTTCGTTTCAGGACAGTTTCTGAAGAGGAAGAGGAAGGCGCAGATGCAGATGGCGCTATAGATCCAGAAGGTGCCGCTGCTGCCAAGGGCTGCATTCATGGAGGGGAACGAGAACGTGAGCGTGCAGCAGCCTACCCACAGGGCAAACGTGCAGGTGGCCATGGCAATGCCGCGCACACGGTTGGGAAAGATCTCGGCCAACAGCGTCCAAGTGACAGGGCCAAGGGTCATGGCATAGACCGAGATGGCTGCCACCACAAGGGCCACCATCAGCACGCCCGTCATACCCATGAAATAGCAGGTGCCCAGCACGAGGTAGATGAGTCCCAGTCCGCCTGCACCAATGAGCATCAACGTGCGGCGGCCCCACTTCTCGATGGTGTAGAGGGCCACGAATGTAAACACCACATTGGCAATGCCCGTAATGACGATGTTGATGAACATGCCGTCGACATCGAAGCCGGCTCCCACGAAAATCTCCTGTGCATAGTTGAAGATGACATTGGTGCCACACCACTGCTGGAACACGGCAATAACAAGGCCAAGAAGAAGCACTCGTCCATACTTATGCTGGAACAGCTCTTTCAACCCAGCCTCCTGTCCTGTATGCTGCGACACCGTCGCAGCCTTCATCTTCAGATAGACCGGGCTCTCAGGAATGAAGAAACTCATTACGAGGAACAGGGCTGCAGGCAGTGTCTCAGCCCAGAACATCCAGCGCCAGCCCCACTCCATGTTCCACGTCATGTTTTCAGCCACTGACGTGTCGCGTGCCAGCAGCATATTGACAATCTGCGCACTGAGGATGCCCAGCACAATGGTCATCTGGTTCAGCGACACCATGCGACCGCGAATGTCGGCAGGGCTCACCTCGGCAATATACATCGGAGCCAAGGCCGAGGCCACGCCGATGCCCACGCCGCCGATGAAGCGAGCTATATTAAACAAGGTGAAGTCGTTGAACAGACCAGTGGCAACGGCACTCACCGTGAACAGCACAGCCGATGTCATGAGCAACGGCTTGCGGCCGTAGCGGTCGGCCAGTGCACCAGCCACCATTGCACCCACCAGACAGCCAACAAGGGCGGTAGTCATGGCCACGCCCTGCATCAGCGGGTCGTCGGCGATATTGAAGAACAGCTCATAGAACGGCTTGGCACCGCCAATGACCACCCAGTCGTAGCCGAAGAGCAGGCCGCCCATAGCTGAGACCATACAGATAAAATAAACGAAAGCTTTACTCTGTTTCATATTTATAGTTTGTTTTTAAGTTTTCCGCTGCAAAATTAGTATATTCTTCTGAGTAAAAAGATGTACTTTTTCTTTGATTTCATGGATATTCTTACTATCTTTGCCCCGTCAATCACATTTTAACATCCTGACATGAAAGAAGGCTTCACTGGCGAACGCGCCATCGTACTGCCCCGGCTGACCATCGAGATGGAACAGCAAGACCCACTGGTCAGCAGTCTCTACATCACCGACATGGGCTACTATCCCCGTGCCGACGGTCATTTCCGTGAGCGACAGCAGCCTATTGACCAGTATGTGCTCATCTACTGCATGGAGGGGCACGGATGGTATGAGGTGCAGGCCCCAAAAGACGAGGGGCGAAAAGCGCGGTATGAGGTAGGTGCCAACCAGTATTTCATTCTACCGCCAGGCGTGCCCCATGCCTACGGAGCCGACAGCCAGCAGCCCTGGACAATATACTGGCTGCACTTTACGGGGCAGCATGCCGCCATCTACAGCGAAGGTCAGCAACAGCCACAAGACATACGACCGGCACTGAACTCGCGCATCAGCGAGCGACAGCATGTGTTCGAAGAGATCTTCGCCACCCTGCAGCGCAGCACCGACCGCGAGTCGTTGCGCTATGCATCGAGCCTGCTGCACTACTATCTGGCCTCCATGCGCTATCTGCGGCACTATCGCCAACAGGACGAAGACACGCCACCCATGGACGACATCATGGGTGCTGCCTGCCACTACATGAAGGAGAATCTGGAACGGCGGCTCACACTGGAACAGATGGCACGATACACCGGCTATTCACCTTCGCATTTCTCCATGCTCTTCCGACAGCACACCGGACAGAGTCCGCTGGCTTACCTGAACCGCCTGAAAATAGAGCGCGCATGCCAGCTGCTACAGACAACTGGCATGCGCGTCAACCAAATATGCCACAAGGTGGGGTTCGACGACAGCTACTATTTCTCGCGACTCTTCAAGCAGCAAACAGGGCTGTCGCCCAAACAATATCGGGAGGAGTTGAAGAGATAATCTTCAAACACACAATGTTTAGTCTTCGTCCCAGCTGCCGCCACGCGACAGGGTATCGTATTCATCGCCACCGCCAGTAGACTTCGTGGTGGCTTGAATGTTTGACATGCCTACATTGGTACCTGCCAACAGAACGCTTTTGGTTTCTATCTCTGTCATTTCAACGCAGGGCTGAAGGTAGTTTCTTTTATCGTTTTCCATGTTGCTTGTGTTCGTTATCTGACAAAAATCGTTTTACTCTTTTGCTGGTCGCCATCGGCAGGACGAACAATGTAGAGGCCCTTCACATGAGGACGCTCCACTTGCTGACCGCTCAGATTGTAGTAGACCGGCGCTGACGGCTTCGAGGACGACGGCATCTCCATTCCGCTTGTTTCCTCGTCATCGCCAAACACGGCAGTCATTCGCGCTGCAGCGCATACCGTCGTGCTCAGATAGGCGCGATTGGCAGGCATATACGCCCCACCCTCTTTTGCCATGTTGAACACCACGTTGTCGCCGCTTTTCTGCAGGATATAGTTATAGCGGCCTTCATCTGTCTTCGAGACCAGCACACGCTCGGATGTTCCCACCAGCTCATTCGTCAAGGCAGCTTTGTCGGTCACCACGAAAGGTACTTCCACATCGCCAGCCTCCTCCTTATATAAAATAATACCTGTGTTGGCCGGCACGATACCATCCTCCACAGGCGAAAGTCTTACCACAGAGCCATCGGCATTCGCAGTATAGGCCGTAATGCCCGTTCCTGAGAAATCCAACGCGCGGTTGGTTGCGTAAGTGGCATACTTCGCATCCGTAATCGTCACCGTTTCAGGAAGGCCAAGGGAATAAACTGCAGGAGTCACCGTGCGCTTGTAGAGTTTTATCGGCTTATTTGTTGTTGACGTATAAAACCTAAAATAGCCACTTGTATTAAAATATAGTGAACTGCCGTTTTTCTTTCCGTCATATATCGTTAGTTTTACATCAGTTGAAGAGTTATAGCTAAAAACAATTCCATGATCCGATGCAGTACTCCTGTCTGGGGTAGTTCTCAATTCAGAATTAGAATAGTAATAAGCATAGGCATATTTTCCATCAAGAGTTTTCATTATATAACCTTTAGACAAATTATTGTCATTAATAGCTTCAAAAGTCACACAATAACCATCCCCCCAAGCGACCTCAACTTTTTTCCCATAAACATGTGCACTTCCAGAAACCGAGTTTGACATAAATTTATCGCCATTTGTTCCATCTGCAAAGTTATTACTGTTCGCTATTAAGAATTTTCCTCTCCAATCACTCAATGCACTTTCAACCAATTGATAGCAACTATCCGCAGGTGTCTTCGTATATACGGCATACAGCGTCATATCGCCTGTAACCGTCATCGTGTTGGAAACAAACACTGGATTCTCCGCACTATTAGCCATTGACCACTTGTAGAACGGCATGGTTCCGCAGGCACTGGGAGAAGTCAGGCTCAGTGATTCGCCCTCAGTACGCTCAACCACGTTCTTCACCCCATTGACATAGTAGGTGATACGATAGGTGGCTTGCGCAAGAATAGTGCTCTTCCCCCCCCCAAGTAGCAAAAGGGGAAGGATGATTAAACTTAATCTTAAAAACATGATGTGTGTTAATATTATCCTTTAAACAACTATTTCTATGAAGAGGTATAGAGTCAACCAGCAAGTGCAAGTTGTGTGCAAAGTTAGGCATAATGTTTGAAAAAGACTTCATTTGGTGTGAGAAAGTTTAGTTTTTCCCTTGGCCTTCGGTTGATTTTGGCCTGTATGGATGCAATTCTCCTGT
>JAFTFX010000009.1 GCA_017458225.1 Prevotella sp. | reverse complement strand
GGAGCGTGGTATCACCATCAACACCGCTCACGTTGAGTATGAGACCGCTAAGCGTCACTACGCTCACGTTGACTGCCCGGGACACGCCGACTATGTGAAGAACATGGTTACTGGTGCTGCTCAGATGGACGGTGCTATCCTCGTTGTTGCTGCAACTGACGGTCCTATGCCTCAGACCCGTGAGCACGTGCTGCTCGCCCGTCAGGTGAACGTTCCCCGTTTGGTTGTGTTCCTGAACAAGTGCGACATGGTTGACGATGAGGAAATGCTGGAGCTCGTTGAGATGGAGGTTGGCGAAATCCTCGCTCAGTATGAGTTCGAAGATAATACTCCTATCATCCGTGGTTCTGCTCTCGGCGCTCTGAATGGTGTTGAGAAGTGGGAAGAGAAGGTGATGGAACTGATGAACACTGTTGATGAGTGGATTCAGGAGCCTCCTCGTGCTACCGACAAGCCCTTCTTGATGCCTGTTGAGGACGTGTTCTCAATCACTGGCCGTGGTACTGTTGCTACTGGTCGTATCGAGACTGGTGTTATCCACGTTGGTGACGCTGTAGAGCTGCTCGGTCTGGGTGAGGACAAGAACTCGGTTGTTACTGGTGTTGAGATGTTCCGTAAGCTCCTCGATGAGGGTCAGGCTGGTGATAACGTAGGTCTGCTGCTCCGCGGTATCGACAAGAACGAGATCAAGCGTGGTATGGTGCTCTGCCATCCCGGACAGATCAAACCCTTCAAGAAGTTCAAGGCTTCTATCTATGTCTTGAAGAAGGAAGAGGGTGGTCGTCACACTCCGTTCGGAAACAAGTATCGTCCTCAGTTCTACCTCCGCACCATGGACTGCACAGGTGAGATTTCTCTGCCCGCAGGTGTTGAAATGGTGATGCCTGGTGATAACGTTGAGATCACTGTCGAACTGATCTACGCTGTTGCTCTGAACAAGGGTCTGCGCTTCGCTATCCGTGAGGGTGGTCGTACCGTAGGATCTGGCCAGATTACAGAGGTGTTCGAGGATTAATCAAAGGATCAGATTACTCTGAATAATTCGGAGTACTCAGATAATAATCAAAGGCCCCCGCTTACGGGTGGGGGCTTTCATACGGGAATAGCTCAGTTGGTAGAGCATCGGTCTCCAAAACCGAGGGTCGTGGGTTCGAGTCCTCCTTCCCGTGCAAAAAAGAAACAAAGCGATGAAGAAATTCCTAAATTATTGTAAACTGTGCTACACAGAACTTGCACACGAGGTGACATGGCCTACACGCAAGGAGTTGACGCAAAGTTCTTCGGTTGTGCTTGTCGCATCTCTAATTATTGCGCTTGTGGTCTTCGCGATGGACTGGGTGTTTAAGAATTTTATGGTTTTCATCTACACAATCGGTGCCTAAACACGGGCTGCTGGTTAAGAGACGAAAAGAGCAATGGCAGAAACTGGTAAGAAATGGTATGTGCTGAAAGCCGTTAGCGGTAAAGAGGCAAAGGTAAAAGAGTATCTCGAGGCTTTGATGAGAAACAATAAGACTCTGGCAGACCACGTCGGCCAGATTTTATTGCCTACTGAGAAGTATGCGCAGCTCCGCAATGGAAAGCGAGTGGTCAAGGAGAAACTCTTTTTGCCTGGATATGTCTTGGTGGAGGCACAGTTGGATGGCGAAATCGCCCATACACTGCGGTTTGTTCCGAATGTGTTGGGATTCTTAGGCGGTATGGATAATCCCAGTCCTGTGCGTCAGGCTGATATTAACAGGATTCTCGGTACTGTCGAAGAGACTGCCATCCGCACTGAGGAAACGAATATACCTTTCTCTCTCGATGACGCTGTGAAAGTTACAGACGGTCCGTTCAGCGGATTTAGCGGAGTCGTGGAGGAAGTGAATGCTGAAAAGCGTAAACTGAAAGTAATGGTGAAAATCTTTGGACGAAAGACTCCTCTGGAGCTTGCGTTCAATCAAGTAGAGAAAGAATAGGACGCATTTGTTACGGTGCGTCGATTCTAATATACGGTCACAGGTGGCTTCCACACCTTGGCTTATATGAAAATCAATTTATAATTTACAAACAGAAATGGCTAAAGAAGTTGCTGGATTAATCAAATTACAGATTAAAGGTGGCGCTGCGAATCCCTCGCCTCCCGTAGGACCTGCTTTGGGTTCGAAGGGTATTAACATCATGGGATTCTGCAAAGAGTTCAACGCCAGAACCCAGGATAAGGCAGGAAAGATTCTACCTGTCGTTATCACGTACTATACTGACAAGTCATTCAGTTTCGTTATTAAGACTCCTCCTGCTGCTGTTCAGCTGATGGAGGCTGCTAAGGTGAAGGGCGGCTCAGCAGAGCCCAACCGTAAGAAGGTTGCCAGCGTTACTTGGGATCAGGTGCGCGCCATCGCCGAGGATAAGCTCCCTGACTTGAACTGCTTCACTGTTGAGTCTGCAATGAAACAGATTGCCGGTACAGCTCGTAGCATGGGTATCACTGTACAAGGGGAATTCCCTGGAAAATAACAATAACTTCAATTTTAAAAGAACGCATTTTAACAAATGAGTAAACTGACAAAAAATCAAAAGTTGGTCGCTGATAAGGTTGAAGCAGGGAAAGCCTACACGTTGAAAGAAGCTGCAGGACTTGTCAAGGAAATCACGACGACAAAGTTTGAGGCTTCCGTTGATATCGATGTTCGCTTGGGTGTTGATCCGCGTAAGGCCAACCAGATGGTTCGTGGCGTTGTCTCGCTGCCGAACGGTACTGGTAAGGTTACTCGCGTGCTCGCTCTCTGCACTCCCGACCAGGAGGCTGCTGCCAAGGAAGCAGGTGCCGACTATGTTGGTCTCGACGAGTATATCGAAAAGATCAAAGGTGGTTGGACCGATGTTGATGTGATCATTACGATGCCCTCTTGCATGGGTAAGCTGGGTCCCTTGGGTCGTGTTCTCGGTCCTCGCGGATTGATGCCAAACCCGAAGAGTGGCACTGTGACTATGGATGTTGCTAAGGCTGTCAAAGAGGTGAAGCAGGGTAAGATTGACTTTAAGGTTGACAAGAACGGTATCGTTCATACGTCAATCGGCAAGGTGACCTTCACTGCTGACCAGATTTTTGAGAATGCTAAGGAGTTTATCTCTACCATTATCAAATTGAAGCCTGCTACTGCCAAAGGTACATATATTAAGAGTATCTTTGTTTCAAGTACGATGAGTAAGGGTATCAAGGTAGATCCTAAATCAGTTGAATAACTCGTTAAAAGATTAGACAAATGAAAAAGGAAGTAAAAGATACTATCATTGTAGAACTTGGTGAGAAACTGAAGGAGTTCCCTCACTTCTACCTTGTCGACCTTGCTGGTCTGAATGCAGAGCAAACAAGCGAACTGCGTCGTAACTGCTTTAAGAATGAAATCAAATTGCTGGTTGTCAAGAACAAGCTTCTTCACAAGGCATTTGAGGCTGCAGATACTGATTTCAGCGCTTTGTATGACTGCTTGAAGGGCAATACTGCACTGATGTTCACTCAGACGGCAAATGCTCCTGCTAAGTTGCTGAAGGATTATAAGACCAAGAAGCAGGAAATTCCCGCTTTGAAGGGCGCTTATGCCGAGGAAAGCATCTTTGTCGGTGCTGACAAACTGGACGAGCTTGTTGCAATCAAGAGCAAGAACGAGCTTATCGCCGATGTTGTTGCACTGTTGCAGTCGCCTATCAAGAATGTTGTTTCCGGACTTAATGCCGGTGGTAAGATTCACGGTCTGTTAGACGCTATCGCTGAGCGTAACAAATAATAAGCGAGAGATTAAACATTAACATTAAAAACAATTAAAAATTTAAATAGAAATGGCAGATATTAAAGCTATTGCAGAAGAGTTGGTAAACCTTACTGTAAAAGAAGTAAACGAGTTGGCAACAGTCCTGAAGGACGAGTATGGAATTGAGCCTGCTGCTGCAGCCGTTGCTGTAGCTGCTGGTCCCGCTGCTGCTGCAGCTCCCGCAGCTGAAGAGAAGACTTCTTTCGACGTTGTTCTGAAAGAGGCTGGTGCTGCTAAGCTCCAGGTTGTAAAGGCAGTGAAGGAAGCTTGCGGTCTTGGCCTGAAGGAAGCTAAGGACCTGGTTGACGGTGCTCCCGCTACCGTTAAGGAAGGCCTGTCTAAGGAAGAGGCTGAGAACCTGAAGAAGACCATCGAGGCCGCTGGTGCTGTCGTTGAGCTGAAGTAATTCAGATAACATCAATAACATTTGGTTAGGGACTCTCCAGTCGAGGGTTCCTAACCTTTTCTTGTCTTACTAGTATTTCTAGTATTCCTAGATTTACTAGAAATTGCTAGAAATTCTAGAAACAAAAATATAATATATGGCTTCAAAAGTAATAGACAACAGAGTAAACTTTGGCAGCGTCAAGAATCCGATGCCGTTACCGGATTTCCTCGATGTGCAATTAAAGTCATTCAAAGACTTTCTGCAGTTGGACACTCCGCCTGAAGAACGCAAGAACGACGGTTTGTATAAGGTGTTCGCAGAGAACTTCCCTATCACCGATACGAGAAATAGCTTTGTTCTTGAGTTCTTGGATTACTATATTGACCCGCCTCGCTACACCATTGACGAGTGTCTGGAGCGTGGTCTGACTTATAGTGTGCCCTTGAAGGCTAAGCTGAAACTGTATTGCACCGATCCAGATCATGTAGATTTCCCCACTGTGATTCAGGATGTGTTCCTTGGTCCCATTCCTTATATGACAGACAATGGTACGTTTGTTATCAATGGTGCCGAGCGTGTCGTGGTTTCTCAGTTGCACCGTTCGCCTGGTGTGTTCTTCGGGCAGAACGTGCATGCTAATGGTACGTTGCTCTATTCAGCCCGTATTATTCCTTTCAAAGGCTCTTGGATTGAGTTCGCTACGGATATCAACAATGTGATGTATGCTTACATCGACCGTAAGAAGAAGTTGCCTGTAACGACCTTGTTGCGTGCTATCGGCTTTGAGACCGATAAGGACATCCTGCGCATCTTCGACTTGGCCGAGGAGGTTAAAGTGAACAAGGCTGCCTTGAAGAAAGTTTTGGGCTCTCGTCTGGCTGCTCGCGTACTGAAGAGCTGGAACGAGGACTTCGTAGATGAGGATACGGGTGAAGTTGTTTCTATTGAGCGTAATGAGGTCATCATGGACCGTGAGACGGAAATCACAGAAGAGAACATGATGGACATTCTGGAGAGTGGTGCTCAGACAATTCTCGTCCATAAGGATGAGGCTGTCGCTCAGGACTATAGCATCATCTTCAATACGCTGGCTAAAGACCCCAGTAACTCTGAGAAGGAAGCCGTGTTGTACATCTATCGTCAGTTGCGCAATGCTGATCCTGCCGATGATGCCAGTGCACGCGAGGTCATTCAGAACCTGTTCTTCTCTGACAAACGATATGACCTGGGCGATGTGGGCCGTTACAGAATCAACAAAAAACTGGGCCTTGACACTGACATGGATGTCCGCGTCCTGACAAAGGAGGATATTATTGAGATTATCAAGTATCTCATCCAGCTGATTAACTCGAAGGCTGCCGTTGACGATATTGACCACTTGTCGAACCGTCGCGTACGTACTGTGGGCGAGCAGCTGAGCAATCAGTTCTCTATTGGTTTGGCTCGTATGAACCGTACCATTCGCGAGCGAATGAATGTTCGCGACAATGAAGTGTTCACTCCGACCGATCTGATTAACGCCAAGACCATTTCGAGCGTGATCAACTCGTTCTTCGGAACGAACCCCTTGTCACAGTTCATGGACCAGACGAACCCTCTTGCTGAGGTGACGCACAAGCGTCGTCTCTCAGCTCTGGGCCCTGGTGGCCTGTCGCGTGAACGTGCTGGCTTCGAGGTGCGTGACGTACACTACACCCACTACGGTCGTCTCTGCCCGATTGAGAGCCCTGAAGGCCCGAACATCGGTCTGATTTCGTCGCTCTGTGTCTATGCTAAGATTAATGAACTTGGCTTCATCCAGACTCCTTACCGTAAGGTGGAGAATGGTGTCGCCAACTTGAATAATGAAGATATTGTCTATCTGACAGCTGAAGAGGAAGAGAACCACGTCATTGGTCAGGGCAATGCTCCGCTGAACGACGATGGCACGTTCATTCGCCCTGTGGTGAAGTGCCGTCAGGATGCCGACTTCCCCGTTGTTCCGCCGACAGATGTCGACCTGATGGATGTGTCTCCTCAGCAGATAGCCTCTATTGCCGCTTCACTGATTCCGTTCCTGGAGCACGATGATGCTCACCGAGCACTGATGGGATCGAACATGATGCGTCAGGCTGTGCCTCTGCTTCACAATGAGGCTCCTATCGTAGGAACAGGTATCGAGAAGCAGGTGTGCGAAGACTCTCGCACGATGGTTACTGCAGAGGGTAATGGTGTCGTTGAATATGTGGACGCTACGACTATTCGCATCCTGTACGACCGTACGGAGGATGAGGAGTTCGTTAGCTTTGAGCCGGCTTTGAAGGAATATCGTATCTCGAAGTTCCGTCGTACCAATCAGAACATGACCATCGACCTGCGTCCTATTTGCAACAAGGGACAGCGCGTGAAGAAGGGCGACATTCTGACCGAGGGCTATGCCACCGAGAATGGTGAACTGGCATTGGGTCGCAACCTACTTGTTGCCTACATGCCTTGGAAGGGTTACAACTACGAGGATGCCATTGTGCTGAACGAGCGCATTGTTCGTGAGGATATTCTGACCTCTGTTCACGTCGATGAGTACTCTTTGGATGTGCGTGAGACCAAGCGTGGCGTTGAAGAGTTTACCGCTGATATTCCTAATGTCAGTGAGGAGGCTACCAAGGATCTTGACGAAAACGGTATCATTCGTGTGGGTGCCCGTGTGGAGCCCGGTGATATCCTGATTGGTAAGATTTCGCCTAAGGGTGAGAGCGATCCCTCGCCGGAAGAAAAACTCCTTCGTGCTATTTTCGGTGACAAGGCTGGCGATGTGAAGGATTCTTCGCTGAAGGCTAATCCCTCTTTGACTGGTGTCATCATCGACAAGAAACTCTTTGCCCGTGCAATCAAGACACGCCAAACCAAGCTTTTGGACAAGCAGACGCTAGCAAAGATTGACGAAGAGTATGAGGCAAAAGTTAGCGATTTGAAGGATATTCTGATTGACAAGCTGGCCTCTCTGACAAGGGGTAAGACTTCACAGGGTGTGAAGGATTATACTGGTGCAGAGATCATCTCGAAGGGTTCGAAGTTCACGGTGACTGCCCTCCGGAACTTGGAATATGGAGATATTCAGACGAGCAACTGGACAAGCGACGAGCATAAGAACGAACTGATTGCCCAGTTGATCATCAACTATATGAAGAAATACAAGCTGCTTGATGCCGAAATGAAGCGTAAGAAGTTTGCCATCACTATTGGTGACGAACTGCCTTCTGGCATTCTGCAGATGGCTAAGGTTTATGTGGCCAAGAAACGTAAAATCGGTGTGGGTGATAAGCTTGCCGGTCGTCACGGTAACAAGGGTATTGTTTCGAAGGTCGTGCGTCAAGAGGATATGCCGTTCCTTGAGGATGGCCGTCCCGTCGACTTGGTACTGAACCCACTGGGTGTGCCTTCTCGAATGAACCTCGGTCAGATTTTCGAGGCTATCCTCGGTGCTGCAGGCAAGCGCCTTGGCGTAAAGTTCGCAACACCTATCTTCGATGGCGCCAAACTGGACGATCTTGCCGCCTGGACTGATAAGGCAGGTCTGCCTCGTCTTTGCTCTACCCACCTCTATGACGGTGAGACGGGCGAGATGTTCGACCAGCCGGCAACCGTAGGTATCACCTACTTCCTGAAACTTGGTCACATGGTTGAGGATAAGATGCACGCCCGTTCCATCGGTCCGTACTCTCTTATTACCCAGCAGCCGCTTGGTGGTAAGGCTCAGTTTGGTGGTCAGCGCTTTGGTGAGATGGAGGTTTGGGCCCTTGAGGCCTTTGGTGCCAGCCATGTGTTACAGGAGATCCTGACTATCAAGTCTGATGATACTGTAGGCCGCTCCAAGGCTTACGAGGCTATTGTCAAGGGCGATCCTATGCCTACACCAGGTATCCCTGAATCACTGAATGTGCTGTTGCACGAACTTCGTGGTCTCGGTCTGAGCGTGACCCTTGATTAAAGGTAATAAGGTTTAAAAGTAAAAAGGTAAAATTGAAATATGGCTTTCAAGAAAGATTCAAAGACAAAGAGTAATTTCACCAAAATTACTATCGGCCTTGCCTCTCCCGAGCAGATTCTCGAGAGTTCGTTCGGTGAGGTGACCAAGCCGGAAACCATCAACTATCGTACTTACAAGCCTGAGCGTGACGGTCTGTTCTGCGAGCGTATCTTCGGTCCTACAAAGGACTATGAGTGCGCCTGCGGCAAGTACAAGCGCATTCGCTACAAGGGCATTGTCTGCGATCGTTGTGGTGTTGAGGTGACTGAGAAGAAAGTGCGTCGTGAGCGCAGTGGCCACATCGAACTGGTGGTGCCCGTTGCCCATATCTGGTATTTCCGTAGTCTTCCTAATAAGATTGGCTACTTGCTTGGTCTTCCCACCAAGAAACTTGATGCTATCATCTATTATGAGCGCTATGTCGTTATCCAGCCAGGCGCACTTGAGGGACGCAAGGATGCCGAGGGCAATCCCCTTCTTGGCTCTCAGAAGTACGATCTCCTGTCAGAAGAGGAATATAATGATATCTTGGACAACCAGCTGTCGGAAGACAACTACATGCTTGAGGACAGCGATCCGAACAAGTTTGTGGCCAAGATGGGTGCCGAGGCCGTTTACGAACTGCTTCAGCAACTGGATCTCGACTCACTGTCCTACGAGCTTCGCGACCGTGCCAATACCGATTCTTCACAGCAGCGTAAGAATGAGGCTCTGAAACGTCTGCAGGTTGTTGAGGCATTCCGCGCCAGTGTGGATAAGGGCATTAACCGTCCTGAGTGGATGATCATGAAGATTATTCCCGTCACTCCTCCTGAGTTGCGCCCTCTCGTTCCTCTGGATGGTGGTCGTTTCGCTACTTCCGATCTGAACGACCTCTATCGTCGTGTCATCATTCGTAACAACCGTCTGAAGCGACTCATGGAAATCCATGCTCCCGAGGTGATTCTGCGCAACGAGAAACGTATGTTGCAGGAGGCTGTCGACTCACTCTTTGACAACAGTCGCAAGTCGGCTGCCGTGAAGAGCGAGAGCAACCGCCCGCTGAAGTCACTCTCTGACTCACTAAAGGGTAAGCAGGGCCGCTTCCGTCAGAACCTGCTCGGTAAGCGTGTTGACTACTCTGCCCGTTCGGTGATCGTTGTCGGTCCTGAGCTGAAGATGGGTGAATGCGGTCTGCCGAAGTTGATGGCTGCCGAGCTCTACAAGCCGTTCATCATCCGCAAGCTCATCGAGCGCGGCATTGTGAAGACGGTGAAGTCGGCCAAGAAGATCGTCGACCGTCGTGAGCCCGTCATCTGGGATATTCTGGAGAACGTGATGAAGGGGCACCCCGTGCTGCTCAACCGTGCACCAACACTGCACCGTCTGGGTATTCAGGCTTTCCAGCCCAAGCTTATCGAGGGTAAGGCCATTCAGCTGCATCCACTGGCTTGTACTGCATTCAACGCCGACTTCGACGGTGACCAGATGGCTGTTCACCTTCCCCTTAGCAACGAGGCTATTCTTGAGGCTCAGTTGCTCATGCTGCAGAGCCATAACATTCTGAATCCGGCCAATGGTGCACCTATCACCGTTCCTTCACAGGATATGGTGCTTGGTCTTTACTATATCACCAAGATTCGTCCGGGTGCCAAGGGCGAGGGCCTCTCGTTCTATGGCCCTGAGGAGGCTATCATTGCCCACAATGAGGGCAAGTGCGACCTGCATGCTCAGGTGAAGGTTGTTGTCGACGATGTCATCGACGGCAAGAAGATCCGTCATCAGGTAGAGACCTCCGTCGGTCGTGTAATCGTCAATGGCATTGTGCCTAAGGAAGTGGGCTATGTCAACAAGGTCATTTCGAAGAAGTCCTTGCGCGACATTATTGCCGATGTTATCAAGAACGTTGGCTTTGCCGAGGCTTGTGAGTTCCTCGACGGTATTAAGAACTTGGGTTATCGCATGGCTTATCTGGCCGGTCTGTCCTTCAATCTCGACGATATCATCATCCCGAAGGAGAAAGCCGATCTTATTGAGAAAGGTAATCAGGAGGTTCAGCAGATCACTGATAACTACAACATGGGCTTCATCACCGATAACGAGCGTTACAATCAGGTGATTGATACCTGGACCCACGTGAACAACGATATCGGTAATATTCTGATGAAGCAGATGACCGAGGCCGACCAGGGCTTCAATGCCGTGTTCATGATGCTCGACTCGGGTGCTCGAGGTTCTAAGGACCAGATTAAGCAGCTCTCCGGTATCCGTGGTCTGATGGCTAAGCCTCAGAAGGCCGGTGCCGAGGGTCACCAGATTATTGAAAACCCCATTCTGTCGAACTTCAAGGAAGGTATGTCAGTGCTGGAGTACTTCATCTCTACCCACGGTGCCCGTAAAGGTCTTGCCGATACTGCCATGAAGACGGCCGATGCCGGTTATCTGACCCGTCGTCTTGTTGACGTTTCGCACGATGTGATCATCAACGAAGAAGACTGCGGAACATTGCGTGGTCTGGAGTGCACTGCCCTGAAGAGCGGTGATGAGGTTATTTCTTCACTTGCTGAGCGCATTCTGGGTCGTGTCAGCGTACACGATGTGGTGAATCCCAAGACTGGCGAGGTCATTGTTCCTGCCGGTGAGGAAATCACTGAGACGCTGGCCGAGGAGATTGAGAAGGCCGAGATCGAGATGGTCGAAATTCGTTCGGTGCTCACCTGTGAGTCGAAGAAGGGTGTTTGCCGTAAGTGCTATGGCCGCAACCTTGCTACTCGCCGCATGGTGCAGAAGGGCGAGGCTGTCGGTGTGATTGCCGCACAGGCCATTGGTGAGCCTGGTACTCAGCTTACGCTCCGTACGTTCCACGCCGGTGGTGTGGCTGCGAATGCCGCTGCGAATGCAACCATCGTGTCGAAGTACGAGTCGGCTCGTCTTGAGTTCGAAGAGGTTCGCACCGTTCCGTTCGACGAGGATGGCCGCATGTGCGAGATGGTAGTCA
Source organism: Prevotella sp. (assembly GCA_017458225.1). Classification (GTDB taxonomy): domain Bacteria; phylum Bacteroidota; class Bacteroidia; order Bacteroidales; family Bacteroidaceae; genus Prevotella. The sequence goes on along the minus strand of JAFTFX010000009.1, from coordinate 51,386 downwards.
GCCGTCTGGGCGAGCTCCGTTTCGTCGATCCCAATACAAAGATTGTTCTTTCTACGGTGAACGTGCCTTACGGCTCTTCACTCTATTTCAAGACCGGCGACGTAGTCTCGAAGGGCGACAAGATTGCCCAGTGGGACCCCTTCAATGCCGTCATCGTCACCGAGTATGCCGGTACGCTGAAGTTCAACGATGTCATTGAGGGCATCACCTTCCGTGCCGAGACCGACGAGACCACCGGTCTTACTGAGAAGATCGTCACTGAGTCGAAGGATAAGACCAAGGTGCCCACCTGTAACATCATTGATGCCAACGGCGAAGTCCTCGGCACTTATAACTTCCCTGTGGGAGGCCACGTGGTTGTTGAGGATGGTCAGACCGTCAAGACAGGTGAGACGCTCGTCAAGATTCCGCGTGCAGCAGCTAAGGGTGGTGATATCACCGCTGGTCTGCCCCGTGTCACCGAGCTGTTTGAGGCTCGCAACCCGTCGAACCCCGCAGTCGTCAGTGAGATTGACGGTGAGGTCACCATGGGTAAGGTGAAGCGTGGTAACCGCGAGATCATCGTTACCTCGAAGACAGGTGACCAGCGCAAGTATCTCGTTTCGCTTTCGAAGCAGATTCTGGTGCAGGAGCACGATGCCGTGCGCGCTGGTACTCCGCTCTCCGACGGTGCCATCACCCCGAGCGACATCCTGGCCATCAAGGGCCCGACCGCCGTTCAGGAGTACATCGTCAACGAGGTGCAGGATGTGTATCGTCTGCAGGGTATCAAGATCAACGACAAGCACTTCGAGATTATCGTGCGCCAGATGATGCGCAAGGTGCAGATCAACGATCCTGGCGATACCGCCTTCCTTGAGCAGGAAATTGTCGACAAGCTCGACTTTGCTGAGGAGAACGACCGCATCTGGGGCAAGAAGGTTGTCACCGATGCTGGCGACAGCGATCAGCTGAAGGCCGGCCAGATTGTGACTGCTCGCCGTCTGCGCGACGAGAACTCTTCACTGAAGCGCCGTGACCTCCGTCTTGTTCAAGTGCGCGATGCCGTTCCCGCTACGTCTACTCAGATTCTGCAGGGTATCACCCGTGCAGCACTGCAGACCAAGTCGTTCATGTCGGCTGCATCGTTCCAGGAGACCACCAAGGTGCTCAACGAGGCTGCCATCCGCGGCAAGGTCGATACCCTTGAAGGTATGAAGGAGAACGTTATCTGCGGTCACCTTATTCCTGCCGGTACAGGTCTGCGCGAGTTCGAGAAGCTCATCGTTGGCTCCAAGGAAGACTATGAGCGCATGCAGGCTAACCGCAAGAACGTGCTCGACTTTGTTGAGGAGGCCGCTATTGAAGAGTAGGGTGAATCTGACACCAACCCCTATATGAAAAACTGCTGGCAGTTTGTTCTGCCAGCAGTTTTTTTAAAACATAGAAACTAAACAAAAGATCAGAACTTTATGAGGAACTTTATTTTGGCCGACAATCAGGACTTGACGCGATTTGCATTGCTCAGCCTGCTGAAAAGAGACGAGAACAATCAGGTGTTTCAAACCACGGACAAGGCAGGACTCACCCAGTTGCTGAAAGAGCATGAAGATGCTGTGGTGATTCTCGACTATACGCTGTTCGACATTGTGGACGAGGAGCAGTTGCTCATCATTAGTGAGCGTTTTGCCATGTCCTCATGGATTCTGCTCAGCGACGATCTGACCAAAAGCTTCCTGCGCAAGGTGATCTATTCCTCGCATCAGTTCAGTGTGCTTTTCAAGGACGAATCGCTGAAGTCTATTCGTGATGCCATACAGTCGGCATCCGAGGGGAAACGCTATGTGAGCCAGCGTGCTACCGAATTGATTCTGTCGCAAAAGCAGGAAGAAGAACAGCCTGCCGTACTGACGGCGACCGAGATAGAGATTGTAAAGGCTATCGCACAGGGCAAGACAACGAAAGAGATTGCCAATGCACGTTTCTCAAGTGTGCATACCATCAACACCCATCGAAAGAATATCTTCCGAAAATTGGGTGTCAATACAGCCCACGAAGCCATGAAATATGCCTTTCGCGCAGGCTGGATTGACACCTCTTTCTTGTGTATTTAGGTACGGGGGCAAGGTTAGCTGAGTGCCTGACGAATGTCGGCCAGCAGGTCTTCTCCATCCTCCAGTCCTATACTGAGGCGCACGGTCGTCTCGGCCACACTCATCTCTGCCCGTTGTTCAGGGGTGAACAGACCGAAGATGGTTGATGCAGGGTGGATGGCCAGCGATTTCCTGTCGAACAGGTTGGTTGCGCGGCGAATGACCTGTAGCTTGTCGATGAACGACCAGGCGGCTTCCTTCGATTCAAGATCGATGGTGAAGACAGCACCGGGCAATGAGCCAAACTGCCGTTCAGATAATTCATGGAATGGATTGTCCTTCAATCCCGTATAGTTTACACGCTTTATTTCAGATATTTGCAGGCATTGTTGCGCAAGCCATAGCGTAGTTTCTGCCTGACGGCGATAGCGGATATCGAGTGTATCGAGTCCCAGTGTTTCCATGTAAGCCGCCTGCGGAGTCATCAGCGAACCGAGGTTAGTCACCAATTCAGTCTTTACACGCGCCGTAAATGCCAGCTTCTTGCCAACACGCTTGGTGCGTGCTTGCAGAACGGGCGACGGGTGCTGCGACCAGTCGAACGACCCATAGTCAATGAGCAGACCGCCCAGTCCGGTGCCACCACCTGAGATATATTTCGTGCTACTCACCACCTCTATATCCACACCAAATTTATTTGCATGGAGGGTCGAAAATGGTACAATCGTCGTATCGGCTATCAGGGGAACACCTTTCTGATGGGCAATCTCCGAGAGCGCTTTGATGTCGGCCACAAACAACTGTGGGTTAGTGATAATCTCAAAGAATAGGGCACACGTCTTATCGTCAATCTGCGACTCCACCGCCTTCAGGTCAGTGAAATCAACGAAACGCGGTTCCACACCGAATGCACCCAGCGTGTCGCGAATGAGCGACACGCTGTTGCCAAACAGATGTTTTGATGCCACGATGTTCAGTCCGGCTGCACTCACTGCCGTCAAGGCGTAGTGGATGGCAGCCATGCCCGTGTTCAGTGCTGTGACACTCACGGCTCCCGTGATTTGCCTTACCCGCTCTTCCAAGTAGGTGACTGTCGGATTGGCAATGCGTGAATACGACGGTGCCATGCTTCGGCCGCAAAACGCATCGCTCATGGCCTTGGCCGATGGGAACTCGAAGGCCGACGTGTAGTAGACGGGCATACTGAGTGCTCCGTAGGCATCAGGCTTCTGATACTTTGTGGTCAAGACTTTGGTCTCGTATTTCATATCGTTCTGTTTCCTATTATCTTTCGTACGGCAATGACCAACTTGTCCACGTCCTCTTTGGTATTGTAGAGGGCGAAGGTGGGGCGCACGCTCATCTCGTAGCCCAGGGCGCGCAGGGCTGGCTGGGCGCAGTGGTGACCGGCACGTACGGCAATACCCTCCTTGTCGAGCAGGGTGCCCACCTCGGGCACGGGAATGCCGTCGAGCACGAAACTCACCACACTGACGCGCTGTTTCGGATCGCCAATGAGCGTCAGTCCGGGGATCAGGGCCAGCTGCTCTCGGGCATATTCGGTCAGCTTGTGCTCATGGGCTTCGATGTTGCGAATGCCTAAGTGGCTCACGTAGTCGAGGGCAGCACCCAGACCGATGGCATCAGCCACATTGGGTGTGCCAGCCTCGAAGCGTGCCGGTGGCACGTTATATTCAGTGCGCTCAATGGTCACGTCCTTGATCATGTTGCCTCCGCCTTGCCAGGGTTGCATTTTGTCGAGCAGGTCTTTGCGGCCATATACTACGCCGATGCCGTTGGGACCGTAGATCTTATGGCCTGAGAATACGAAGAAATCGGCTCCCAGTTGTTGTACGTCCACCTTCGTGTGGGCAATCGACTGTGCACCGTCGATCAGCACGGGAATGTTGTGCCCGTGGGCAATGTCGATGATGCGCTTCACGTCGTTGATGGTGCCGAAGGTGTTGTTCACGTGTCCTACGCTGACGAAGCGAGTGCGAGGCGTGATGAGGCGTTCGAACTCCGAGAGCACCAGATCGCCGTTCTTGTCGGTGGGGATGGCCTTCAAGTTGGCCCCGCGCTCTTGGGCAATGCGCTGCCAGGGCACGATGTTGGCGTGGTGGTCCAGTTCGGAGACGATAATGTCGTCTCCCACTGAACAGTACTGCCGGCCATAGGTCTGTGCCACGAGGTTGATACCCTCGGTAGTGCCGCGCACGAAGATTATCTCCTCGCTGCTGGCAGCATTGATGAAGCGCTGCACTTTCTCGCGTGCCTCTTCGTAGGCATCGGTGGCACGGGCTGCCAGGGTGTGGGCTCCGCGGTGGATGTTCGAATTATAGTTCTTATAATAATCCGAAATTTTGTCGATGACCTGCAGGGGCTTCTGTGTGGTGGCTCCGTTGTCCAGCCACACCAAGTCATGCCCGTTCACCTTCTGCTGCAACACGGGGAAATCCTTCTTAATCTGCTCCGAATTCAGCGTGTCCACTTCCTCATAGTGCAGGTTTTGCAGCTTCTCGGTCTCAGGAATGCCTATGCCGAATCCGTTATCTGCAGGGACGATGGCCGACTGACCCTGCTGTCCCGTAGGACGCGACAATGTCGCGTCGTACAGAACAGTCAGCGTGGAGAGGTCAAGAGCCTCGTCAGGCAATACAGCCTGCCTATCCTGCTGCAGCTCCTCCGGACAGTACTTTTGAGCCACCTGTCTGAGCAGTTCAAAGCCAGGGTCCTCAATTCCGTAGCCGCTTATGTTTTGTAGGTTTATCATTATTTCTCTACTTTGTTCCTATGCTGATAATCGTGATAATAGCCCACCTCTACGTTCTCGAGCACGGCGATGGCATCGTCGGTGAGGGCGGCCAGCGAGAAGTATTTCGTCAGCAGATAGGAGGCTACGCCAAACTTGTCGAGTCCCATCAGTCGGGCTGACAGCGACGGAGCTATCTCGCCAGGAATGCCGCTCTGGTGCAGACCGATGACACCCTGATTCTGCTCACCTGTACGCACCAGGATAATCTTCGTGGTGCCTACGCCACGGCCCGTGAGGTACTGGCCTTCCACTTCAACCTTGTCTGAGGGTATGATGGGCACGCCGCGCCACAGAATGACCTTTGTACCGAATAGGTCGGTGGTCACAGGGGGTACGCCGCGCCAGGTGCATTCACGTTCGAAGGCGGCAATGGCGCGCGGATGAGCCACAAAGAAAGCTGGCTCTTTCCATACCAGTGACAGCAGCTCGTCGAGGTCGTCGGGTGTGGGCGAGCCATAGCGTGCCGAGATGCGGTAGGCAGGGTTCACGGCAGCGAGCAGTCCGAACTTCTTGTTGTTGATAAGCTCCCATTCCTGGCGTTCCTTAATGCTCTCAATAGAGAGGCGCAGCTGTTCCTCCAGCTGGTTGTAAGGATTGTTGTAGAGGTCGCTGACACGGGTATGCACACGTACTACGGTCTGCAGCGTGTTCAGCGAGTATTCCGTGGGCTGCTCCTCGTAGTCAATGTAGGTCTCAGGAATGATGTTGTCCTCCTCATGGCCGCTCACCAGGTCGATGTGCTTCTCGCCGTGATCGTTGACGGTAGCCTTCAGGCGCAACTGCTTGTCGACGGCCTTGGTGAACGTCTCGCGGAAGTCGGGCACCTCCTTGATGAACTTCTCCAGTTCCTTCAGTTTCAGGCCCAAGAACACGGTGGGGGTGATGGCACGTACCGACACCGTCGACTCGGCATCGTCGAGCAGGTCGGCCTCGCCGAAGTATTCGCCGTCGCCCAGCAAGGCTATGCGCAGCTCCTCGCCGTGAGGCCCTTTGCTGATGACCTCAGCCTGTCCGGCTGCCACAATGAAGAACTTCTGCTTGTCCTTGCCCTCTTCCACGAACAGTTTGCCCAACTCTACCTCTACCGTTTCGAACGAGCGGGCCAGACGATTAACAATCTCGTCGTCGAACTCAGAGAACAGAGGGATGGCCTTCAGGCTCTTTGCCGAGAACGAGGGCACGCCGTCGAGATACTGTATGGGCAGTCGCTCGCTCTTGCGCAACTCTACCTTTGTGCGGTTCACGCGGAAGGTGCCACCGCTCACCTGTACCCAGGGCAGTAGTTTCAGTAACAATCGTGGGGTGATGCTGCCCATCTGTGGGGCGGTCTTGGTTGTGGTGGCCAGCCGTCTGGCCGTGGCAGTGGTCACACTGCGCTGAAGATTTGAATCTGCCATGTGATTTACGATTTAACTATTTGTATTTGACTATTTTTGTATAACGACTTTGTGCGTCGTGCCTTCCACGTGTTCTACGCTGAGAACGTTGTAGCCCTGCTCCTTGGCATTGCGCGGCACGTTGTCAAGTGGTTCGCCTTCGCTGAGCAGCACCTCGAGTGTGTCGCCCTCAGCCAGTTTTGAAAGTTCAATCTTTGTTTTTACGAAGGTCATGGGGCAATGTTCCTTCGTGATGTCCAGTACCTTTGTTGCCATAGTGTTGTCGGTTTATATGAATAATGTTTGTCCGCCTTCGCTCAGTTTCAGGAACGAGGCCACGCCAAGCACGTCTTTCACTTCGGGAATGAAGTCTTCCTTCTTCAGCCCCAGCACATGCATGGCCATCTCGCAGGCATAGAGATTGATGCCCAGCACCTTGGCGGCCTCTACCAGTTCTTCGAGTGTGGCCACGTTGTTCTTGCGCATCAGGTAGCGGAAGATTTTGGGACCTGCACCGAGGAAGTTGAAGCGCGAGGTGGGAGTGACATGCAGACCGCCCATCATGAAGCCGAACAGCTTTGTCAGCCAGTTGCCGCCTGTGAACGAACGTCCCAGCTTGTGCTTGATGGCATCCAGTCCCCAGAACGTGAAGAATATGTTCACCTCGTATCCTACGGCAGCCGCGCCGGTGGCCAGCGTGAAGACAGCCGTCAGTTTGTCGAAATCGCCGCTGAAGGCGATGATGCTCAGTTTCTTTGTTTCAGCCATTGTCTTTATTCATTAAAATTGTATAGTTGTGTGCTCAGGTAGCGCTCGCCTGTGTCGGGCAGCAGCACCACGATGGTCTTCCCCTCATTCTCAGGTCGGCGCGCCAGCTTGATGGCAGCGGCGGCGGCAGCTCCGCTGGAGATGCCCGTCAGTATGCCGTCTTTCTGTGCCAGCAGTCGTCCGATGGCGAAGGCCTCGTCGTCCTTGATGCGCAGAATCTCGTCGTAGATGGTAGTGTCGAGCACCTTCGGCTGGAATCCGGCTCCGATGCCCTGAATCTTGTGGGGACCGGGCCGCTCGCCCGACAGCACCGACGATGTGTAGGGCTCTACGCCCACTATCTTCACTTTCTGGTTGTATTGTTTGAGCGTCTGTCCCACGCCTGTGATGGTGCCGCCTGTGCCTATGCCGCTCACGAAGAAGTCTACTTCGCCGTCGGTGTCGCTGATGATCTCTTCACCCGTTGTTCTGCGGTGTACCTCTGGATTGGCAGGATTCTCGAATTGCTGTGGTATGTAGGCATCGCCTATCTCCTCGGCCAGTTCCTTGGCTCGGCGGATGGCACCGGCCATGCCCTCGTGCGCAGGCGTTAACACTAAGGTGGCACCCAGCGCTTTCAGCAGTGTGCGCCGCTCTATCGACATAGCATCGGGCATGGTCAGTATGAGCTTATAGCCGCGTATGGCTGCCACGTATGCCAGGCCGATGCCCGTGTTGCCGCTGGTAGGCTCGATGAGCGTGGTGTTCTGACTTATCAGTCCCTTGTGCTCGCCACGTTCAATCATGGCCAGCGCGGTGCGGTCTTTCACGCTGCGCAGCGGGTTCAGGTATTCCAGCTTCGCAATCACGCGCGCCTTCAGTTTCAGTTCCGTCTCGGTGCCCGTCAGCTCTACCAGTGGCGTGTGGCCTATCAGGTCAGTCAGGCTCTTTGCAATCTGTCCCATAACGAATCAATTTTTTTTGTTTTGAATTTTTGCTGCAAAGTTACGCCGTTTTCCACTGTCACACAATCGCACATGAAAGGCATTTTACATACCTATGATATGGTATGTCATTTACCCCCTTCGTGGGATTGTGGCATCCGCGAAATCAGCGTACCTTTGCACAGTAATCATTCAACAGTAAGACTATGGCAAGAATTTATGTAAACGGAGATGCGCAGGAAGTAACCCTGCCGCTGAATGTAACAGAGCTGATCAAGGCGCTGCTGGTGGAAAATCCGGAAATGGTGTCGGTGCAGGTGAACGAGGAGTTTGCCGAGCGCGACGACTGGGACAACATCCAGGTTAAGGAAGACGACAAGGTAGACTTCCTCTACTTCATGGGAGGAGGCTGTTAAGTGAGAAGTGAAAAATTTGCTACCGCTTTAAGTGAGATATTATGATTGACTTTACTGAAGAACAGATACAGCGTTACTCGCGCCACATACTGTTGCAGGACGTAGGCGTAGAGGGACAAGAGAAAATAATGAATGCGCGCGTGCTGGTGGTGGGAGCCGGCGGACTGGGAGCCCCCGTCTCGCTCTATCTGGCTGCCGCTGGCATTGGTCGCATCGGCATTATCGATGCCGACGTTGTCGACCTGTCGAACCTGCAGCGCCAGGTCATCCATTTCACCAAGGATGTGGGTGTGCCCAAGGTGCAGAGTGCCAAGGAGAAAATGCTGGCCATCAACCCCGACGTGAAGGTCGACACCTATCACGACTTCCTCGATTCGTCGAATGCCCTCGACATCATCAAGGAGTACGACTTCGTGGTCGACGGCACTGACAACTTCCCCGTGAAGTTCCTCATCAACGATGCCTGCGTCATGGCCGGCAAGCCCTTCTCGCATGGTGGCATTCTGCGCTTCAACGGCCAGACCTTTACACACTTGCCTGGCACAGCCTGCTATCGCTGCATGTTCAAGGAGCCGCCTCCTGTGGGCGCCGTTCCCACCTGTTCGCAGGCAGGTGTGCTGGGAGCCATTGCCGGCATGCTGGGCACCATTCAGGCTGCCGAGACGCTGAAGTATTTCACGGGCATCGGTCAGTTGCTCACCAACCGTCTGCTCACCTTCGATGCCAAGACCATGACGTTCCGCACGGTGCCGGTCAAGCATCGTGACACATGCGCTATTTGCGGCAGTCATCCCACGATCGACCATCTCATTGACTACGAGCAGGCAGCGTGCGACCTTCATAAGTGAAAAGTAAAATGAAAATTCCACAGAATATCATCGACGAACTGATAGTTCAGGCTCGCAAGGATGCCCCCAACGAGTCGTGTGGCTATCTTTTAGGTACGGCCGACGGCAACGTCACCGAGAACTACTGGATGGAGAACATCGACCACTCGCCAGAGCACTTCTCCTTTGCCCCCAAGGACCAGTTTGCAGCCCTGCGCTATGCCCGTTCCAAAGGCCTGAAAATATTGGCCAACTGGCATAGTCATCCAGCCTCGCCCTCGCGCCCTTCGCAGGAAGACCTGCGTCTGGCCAACGACCCCACCATTCGCTATGCCATCCTTTCGCTGCTCAACGACGAGCCGAAGCTGAACTCGTTCAAAATTTTGAACGCCGCAGTCGTTGACAAGGAGCAGCACCTGTAGGCATTGATTGCTTCTACCTTTCGTGACGGAAGTCGCTGGGCGATGCGCCCAGATGCTTCCGCACATAGCTGCCGAAGTGCGACATGTTGGCAAAGCCCAGTTTGGCGGAAATCTCCTTGATGCTCAGGTTTGAGTTGCGCAGGTAGAAGCGAATGTCTTCAATGGTGTACTGCACAATCCAGTCGGAGGCCGTCTTGTTGCTGTATTTCAGACAAAGCATGGTGAGATACTTCGGCGTGATGGCCAACTGTCCGGCATAGTGGGTGATGGGACGGCGCTTCACCTCGTTGCTTGAGATAAGTTTCAGGAAACGGTTGAACAGCATTCGGCCCTGCGTGGGCTTCACGTCGTCGGCCGGTCCCTGCGTGTTGGCCAGTATCTGGCAGAGCTCCAGCAACAGGGCCCTGATGAGTGCTTGCAGAATATCGTAGGGCACCACCTTGTGGTTCTGAATCTTTGAGAGGATGAGGCCGTAGTAGAAGACGAACTCCTGCTTGCACACTTCCGACATACTGATGACGTTCACATTGTTGATGTAGACGGCACGATGCCAAATTTCTATCTTGTCGTGCAGCAGTCCTTGGATGATGCGGTCCGAGAGGCTCAGCAACTTGCACTCAAAGTCGGAACTGATGTCAACGGGATCGATGCAAACGTTGGGCGGACAGAACAGCACATCGTTAGCCCGAATAGTGTAGGTTTTCTCGTCTACGCGAATCGTCAGATACCCCGAACTGCACATGGCTATCAGGTTCTTGCTGGGCTTCAGCGGTAGCAGCTGAGAAACGTTTGACACATGGTCATAAATAGCAATGTCATTATCAGAATAGTCAACAACGAGATTGCCTAACTTCATGAGTAATTCTTGCTCGCTATGCGTATTTTCTGCCATAGAATAATTGTTGTTTGCGGTACAAATATCAATATTTTTTTTTAGAATGCGGTGTATAAATCCGAATAAATGTTGTTCAAATTTGGCTATTTTCTTTTATTAGATACTGTTTGTGCGATTTTGAACACCTTTTATTGCCGTATTTTTGTTCTTTAGGTACTTTTTATGGGTCGTTTAGGGAAATCCCTATCCATTTTTCGGGTATTTCTTTTCGTCGGTATGGACAATTTTGTTTATTTTTGCAGCATCAAAGAAAACAAAACGAAGCAGACGGTTATGAGAAAAGCAATCATACTGATGACGGGTGCGGCACTGCTGCTGAGCAGTTGCAGTAGCTACACGGCCACGGGGGCCATGATGGGCGGCGAGTTCGGCCATGTGATAGGTTCGTCGATAGGCGGCATCACGGGTGGCTGGCGTGGTCACGATATGGGATCGCTCATCGGTACGGTGGGCGGCGTGGTGGCTGGTGCTGCCATCGGGGCGGCTATTGAGCAGGCTGCCGAGCACAAGGCCCAGCGGCAGCGCGAAGAGCGTCAGCCCTACGACAATGCCCAGGGTGGCTTTGATCCCGATATGCGGGGCGACGACCGCATCACGATTGATGGTGGCGGCCCTGAGGAGCGCGAGCGCTCGGTCAGCCTCTCGCAACTGACAAAGAAGCCTGACATTGAGCTGCGCCATGCTGCCATCTACGACAGCGACCATAACGGCGTGCTCACCCGTGGCGAAGAGTGCATGGTGACGTTCGAGGTGATGAACAATACGTCGGCTGCCGTCTACGACATTTATCCGCTGGTTGAAGACGTTACGGGCAACCGCCATGTGAAGGTATCGCCCAATCTGCGCGTGGAGAGCATTGCACCCCATCAGGGCATTCGCTACACGGCAACCATTCTGGCTGACAAGCGCTTGAAGGATGGCGAGATTGTTGTAAGGGTGGGGGTGGCCCAAGGTCAGCACACCATTGACTCGCAGACCTTGGAATTCCGGGTGCCCACACGCAAAAAGTAGTCGCTATTTGCGGTTGGCACTTTTCTTGATGACTTTCTTCTTGAGGTTTTTCTTCTTGTGGTAGATCAGCTCGTCTTCCTGCCAGATGGTTCGCAGCGTGTCGGGCAGTTCCACCGGTTCCACTCTCACCTTGGGCAGCTCAATCTGCATGTCGTGAGGCCGCAGGGGAATGGTGACGCTGTAGGCCTGCTCAACGGTGACGGTGGCGATGCCCTGCAGAATCATGCCGATTGCTTTGGCGGCACCCCATGACAAGTCGACAATGCGGCCGCGAACAAAAGGACCGCGGTCGTTCACTCTGACGATGACCGACTGGTCGTTGGTCAGGTTGGTCACCTTCAGCAGTGTGCCGAAGGGGTACGTGCGGTGGGCGCAGGTCATTGAGTCGTGGTGAAGCCGTTCGCCATTGGCCGTTCGCGACCCTGTAGCTTTCTTGGCGTAGAACGATGCCTTGCCCGTTTGGACCTGAGCGGATAGAAATGAAGAATGAAGAGTGAAAAGTGAAGAATTTGCTACCGCATGGAATAACAGGACGCAAATAATGATGATGCGCCTTATTGGTGTAGCGGTAGCAAATTTCTCACTTTTCACTCTTCTCTTTTCACTTTTACACGATTCCCTGTGCAAGCATGGCCTTGGCAACCTTCATGAAGCCGGCCACGTTGGCACCTTTCACATAATTAATATAATTGCCTTCGCGACCATACTTCACGCACTGCTCGTGAATGCCCGACATGATCTGATGCAGGCGCTGATCAACCTCCTCGGCCGTCCACGACATGCGCATCGAGTTCTGCGTCATCTCCAGACCGCTGGTGGCCACACCGCCGGCGTTGACGGCCTTGCCAGGAGCAAACAGCTGTCCGGCAGCAATGAACTTGTTCACAGCCTCGGCCGTGCAGCCCATGTTCGACACCTCGGCCACGCACAGCGGCTTCTGAGCCAGAATCTTGTCGGCATCGTCGCCGTTCAGCTCGTTCTGAGTGGCGCAAGGCAGATAGATGTCGGCCTTCTGCTCCCACGGCTTCTTGCCTTCGAAGAACTGTGCGCCTTCGAACTCCTCGGCGTAGGGTGCGCAGATGTCGTTGCCGCTGGCGCGCAGCTCCAGCAGATAGTCAATCTTCTCGGCATCCAGTCCTGCCGGATCGTAGATGTAGCCGTCGGGGCCGCTGATGGTAATCACCTTGGCACCCAGTTCGGTAGCCTTCTTGGCAGCACCCCATGCCACGTTGCCGAAGCCCGAGAGCGCCACCGTCTTGCCCTTGATGTCAAGGCCGTGGGTCTGCATCATGTGGTTCACAAAGTAGAGTGCGCCGTAGCCTGTTGCCTCAGGGCGCAGGATAGAGCCGCCCCATTCCATGCCCTTGCCCGTGAGGGTGGCACCGTGGAACTGCGAGGTCAGTTTCTTATACATGCCGAACAGATAGCCAATCTCGCGGCCACCCACGCCGATGTCGCCGGCAGGCACGTCCATGTCGGGGCCAATCACTTTATAAAGCTCCATCATGAAGGCCTGGCAGAAACGCATGATCTCGGCATCGCTCTTGCCGCGCGGAGCAAAGTCGCTGCCGCCCTTGCCGCCGCCCATGGGCAACGTTGTGAGGGCGTTCTTGAATGTCTGCTCGAAGCCCAGGAACTTCAGAATGCTCAGGTTCACCGACGGGTGGAAACGCAAGCCACCCTTGTAGGGGCCGATGGCGCTGTTGAACTGCACGCGGTAGCCGATGTTCACCTGCACCTCGCCCTTGTCGTCGACCCAGGGCACGCGGAACGTGGTGATGCGCTCGGGTTCCACGATGCGCTCCACAATCTTTGCCTTCTCAAATTCGGGATGCTGGTTGTAAACATCTTTGATTGATTCAAGCACTTCTCTTACAGCCTGAAGATACTCCAGTTCGCCTGGATGTTTGCGCTCCAGATTCTGCATGATTTTCTCAACTTCCATAGTCTTTTCGATTTAAAAGGTTGTTAATAGATTTAAAGTAGGTCAAAATGTTATTAGAACACTGCAAATGTAGTAAAAAAACTGTTAGCTTGCAAGAAAATGCGACAAAAAAACAGCAGCTTTAGTCTTCAGGGAACCATTTTACGTCTACCCCCTCGCCAAACAGCTGGGTTACGGGCCCTGTTTGTTTTCCTTGACGAGTGCCAGCCGGCATGAATTTGCATTTCACGCGCTTGATGTTTTGGGCAATGTTGAACTCTTCAGGTGTGTCGCTGCCTTCGCTCTCCACGGCCAGATGGAATCGTCCGAACCCTTCCAGGTTCACCGTCTGTCCCAATGCCAGCTCTCTTTTCATCTGGCTCACCAGTTCGTCGATGATGCCGCGCACTTCGCTTCGTTTGAAGGTGGTGTTCTCTTGAATCAGGTTGGCCAGCTCTTCAGTGCCCACTTCGCCTGTCGACACCATGTGCGCATAATACTTGTGGTGCTTCTTGTCAGCTCCCATCTTGTCTTTTCTCAGTCTGATAAATATTGCCATAGCTTTTAATTGATAATGATTTTAATAATAGTCCATATCGGGCCGTTGAACAAACTCGTCGACTTTGTTAGACAAACTCGTCGACTTTGTTGAACAAACTCGTCGACTTTGTAACGCAATTAATTATATATTATTGTGTGATTGACTTTATATTGCCTTATTTCCTGTATTTTTCTGTTCTTTTCTTTGCAAAAATCCAAATTATTTGTATCTTTGCCCCGTGCATCTAATGAATGATGGGAATATGACGAAAATAGAAAACGAACAACAATATGAATGGGCTGTGGCCCGTGTGGAGCAGTTACTTCCTTTAGTGACCGATGAGACACCCCGCTCTGACCCTAACAGCATTGAGTTGGAACTGCTGTCGAACCTTGTGGCTGACTATTCCGAAGAGCATTACTCCATTGGTAAACCGTCTACGTTGCACATCATCCACGAAATAATGGCTACAAACCATGTGACTGAGCCTGTGTTTTGATGAGCTTGTTATAATTTTGGTTAACTTCAAGTAAAAGCTATGACATAGAACAAAATATTTGAACTGAAAAAGACATATTGAGATAGAGTGTTTACTCTTTGTTTATGAAGAATAATGGAAAACGGTATAACTGAGGAACTGGCAAAACTTCGATCGCTGCGAGGGGCAGATTTCGTAAAGCAACTCAAAGCAATCGCTTCTCGCAAAGAGTTCCATCCGTTGGACACCGACCCCGACATTTTCACTGTAGGAAGTGAGAACGATGCAGACTATCAAAGTTTGCTCAGTGCTGCACGGAAAGCTGTTGAGCATGGATATAAAGTCTATATACTACCCAACCCACATGATTTCCGAACTGCAGATTTTATCTTTGAACGACGTAATGTATTCAAACTATTTGATCTGAAGAACATCACAGGCCGCAATATTGTTGGTAGCAGGCTTCTCGAATCTATTGGTCAAACCAACCGTGTACTGCTAAACATGCAGACAGAATATAGTCCAAGTGTATTGGCGCGAAGCATAAAGATGTATTTTGAACATAGTGAAGATGCCATGGAAGTACTCATTTTCCAGGGGCACAAAATGATTTCCGTCACGCGCGACATCACATTGACAGCACAGTACTACAACACATTCATGCGTCGCTATACACGATAAAAGAGTTGCAAACTTGCTTGCAACTCTTTTTAAATGGGTAGTGTCGATAAAGGCTTGCCCCTCGCGGAATCATTAGCCTTATAGCAGCTAAGACATTTACCGGATAGTCAAACTTAATGTTTGACGTTGCAAAGATAGGGATTTTTTCTTTTACTTCCAAATTTTCCCACTCTTTTCTTTGCCGTTTTTGAAAATATGAGTATCTTTGTCCCGTGCATTTCGGTGCACAGACATTTTTATTTGCTCAATTTTCTCGGACGAACTGCTACACTGAAGAGAACAAAGGGCAACCAATCTACAAATGGAGCTTGCGCAACTAAGCGCAGGCTAATCCATAATGTAGATTGAGGTTGTAGCAGACCTGTCCGAGAATTATGTGAGAGGCCTGCGCTTTTCTTATGCCCATAGGTTTAGTGCAGATGCCCAAAGGCAAGGAACATTTAGTACTAACCAAATAAAAATGTAGATTATGAAAAAGTTATTCTTATTGTTAGTAGCTGCTACTCTCTGCGCTACCGCAACCTTTGCACAGAGCTCAATGCTTGCAACCCTCAGCCATGAAGGCCAGATTTCAACCTATTATGGTGCCACAGCACTCCGCGATGCCTACAATGCTGCTGACAATGGTGATGTGATTACACTCTCAAGTGGAACATTTAATGCGGTTAATTTTGAGAAGGCTGTTACAGTGCGTGGGGCAGGTATGAGGCCTGACACGATTTCGAACTCATTGCCGACTATTATTACAGGAGATTTTTCCATTAACATCCCAGATAGTGTTGAGCAGAAATTAATTATTGAAGGGATATTCCATCATTTTGTTATTACTATTTATGGTACGCTACAAAATTCTTCTTTTCTCAAAAGTCGCTTTAGAACCATAACAGCTAACAGCAACGAAGCAAGAATGAAAAACCTATCATTTATTCATTGCTATATAACGGGGAGATTTATCTTGCCATCGGAAAGTTCAGCCACATTTGTAAACTGTTACGTTAAAGACGCATATAGTAGGAGCACAAGCTCTTCAAATATCGAATTCACAAATTGTATGGTTATTAGTACAGGAGAGTCTGGTATAAGGTTTGATGGAATATATCGTTATCCAAGGTTAATTAATATTGAAAGCTCTACATTTAACAACTGTATCATCTATGGGAATCATGGAAATGGAGATGACGTAATAAATTCAAATAGTATAGCCTTCAATTGTATTGGCTGTGGGTTGGGTAACAATAATATTTTTCAGAATGTGTACAATTCTACAAACACTACAATCACTGACGGATGGGATTCAATCTTTAAAACTTTTAGAGGTGTATTTAACGATGATCAAGAAACATTAGAACTAACAGATGAGGCTAAAGATAAATACTTAGGCATGGATGGTACTCAAGTTGGCATTTATGGTGGCAATCTACCATTCTCTTCTACTCCTACTAATCCCCAAATTACCAAATGCAACGTCGCTGCCAAGTCAACCGCTGATGGCAAGCTGAGTGTTGACATCACAGTGAACGGTGCCGAATAGTTTTAAACCATTCATCGTTATGAGAAAAATCTTAGTACTTCTCATGGCCTTTTGCCTGCATATAGCAGCAAGAGGACAGACAGGCTACACCTATGACTACTGGTTCGACAACGACCGCTCGACAGTACAAACAGGCAGTAGTTCGACAGGGGTATGGCAGATGGAGGCTGACGTTAGCGGCCTAAGTGAGGCACTGCATAGCATCCATATACAAGTGACTGACGAAGAAGGTGTTGCCAGTTCGCCCATTACCCGATATTTTGTAAAAACGCTGGTGCCGGCAACGGCTGAAGGACGCTACTGGTTCGACGATGATTCCGAGAATATCAGTACAGCCACAGGAATTAGCAGCATCATGGATGTTGACGTGAGCAGGCTAAGCGACGGCTTCCATATTCTCCATTTAATGGTCGACGGAGGGGCGGGAGCAGTATCCCAGCCCGTGGCTCAACCTTTTGTGAAAGTGCCGCAGACGGAGGGAGTGGACCACCTCACCTGCCTCTGCATGATTGATGACCAAATCTACAAGCAGGAAGATGTGCCTGCACAGGGCGGAGTGGTCTCGTGGCAGTTCGATGTGTCGTCGCTTCCACAAGGATTTCATCGCATGTTCGTGCAGGTGGTAACACCCAGTGGAGCAGCCACGAACACCTATCAGTCGTTCTTCATGCGTGAGACCACCCGTGAGGAGTTCGCTCAGATGAAGTGTGTCTATGCCATCGACGGAGCCGAGTTCTATTCCGAAGCTGGCACATTGAACAACGGCACGTTCCACTTCGACCTCGACGTGTCCTCACTGTCCGACGGTCTGCACCGCATCACCTACATGCTCAACAACGGGCAGGGCGTGACAACGAAGACGCAGACCCAGTTCTTCATGAAGATTCCTCTGGGGGGTAACGGCATCACCGAGTACTGGTACTGGCTGAACGAACAGGGCGACGAGCAGGCCCACAAGGTGACATTGCAGGAACGGCAGGATCCGTTCTCGCTCATCACCCTATTGCCTGTAGAGTCGCAGCCTATCCGTTCGTCGCTGTTCCAGTTCCGCATAGAGGAGGACAAACCTGTTGTTTATGCCAAGAACGACATTCATCTGCGCTTCTATGATGCCTCAGGCCGTTTTGTCGATGCATCAGAGCAATATGTGGACTATCAGACGAAGCAGGAGGTAACCGACATTATGCCTATCAATAATGGCGACCACAAGACTGTGCAGACTCCTGGAAAGGACGAGATTCGGTGGTTTAAGTTCTATGCGGAGGAAGGCGACACCGTAGCATTCCGCACCGACCAGGCGGCTACGTTGCAGGTGTTTAGCCCAGAGGGGAAAGAGATCTATTCTGCTTCGGGCAGTACGTCGGTTGTATATGGCGGTTGCCATACATGGACAGACGGCACCTATTACGTTGCACTTCACGATGTGACAGGTAGCAAGCCAAATACCTCGCTTGACTTTACACATCTGGCTAAGTATGATGTGGTGAGTTATGACATAGCTGCCGTCGGTAATGGTGGATGCAGCACGATTACCTTCAAGGGCAACGGTTTCCGTGACTTGTATGCCGTAGACTTCGTAAACGAAGCCAATGACAGCATCCATGCATTCAGCATAGGTCATGAAAGTGACGGAACTACCAGTGTTACAGCAGACTTCACAGATGCCACGACAGGTAAGTATACGGCTCTGTTCCACTTTACGGAGGGCAAAAAGTATGTCTACGATGCGGTTACAGTAGAGGACGCAGTGCCTATTGAATTGGCTACTGAGGTAACGTTCCCACGCTCCTTCGGCCATGTAGTCACCTATACTTGCAAGATTACGAATAGTGGTAACATGACGGCATACGCTGTGCCTATCTATACATGGATGAAGAGCAAAACCAAAGATGGTATATATAATATAAAGTATGATGGGTTGAATCTTCCTTCAATTTTTGACTTAGCAGAAATGGATTCTTTAACCCCAGAAGAAATAAAGACTTTACGAGTGTTTAGCGATAAAATGTCAGATGACCATTATTTCTTGAAGATTTGGACAGAAGATGAAGATAACCCTGGTGACAGTGTATATGTAAGGAGTAACTATTTCTTTACTAATATAGCCCCTTATGAAACTAAGATATTACGTCTAACACTTTCAACGCGCGAGGTCGATACTTATGCCTATTTTACTGTTCCAGAAGATTGGTTGGCTGTGAGCATGTCAGAAAAAATGGCTGGGAAAAGTAGAAGGGCTAAAGACAAGGGATACTGTTGTATTAGGGACAACATAGAGTGTGCGGTAAATGCGGTTGCAGTAACAATGGATATGGCAGCTTTCGCATCTTGGATGGCAACTATTGCTGCTCCCGAAAGCGGTGTGGCAGAAATAGCAGCACTATTTACATCCGTACTAAGTTGTGCGACATCCGTATTAAATGCAGGTTTAAAGCCAATCAATACGGTTATTTGTAACGCAATAGATCAGGACCATAATCCACTTGACAATATAGGTAATTCAATTAATGGCTTCTCTGTTATTGGTGCTATAACAAGTTGTTTCTCTGGTTCAGTTTCTTTGTTCAAGGAATTTTTTGAGCTAACTAAAACTGAACAATTCGTAACAGATGGTCTGCTAAACACGATGGTGTCTTTTTGTGATATTAGTGGGGGAGGCTACGAATGTTCTTCTTATGTGTCAAAACAGCCTGGCTGTCCCCCGCCTCCTCCTGGTGGCGGCAATTCTGGCGGTGGCCAGTCTCATGATCCGAACGAAATATATGGTTATCTCTCTGATGCTGGAAGTCACTTTATGACAGATTCCGTTAAGAAAGTGAGTTACCGTATAGAATTTGAGAATGACACTGCTTTTGCTACCCGTTCTGCAATGGTGGTTGAGATTCGTGATACACTCAACAGACAGCAATTCGACCTGTCCACTTATGCTCCCACTGGCATTAAGATTGGCGAGAAAGTGGAGTATCTTGATGGCGAGCCAAACTTTGTTAAGACCATTGACATGCGCCCTGAGATAAACGGCTTGGTTGAGGTTGCAGGAAGTTACGATGCTACGAAAGGTATCATGAATTGGAAGTTCACGTCATTAGACCCAATGACGATGGAGCCGACCAACGACCCGATGCAAGGATTCCTGCCCGTGAACTATGATGGAAAATCGGGCATCGGCGAGGTGACGTATGACATTGCGTTGAAAGTTGGCTTGAAACATCAGACGGAGATACCTAACCGTGCCAGCATCGTGTTCGACGTGAATGAGCCGATTATGACTCCCACCTGGACAAACATCATTGACCGTATTGCGCCCGTAAGCCACGTGACGGACATCATGGTGAAGAACGACTCGACGGCACGAGTGCTGACCGACCAGTTCGACGGACTGTCGGGACCGTGGCGATATGACGTTTTTGTGCAGTACGGTGAAGGCTCGGCTTGGTGGAAGGCAGCAGAGAACGTGCCTGCCGACAGCATTGCCGAAGTGCGCATCTACGAGGGCATCAACCACGGCTTCTACGTGGTAGCTACCGACTCGGCCGGCAACGTGGAGCGGAAAGAGGCAATCCGCGAATGCACGCTCTACAATGGCGAGGTCACTACTGCCATTGAGGAGACTCCGGTGAACAAGCAGCATGGCATCCGTCTCGACGGCACGCTGCTCACGGTAAGCACCGAGTGTGGATGGGTGCAGCAGGTGAATGTGGTGAACATGGCTGGACAGACGGTTGTGCAGAAGGGCACAATGCAGAACGGAACGGCTATCGACCTAAGTCGCTTGCCGGCAGGAGCCTACACCGTGACGGCTACTGGCTGTGGTGAGAAGCTGTCACGAAAGATTCTCCTACGCACTGAGCAGTAGCTGTTCATAGCTTCTCTAACATATCAGCTCCATCTTTACCCTGGATAAACAAGGGCGAAAGATGGGGCTGCTTGTTTTCAATGATGCCAGAAAATAAAAGGACATGGACATTTTTTTTGACCTAACAGATGGTTAGTTGGCTTTTTTTGTTTATTTTTGCAACTGATTATCAATAAACCGCAGACTATGAATGATTACATGGCAGATGCCCAGCGCTACGACGGGGGCATGAAATATGAGCGATGCGGGCGCAGTGGTGTGCTGCTGCCGAAGGTGTCGCTCGGGTTTTGGCATAACTTCGGGGGTGTTGACCCCTACGAGCGCAGTCGCGAGATTACTCGCTATGCCTTCGATCATGGTATCACCCACTTCGACCTGGCTAACAACTACGGTCCTCCCTACGGCTCGGCCGAAGAGACCATGGGGCGACTGATGCAGGACGACTTCGCTCCCTATCGCGACGAACTGTTCATTTCCAGCAAGGCAGGCTACGACATGTGGCCCGGTCCTTACGGCAACTGGGGCTCGCGCAAGTATCTGATGGCTTCGCTCGACCAGTCACTACGCCGCATGCATCTCGACTATGTCGACCTGTTCTACTCGCATCGCTACGATCCTGAAACGCCGTTGGAGGAGACACTGCAGGCACTCGTCGACATCGTTCGTGCAGGCAAGGCCCTCTATGTAGGCATCTCGCGCTGGCCGCTCGAAGCTACGCGCTTCGCGTTCCGCTATCTGAAGGAGCACGACGTGCCCTGCCTTATTTATCAAGGCCGTTTGAACATGCTCGACCGTGAGCCGCAGGAGTCGGGCATCCTCGACCTCTGCCATGAGCAGGGCGTGGGCTTCATCTCCTTCTCGCCACTGGCTCAGGGACTGCTCACCGACCGCTACTTGAACGGTATACCTGAAGACTCGCGCATGTCGAAAGGCAAGTTCTTGAAGGAGAGCATGCTTACCGACGAGCTGCTGCAGCGCATCCGTTCTTACAATGAGCAGGCACAGCAGCGTGGTGAGACACTGGCTGAGATGGCCCTGGCCTGGATTTTGGCCCAGAAGGGTGTCACCTCTGTGCTTGTAGGTGCCAGCAGCACCGCCCAGCTTCAGAAGAATCTGAAGTGTGTCAACGCGCAGCCGTTCCCTAACGAACTGTAGAAAACGGAGAAAACTAAAAAGGCTGAAGAAATTCAGCCTTTTTGTTATCTGTTAAAGTTTTGAGGTGATGGGATTCTTGATGCCCTTGTAGCTCTTTAGGAACACCTTGGCGGAGCCGAAGGAGAGGAAGAGGTCGAGGCGCACGGGGATGTGGTTCAGGTCGTCGGTGACGTAGAAGCGGATGAGTTCCTTGTTCTTGCCGTTCTCGTGCTCAATGAACGAGAAGACCAGACAGCGGAACTTCTCCTTTGTACCGTCAATCTTATAGGTCTCCTTGCCGCGATACTTCAGCCAAGAGTTCGACAGGTGCTTGGCATCGGTGATGGGCATGGGTATGACATCGCCTTCCTTCATCGTAGAGGCATCGAAGTTGCGGGCACGCAGGAAGATGCTCATCATGTCGTAGACGCAGTCTTTGTACTCCTTGTCCTTCCAGTGCACCTCGCCGTCGGCATCAATGCGGTGCATCTTGACGTGACAGTTGTTCTTCGGATAGGTGTACCACAGCTCGTCGACATAGTAGCGCTTGCCTTCCAGCGATCCCTTGCGGTGGTAGAGGGGAGCAAGGTCTTTGTTGCAATAGCTGAGCAGGGTGTCGCGCATGACGAAGAATCCGTCCAGCTTTTCGTTGCCTCGGGTGATGAGGCTGGTGCGATAGGCATCTTCGCCGTTGTAGACCGATTTGACCGTAGACATGCTGGCCGACCCAACCTTGAGCCACACGAACTTCCAGTTGAAGTAAAGGTCGTAGGCGAGGAATTCACCACTCTGGAATGCCTTGTTCTCAATGCCGCATTGGGCTTGGGCAGGCATTGAGGTCATTGAACCAGCCGCGAGGAGCGACAGCAGTGCCAGCATGTGTACTGTGTTGCGAGTTATCAATAGTCTTTTCATAATCTTTCTTTTTAAAGGGTTTACTCTATATGGATGCATGAAAGAGTAAAAGGTAAAAACTAATCTCTGAAATAAAGTTTTCTTCTCTGCAAGGTCTATTTCCCTGTTGGCAGGGGTATGCCCTTCTCGGCAGCGCGCTGGGCATTGCGGCTCTTCAGTTGTTTCTGCTGGTCGGGCTTCTGCTTGGTGATGTCGAGTGGCTTTTGCTTGAAGCGTGGCTTCTCGTCGAGCGTCCAGTTGCGGGTGACATCCCATTTCTGCTTGCACTCCACCTGTTCAGGGAAATAGTAGACGGGTTCTGCCTGCTGGTGGTTGTCGTAGTCGCCCGTGTCCCAGATGCCGTTACCGTTATAGTCGATGAAGGCGCGCAGATAGTAGGTGTTAGGCTTTACGAAATAGAATTCGGCAGAGCCGTCCTTTACTTTCTCCTCACGCATGGGCTTATCGTCTCTGCCCAGCAGCTGAACGTAGATTTCTCCGCTGTCGGCAGGTGCCGTGATGTTGACTTGCAGAGTGCTGAACTCGTCTTCTGTCCGTATTTTCAATCCGGTCTTGATGGGCTTGTTGACCAGTCCGTAGATGCTTTCGAAGGCAGCCGAGTCAATCTCCAGGCTATACTCGATGCCTGGTCGCCATTCGGCTTTGAGCACGTATGTGCGAATGCCCACCTGTTCGAAGACGTGGGGAGCCCGATACCACACGGAGTCAATCATGGAATAGAGGTGTACGGAATCCTTGATGCAGGAACTCAGTGGAACGGGGAATTCGAAAAAGACATTCTCGTTGGGAGCCATCGAACCGCTGGCGCTCATCTTCAACCTGAGCACTTCCTTGGGCATGATGCTGTCGTAGGGCTCTTCTTTCTTCTTTTTCTTTTCCTGTTCCTTCTGCCACTTCTCATATTCCTTCATGCGTTCCTTGAGGCGTTTCTCGTAGGGCACCTTGGCCAGTGCCTCGATGGTGTCGGTCTTTGCAATCAAAATGCCTGTGGTGTCGGTCATCTGGTAGTTGATTTCCATTCTCAGCGTGTCCTGATTGATCAGCATGGTGTCGCGCAGCCAGTAGTAGATGGTGTCCAGCTTCTGGGATGGCTCAATGATAAAGGCACTGTCGGCCTCGAAGTTCAGACCTCTGATCGTGGGCAGACTGTCGCTGCCGTAGGTGAAGAAAAGACCGATCTTCTCAGGCTCCTTGCGCTCGGTCTTGATGAGGTAGCGGTCAGTCTGAGGGGCCTGGAAGCAGAGCAGCGTGATATCGTCGGGTAGGAAGTGAGTGTAGCCAGTGCGCAGGATGTTATGAATGTGCAGTGCGTCGGTCCATACGGTGTCTTGTCTGACATCCTGCATGGCGGAAGGCTCGATAATGTCGTCGACAAATCCGATGGTCTCACTCTTCTGCCCGTGCATGAAGTCGCCGTCGGCATCCTGCAAGGCGCGGACGCGATAGCGCCCTGGAGCCACGCCCTTGATGGTAAAGAAGCCGCTGCCGTTGGTGCGTGATACGCGCATCATGGGCAATTTGTGGAAGGTGGAGTCGGCAAAGGTGCTGTCTTCATAGAGGCCAACCAGAATGCCTTTGATGGGTTCCAGATCCTCAGCGTTGAGGGCATAGCCGGATACTTGCATCGTGTCAATCTGCTCGCCCGTGGAAAACGAGAAGGTGTAGTTGCCCATAGGGTTGCCTTCGTTGTTGTCAGAGATGGCATCGCTGAAGTCAACGGTATAGGTGGTATTGGCCTTCAGCGAGTCGTGCAGGCTGATGATGATGCGCTTGCCGCTGGCCTTGATGTCGGGCATTTCCATCTGCGGCGGTGAGATGATGACTTTGTTCTGGGCATCTTCAATCTTGACGAACTCGTTGAAATTGATAGTTACGCGCTTTGCTGTCACATGTGTTCCTTTGTCGTCGGGGGTTGAGTGTACCACTCTTGGCGGGGTGTCGTCGTACCAGCCTCCGTCTGGGTTACCCATGCGGGCACAGGAGGTAAGGAAAGATAAAACGAGAAAATAAACGATTCTTTTCATATCTTTCAACTTTCAATTTCGTTTAACTCTAACAACTGTTCGATGATGTCGCGTGAGTTGTTCAGTCGGGGCACCTTGTGCTGACCGCCCAGTTTGCCCTTGGCCTTCAGCCAGTCATTGAACAGTCCGCTGCGAGCGGTGATGATTTCCAGTGGTTGCAGGGTAATGTCCTTATATCGCTTGGCTTCGTAGTCGCTGTTAATCTCTTGCAGCTTGCGGTCGAGAATGCCAGCAAACTCCTTGATGTCGGCAGGCTTTTTGGTGAACTCTATCACCCACTGGTGGCGACACTTTGCATTGTCGTCCATGAAGACAGGGGCGGCTGTGTATTCACTGACCACGGCTCCCGTCTTCTGACAGGCATAAGCCAGTCCTTTCTCTGCATTATCCACAATAAGTTCCTCGCCGAAAGCGTTGATGAAACTCTTGGTGCGACCAGAGATAATGAACTTGTAGGGATTGGTCGACGTGAACTGGATGGTGTCGCCAATCATATAGCGCCACAGTCCGCATGAGGTAGAGATAATCATGGCATAGTTCTTGCCTTTCTCCACGCCCCAGAGCGGCACGATGGTGTCGGTGCCCATCTCCTGGAATTCATAGAACACGTCGTAGTCGAGCATCAAGAGCATCGACTTGTCGGTAGGATCGTCCTGAATGCCGAAGAAGCCCTCGCTGGCGTTGTAGGTCTCCATATAGTGCATGCGAGGCGAGGTGATGAGTTTCTCGTATTGCTCGCGATAGGGCGTGAAGGCCACGCCGCCGTGGAAGAATACTTCGATGTTGGGCCATACTTCCTCCAAGTGCTGCTTGCCCGTAATCTCCATCATGCGGTTTAGCACCGAGAGCATCCACGACGGAACGCCGCTCAGGTTGGTGACATTCTTCGTCATGGCCTCACGGGCAATACGGTCGCGCTTGATTTCAAAATCGGAGAGCAGGGCCGTCTGCTTCGATGGGACACGCACCAGATTGACGACAGGGTTGATGTTCTCAATCAGGATGGCACTGAGGTCGCCCACCAGTGAGCCGGGCAGGTTGTAGTTGGGGGCATGACTGCCTCCCAGGATGAGGCCGCGACCGTCGAACATGCGACTTTTGGGATTGTTGCGCAAGTAGAGGGCTACTACGTCGGCACCGCCTTTGTAGTGTATTCTCTTCAAGCCTTCAGGCGATACGGGGATGAACTTCGACTTGTCGTTGGTGGTGCCGCTCGACTTGGCATACCACTTCACACGGCCCGGCCACAGCACGTCGGTCTCGCCTTGCCGCATGCGGTCAATGTCGCCTTTCAGTTCTTCGTAGGTGTTGACGGGAGTGTTGCGGATGAAACTCTCATAGTCTTTCTTTCCGCCAAACACGTGATTGATGCCGTATTCTGTATCTTTTGCCTGATTCAAAAGGTGGGTCAGGACCTCTCTCTGCAAAGTTTCTCCTTCATGCTGATGGCGCTGCAGTTCGCGTTGGCGCTGTTTGAAGAAGATTCTTGCTATATCTGTAAGACTCATTACTTTCTAAATGATTAATTTGCGAATTTAGGTGCAAAATTAGGCAAAACTCTTGTAATAGTAGTATGATTTACTTTTTTTAATTTTTCATCTACTATATCATGTCAATATTTTTGATTATCTTTGCCGCCAAAACTCTAAAACAAAAGAAACTGTAACAAAATGAAACGAAAATTATGGGTACTGCTTGCATTCCTCTGCATGACGGAATGGACATTTGCTCAGGGTGAGCCACAATGGCCTGAAGTGACTCGTGAGATGAAACCAGGTTCGCGCTGGTGGTGGATGGGCTCGGCTGTTGATGCTGATAATCTGAAATGGAACATTGCGGAATATGCCAAAACAGGTATCGGCACACTCGAGATCACACCCATCTATGGGGTGACAGGCAATGAAAGTCATGAGCTCACATACCTCTCGTCGGGCTGGATGGATGCCTTGAAGGTATGTCAGACGACAGGCGATGATTCTGGTGTTGATATTGACATGAATGGTGGAACGGGCTGGCCTTTTGGCGGTCCGTGGGTCACCCTTGCTCAGGCAGCAGGAAAGCTTGTTACAAAGAACGAGACGAAAACTGGTGACGGCGCAACGGTACTGTCATTCGATGTGAGCAGTCCTGAGGCGAATGCTTCTTTGAATAAGGTGATGGCCTTCCAGCAGGATGGCGACCAGCAGGCCGTTGATGTGACGGAGTATGTCGACGGAAAGATGTTGAAGTGGACGGCTCCGGCAGGTGAGTGGCTGTTGCTGGCCGTCTACAACGGACACACCGGTCAGCAGGTGAAGCGTGCGGCTCCTGGTGGCGAGGGCTATGTGCTGGACCACTATGATGCCGATGCAGTGAAGAGCTATCTGCAACACTTCGACAGCAGGTTTACGGCCACGGGTGCCCGTTGGCCACACACGTTCTTCAATGACAGCTATGAGGTCTATGGGGCCGACTGGACACCGAAGATGTTCAGTGAGTTTGAGAAATATCGTGGCTATAAATTGGAAGAACACATGGACCAATTGTTGGCATTGGGCAAGCGCAAGGATACGGGCAATCAGGTGTTGGCCGACTATCGCCAGACACTCTCCGACATGCTGCTCAACAATTTCACTCGGCAGTGGACGGAATGGGCCCACTCGCATGGGGTGACAACCCGTAATCAAGGACATGGCTCGCCCGGCAATCTTATTGACTTCTATGCAGCAGTGGACATTCCCGAGATTGAGGGCTTCGGCATTACGAACTTCAATATACGTGGCCTGCGTACCGATCCTGGCTTTACCAGTCAGAACCTCAGCGATTTGGCCACGCTGAAATACGCCTCGTCGGCAGCCCACATAACGGGCAAGAAGATGACATCGAGCGAGACCTTCACATGGTTGGCAGAACATTTCCGCGTGTCGTTGTCGCAGATGAAGCCGGAAGTTGACCTGATGTTTATTGCTGGTGTCAACCATATTTTCTTCCACGGTACTACCTATTCACCTCAGGAGGCTGCATGGCCAGGATGGAAGTTCTATGCGTCGGTTGATATGAGCCCTACCAACAGTATCTGGCGCGATGCCTCGGAGTTCATGCAGTATGCCACTCGCTGCCAGAGTTTCCTGCAGATGGGACAGCCCGACAATGACCTGCTGGTCTATGCTCCTTTCCAGGATGCCATGCACAAGAATACGGGTGTCAATGCGGCTCGCTTGCAACTCTTCGACATCAACACGTTGTCGCAGAAGATTCCTTCGATGGTGACGGCCGTCAACAATGTGGAGGCTGCAGGACTGGACTGCGACTTCATCAGTGACGAGCTGTTGCTGACAACCACTTTCGTCGACGGCATGTTGCAGACGGCGGCAGGCGCGCGCTATCGTGGACTGATTGTTCCCGTCAGCACCAATCTTCCAGAAGGTGTGAAAGCTCATTTGGACGAGCTGGCTGAGCAGGGGGCAAAGATCGTCTATAAGAATGATGCGGCATCGGTGGCATCATTTGGCGTGCAGGGTGAAGAGATTCGCACTGCCCTCGGACTGCGTATGATTCGTCGTAAGAACGAGACAGGCTATCATTATTTTATTACCAATCTTTCACACGACAAGAAAGAAGGCATGGTGTCACTGGCTGTGCCGTTCATACAGGCTTGGCTCTACAATCCCATGACAGGCAGCATTAGCCGTGCTACCGTTGAGGACGGAAAACTCTGGCTGTCATTGAAATCGGGTGAGAGCATCATCCTGCGGACCTTCAATGATGGAACGGGTGGGGGCGTGATGCCTCAGACAACCGATGTCCCTGTTGTTGAGATGGAAGGTATCTCCATTAACTCAAAGTGGACACTCAGCTTCACCGACGACAGCTATCCTGCAGAAACTTTGGGTACCTACGAACTGGACAAGCCTTCCGCGTGGGAACAGTTGGATGCCGCCACAGCCAAGGCGATGGGCACGGGCATCTATGAGACCACTTTCAATGTGACGCAGCAACTGCTCTCCATGGCCAATGCCGGCATGCGCCTTGATTTGGGCGATGTGCGCGAGAGTGCCCGTGTCTATCTGAACGGTGAGTATGTAGGGTGTGCATGGAGTGCACCTTTCGTCCTTGACATCACAGGAAAACCGCAGGCAGGTGTCAACACCTTGCGTGTTGAGGTGACCAACCTGCCGGCCAACCGCATTCGTCAGATGGATCTCGACGGCGTGGTGTGGCGTAAGTTCAAGGACGTGAATATTCTGGATATTGTGAATGGCAACACCAGCCAGTCGGGCATCACCTATAATAACTGGTCGTTGGTTCCCTCGGGCTTGAATGGT
Organism: Prevotella sp.; assembly: GCA_017458225.1. Lineage (GTDB taxonomy): Bacteria > Bacteroidota > Bacteroidia > Bacteroidales > Bacteroidaceae > Prevotella. Next base: position 22,473 of record JAFTFX010000009.1, on the reverse strand, counting down.
GCCGTCAAACTGGTTCCCCTGCGTCATCAATCGTCGGAACTCAAGGCCGAGTTGAAGAGTTTCGTGCAGGACGGACAGGATTTCTATCCTACCTATCAGCTGACCGCTCCCTCGGGGCAGGAACTCACGGAAATTGTTGTTACTGATGAAGACGGCAATGCCTTCAACGACTACGCGCTTTCTGCCGACAAGACACTGTTGACGGTACAGGGCGCATGTCCTACCTTTATCGTGGTGACAGGTAAAGATGCGGCAGGGAATGAGAGCAGTGCCTATCTGCATGCATATGGGGCTTACGATCAGGTGCGTCTGGTTGACTTCACGAAAGACGAGGCTCCAGCATGTGGCTGGCAAGTCATGACGAACAAGATTGCTCTTTCTGGCTTTACGGTTACCGATGCATGGCGACGTGCTCCGGCTGGTTCGTCGGGAAAGACTGAGATAGAGGTTGCTGAAGGTGTCGTTGTGAAATCGGCTAAAGCCTCGTTTATGTTCTGTTTACCTTCTTATGGCATGGGCGTAACCAATGATTTTGAGTTGCATGCCGCAGCCCAGCAGGGTGATGTGGCGCTGTTGTCTTATCTGTTGGGCACTTCTTCAAAAGTGGATTACAATGCAGCCGACTCATTGACGTTGTTGATGACGTGTGCTGACGACGCGAATGAAATTGTCTATGACCTCTTCAGTCGCAGTAGCTATTATGTTTATAGAATGTTGCAGCAATATCGCCCACGTCAGATGCCCACTTCAATAGTCTTACCCAAGAAGGAAAAGACCCTTGAGCCTCAGTATTATTATACACTGCAAGGCATCAGGATTGCAAAGCCAGTCAGGGGACTTTACATACGCAATGGCCGAAAAGTTGTGGTGAAATAAAATGAAAAGCGCGTGGCAGATTTCTGTTACGCGCTTTTCATTTAGGGCCATTTTGAAGGATGGTGATGGTATCAGTCTTATTTTGAAATCAGCGATACAGCGAAGCCGCCGCCGGGAGCCTCACGCAGTTTTAGCACATCACCTTGCTTCACCACCTTCTTTGTGATGGCGTAAGCCTGCGGATTTATCTCATAGTGGGCATCCTTGGCATCAGCATAGATGGTGCAGTCGTATTTACGTCCCTTGTCCAGAAAGTCAAGCTTCACGACAGCCTGATGTCCCTGCTCGTCGCATTTGCCGCCTACGAACCAGTTATCGGTGCCTTTGGCCTTGCGAGCCACGGTGATATAGTCGGCAGGCTCGGCCTCCAAGTAGATGCTTTCGTCCCAGTCGCAAGCCACGTCCTTGATGAACTGGAAGGCATCCATGAATTTGGCATAGTGCTCGGGCAGGTCGGCAGCCATCTGCAGTGGTGAGTACATCGTGAGGTAGAGGGCCAGCGAGCCGGCGATGGTGATGCGTGCCCATGAGGTGTTGTCGCTCCATTCGCTCAGTCGGGTGACTAAGATACCTGGTGTATAGTCCATCGGACCGCCCTGCAGACGTGTGAAAGGCAGAATACAGGTATGGTCGGGGTTGCTGCCGCCGAAAGCCTCATACTCTGTGCCGCGTGCACTCTCGCCGCCCACCAGATTGGGATAGGTGCGGCAGAGGCCTGTGGGGCGCGTGGCCTCATGGCTGTTCACCATGATGTGATGCTTGGCAGCCTCCTTGATGACGTAGAGATAGTGGTTGTTCATTGACTGCGAATAGTGGTGGTCGCCGCGTGGGATGATATCGCCCACATAGCCAGTCTTAACAGCATCATAGCCATAGCGGTTCATCAGTTCGAAAGCCTCCTTGAGGTGCCGCTCGTAGTTTTGGCTCGACGACGAGGTCTCGTGGTGCATCAGCAGTTTCACACCCTTCGCGTGGGCATAGTCGTTCAATGCCTTGAGATCGAAGTCAGGGTAGGGGGTCACGAAGTCGAACACGTCGCGTTTCCACATGTTGGCCCAATCTTCCCAGCCTACGTTCCATCCCTCTACGAGCACTTCGTCAAGACCGTTCTCTGCGGCAAAGTCGATGTAGCGGCGCACCTTCTCGTTGTTGGCGGCATGACGGCCGTTGGGCTTTGCCAGTTGGTAATTGATGATGGATGATTGGGAATTGGGGAAGGCATCGTCGCCAAGCTTGATGCTGGGGAATTCGTCGGTGTAGTGCCAGGAACTCTTGCCCACAATCATCTCCCACCACACACCACAATACTTGGTGGGGTGAATCCAGCTGGTGTCCTCCAGTTTGCAGGGTTCGTTCAGGTTCAGAATCAGGTTTGACGACAGCATGTCGCGTGCATCGTCACTGACCATCACCGTGCGCCATGGGGTCTCACAAGGTGTCTGCATACAGCCCTTCAGTCCTGTGGCATCGGGGGTGAGATGACTGACAAAAGTAAAGGGAGCTGGCAGCGGATAGGCTGAGGGCGCGGGATTTGGCGTGTAGGTGTTACTGTTGCCGTCGAGGTGGGTTGTCAGTGCCTTGGTTTGGGCATCCACCAGTTCCAGATGCATCGTGGCATAGTCGAGACAGGCTGCTTCGTGAATATTAATGTACAGACTACGCTTCTTACCGTCAATGTCAATTGGGTCGCTCTTCATCTGCAAGGCGGTCTGCACACCCGTTGGCGAGAAGACGGCCACTGACGAGTTGGTCCAGTTCACAGCTTCCTTAAAGCGGCCGCGAATCTCACTGAGGCGCGTTTCTTGCGTCATCTGCTCCTGCGTGTCGTAGTCGCCAGGTAGCCACCACGCCTTGTGGTCGCCGGTCATGGCAAACTCGCTGCGCTCTTCCTTGATGAGGAAATAGTTCAGGTTGGGTTGCTGTGGGAACTCATAGCGGAAGCCGATACCGTCGTCGTAGATGCGGAAGCGAATGGCAATGGTGCGCTGCTCTTTCTGTTGCTTCAGCGTAGCGACATATTCGTTGTAGTGGTTGCGAATCTGTGCCGACTCGCCCCATACAGGCTTCCAAGTCTCATCAAACTCAGATGTCTTCTCGTTCACGATGGTGAAGCCGTCCATCAGATCGGTCTCCTGCAGACCCTTTGAGGCGTGCTTGTCACGTGCCAGCTCCAGACCTAAGTGCGAGGGGTTCACCACGGCTTTTCCTTTGTACGACATGTCGTAGGTCGGGCGACCGCTGTCGTCGAGCGAAAAGTTCACCACGATGTTTCCATTGGGTGACTTTACCACCGTGGCTATGGCCATCAGCGGTGTCAGGAGTACTGTTGCTAATAAGTTTTTGCGTTTCATGCTGTTACGGTTGTTTTTGGGGATTCTTTGTTGCACGGTTTGCTGTGTGTCAATGCCGCTATTTCCGACCGCTGTTGACGATGAGTTCAGAGATCTGAGCGTTGAAATCGTCGGAGGCCATTAGCTGCTCGATGGTGAGGTGCATGCGATAGCGCCAGTAGTGGCGTGGGTTGGCCGGAATGTTGATGCGCTCGGCGTTCTGGTCGGGCAGACGGAGCTTCTCGTCGATAGACATCCAGTCCTGTAGCGACAGCAGACAGAGCATGGAAGGTGAGGTGAGATGGCGAGACACGATTTCCTTGGCCAGCCAGCCGGGCAGTGGGTGGGGAGCAGGACCTTCGCGGTGTAGTACGCCGCCGTAATAGCTTTGTGTCTGATCCCAATCCTCGTCCCACCACTGGCGCAGTGTAGCCATGTCGTGTGTGGAAATCGTTGCCACCGAACGATAGGGGTTGCGCGAGAGGTGACCGAAACGCACCGAGGGGTCTTTGGGCATCGACTGAATTTCGAGTGACAGGATGCGCAGCTCGTTCATCACCCATGCCACGCAGTCGGGCACCATGCCCAGGTCTTCTGCACAGCAGAGCATGCGTGTGGCCTGCGTCAGTCGTGGCAGTTTCTTCATGGCCTCCTCATACCAGAACTGGTTGTTGCGGCGGTAGAAGTAGTCGTTGTACATATCCCAGAAATGCTGCTGCTCTTCCCATGACAGCTGTTTGAATGCTTCCATCTTGGGTGCATTGATACGCGGATGCCACAAGCCATCCTGCTTATGGTCCTTTAGATAGAACTCTTCGCGGAAAGGCAGTCGCCAGCGTTGTTCAATTTCCTCAACACTCATGGGCAATGAGGGTTGGAACTGCCCGTAGAGACCGCTCTTCTCGGGCATGGGAATCTCCCAGATGCGGAAAAAGCCCAGCACGTGGTCAATGCGGTAGGCATCGAAATACTCCTGCATCTTGCGGAAACGGCGTAACCACCAGCGGCAGCCGTCTTTCAGCATCTCGTCCCAGTTGTAGGTGGGGAACCCCCAGTTCTGTCCGTCCTCGGCAAAAGCATCGGGTGGGGCACCAGCTTGACCGTTCAGGTTGAAGTAGCGTGGCTCTACCCAAGCTTCTACACCGTCGCGCGAAATGCCGATGGGGATGTCGCCCTTTAGAATCACCTTGTTCTTGCGTGCATACTCGTGGGCAGAGCGCATTTGGGTGTCCAGATTGAACTGCACGTAACACCAAAAATCAGCCTGATTACTCTGATTATTCTGAGTACTCAGAGTACTCAGAGTAGTCTGATTGCTTTGACCGCTCACAGCTTCCTCTGGCCATTGGCGGAAGTCGGCAGTGCCATACAGGTCGCGGTTCACACAGAAACGGGCGTAGGGCTCCAGCCACTCCCTGTTCTCTGTGAAGAAGTCCTTGTAGGCCTTGGTACGCTTCACCTTCGCCCACTCCTGTGCAAAGAGTGCCTGTAGATAGTCTATCTTGGCCTTGAACATGCGCTCGTAGTCAATCTGAGGCAGGGCGTTCAGCTCCTGTCGCAACTGTTCAAACTGTTCCTTCAGGGCTTTGTCTTTCAACTCTGGCAACTGGCGCAGGTCGGTATATTGAGGATGCAAGGCATAGATGCTGATGCTGTTGTAGGGATAGGAGTCCTGCCATGTGTGTGTGATGTTAGTGTCGTTGATGGGGAGCACCTGCAAGATGCGCTGATGGGTCTTGGCGCACCAGTCAATCATCAGCTTCAGGTCGCCGAAGTCGCCCACACCGAAGCTGCCTTCCGACCGCAGGGAGAACACGGGAATCACAGTGCCGGCACCCTTCCACGGGTAAACGGGGAAGTAGGCTTGCGGCAGTTCGTAGACTTCCACAGAGTTTTTCTTCATGTCACCTAACTGGATATAGCGGTTGTCTGACTGTTCCCAGATGGGATGTATCTCGGGGTTCTCGTTCAGCATGACGAATTTGAACTCGAAATTTCCTGGCAGATGATCGCAGTCAAGGCTTACTACCCACTCATTGCACTCATGCTCTGTCATAGGTACTGCTCGCAGATAGTCCCAGGCCCCCAGGTATTCAGGGCCTCCTACGATTCCTAATCGCTGGCCTGCGCGCAGTTGTGGGGCACGCACCTTCAGTCTCACTGTGCGTGGAAACTCTGTCGGTGTGCTCAAGGCTCGTTGGCGGGTAGCCACACACTCGGTGAAAGCCGACGAGTAGAGATAGCTGTCCTCTGGAGTGTCTATCCAGTGGTCGTACACTTCATACTGCGTGCCGCGCACGGCGGCAAACTCCAACCGATGAGGCTCCACCATCCATTCATGGCGGCGTTCCTCCTCACCGACAAAGACACTGTAGAAATAGTCAATATGCGTGCCAGCCTTGGCCGATCGGGATAATTCAACCTGCCAGTGCTCGCCGTCTGTTGTCGTCATGGGGAACCGCTCAGCGTCTGCACTCCCGTCCATGATGGAGAGAACCAACTGCTCTCCGAAAACAGTGCGATAGTTAAGGTTAAATAGTAATTTCATAGCAATCGTATTTTGGTAATCCTATTTTTTCGTTTTGATGCCCAGCACGCAGGCAGATCCAATCAGCAGGCTGCAGCCGGCCACAATCATCATCGTTGATTGCACACCGCCTACCAGTGAGAGGATGCTGCCGCCCAGCAGGGCTGCAACGATCTGCGGCAAGCAGATGGTGCAGTTGAACAGACCTAGATAGGTGCCCATGTGACCGTAGCCTTGCAGTGCGTTCGTTACGAACGTGAACGGCATGGCCAGCATGGCAGCCCAGGCACAGCCGATGAGCAGGAACGGCACAATCTGCATGTACTGGTTGGGGCAGAAAGGAATGAGCGCAAAGCCCAGACCGCCCAGTACCAGACTGAGCGAATAGGCCAGCTTCACGTTCTTAAACTGCGTCAGTACAGCAGCCCATACCACCGAGGCACAAGCCTGAATGGCATAGAGTACGCCCGTCCAGTCGCCAGCATTTTGATATTCCGCTGTGGTGGGGTTGTCTGTTCCCCATACCGTGAGTGATACGGCATCGACCACGTAGGTCCACATATATAGGAAAGCTGCCCAGCAGAAGAACTGTACCAGACCGACACGCCAGAACGTGCCTGGGGCGTTGCGTAGCAGCGTGAACCAGTTTGCCTTTTCCTCCTTTTCTGGCTCTGGGTTGTACTCGGCATATTCTTTAGGCGGCCATTCTTTCACTTTCAATACGGTATAGATGACGCAGGCAATAAGGATGGCGGCACCAACGTAGAACGACCATACTACCGAGTCGGGCACCACACCTTCTGGAGCCACATTGCTCAGTCCTATCCATGTGAAGAAAAAGGGGAACACAAAGCCCACCACACTGCCGGCATTGCACAGCAGCGACTGTATGCTGTAGGCCTTGGCCTTCTGCTCCTCGTTCACCATGTCGCCCACCATCATCTTGAACGGTTGCATGGCCATGTTGATAGAGGTGTCAAGCAGCATGAGCAGGATGGTACCCACCAGCAGCACCATGCCGACAGAGGCCAGCCCCAACGAACCAGCATTGGGCAGCAGGCACATCACGGCCACAGCCGTGGCGGCTCCTATAAATAAATAAGGTATGCGCCGGCCCCAGCGCGTCCATGTCTTGTCACTCAGCGTGCCTACGATGGGTTGTACCAGCATGCCCATCAGTGGGGGCAGAATCCAGAAAAAACTCAGCGAGTGAGGGTCGGCACCAAGGGTTCGGAAGATGCGCGACACGTTGCCGCTTTGCAGGGCGTAGGCTATCTGTACGCCGAAGAATCCGAAACTGAGGTTCCAAAGATTCCAAAACGATAAATTAGGTTTCTGTTTCATTATTTCATTCTTTTATTTTTTATATTTTTACCTCGTTGTTCCCCTGAGAATCAATCTTGTGCGCACGATGCGCTTTTCGGCTTTCTCCAGTGGAATTCGCCCTTCCACATGCCCTATCAGCACGTCGGCTGCCTCTTCTCCCACTTTCACACCGTTCTGCTCGATGGTGGTCAGCATGGGGTCGCTCGACAAAGCACCAGTTCCGTTGCTGAATCCGCAGATAGAGACATCTTCTGGCACACGCAGCCCCATGCGTTTGATGGTGTATAGAATGCCCAGTGCCGTGTCGTCGTTCACGGCGAAGAAAGCGTCGGGATAGCTGTCGCCATCGAATAGTTCAGGTGTAATCAGCTCAGCCTCCTGTCGGGTGTCGCAGACACGGGTGAGCCGCTCTTCAAATGGCAGTCCGTGCTTCAGTAGTGCGTCCTTATAGCCATTGAAACGGTTCTTGGCAATCTCCAGGTTCATCTTCGAACCGTAGTAGGCAATACGCCGACAGCCGGTGTTGAAGAGATGGGTGACGGCATTGAACGCTCCCATATAGTCATCGACTACCACGCGGCTCGCGTTCACGCCCGTACATATCCGATCGTAGAACACCAATGGCACGCCAGCATTGATTAGACGCTGGAAATGGTCGTAGTGTTGCGTGTCCTTTGCCTGCGAGACAATGATGCCGCACACCTTGTTCTCATAGAATGACTGGCACAGTTGCACCTCGCGTTCATAGTGCTCGCCACTCTGAGCCACCATTACCCGATATCCGTGGGCCGAGGCCTCCTCCTCAATGCCACGCAGAACTGATGCGAAATAGTAATGCACAAACTCTGGAATGATGACCCCAATGACCTTCATGGGCTTCACGCGACTGTGCCGTAGCGATTCAGCCAGCACGTTAGGCGTGAAATTGTGCTCTCGGGCAAACTGCTGGATTTCAGCCCGTCGCTCTTCTGAAATGCGCGATGAATTGCTCAGTGCCCGCGAAACCGTGGCCACACTGATGCCCAGTTCACGGGCAATATCCTTCATTGTCATCGATGAAGATTCTTTCATTTTTAGGCTTTTAGAATGAGTGACGTTGCAAAATTAGAAAATCTTTCCTTACCCCTTGCCATTTTCCTCTTTATATTCTTTTTAAGATTGTGCAAACGTTTGCACGTTAGATTATAACGTTTTTAAACAAAAAATAGTACAACGAATGGGAAAGAAATCTAACTTTGCACCGTAAAATAGGGCGAAAGTCCTTAAAATGACTAAAACCAGACATTTTACTAATAACTATTTTAACTCTAATTTTTTAATTTAAATGTAATGATGAAGCAGGTAAACATTCATCGCGGAGCCATGCAACTCCGTCAATTACAAATTCCTGTCAGGATGCTGGCCTTATTGCTGGGCCTCTTCTTGACAGTGGGTGCTTTTGCACAGATTAATGTGCGAGGCCATGTGAAGGATTCGAGTGGAGAACCGATTATCGGTGCAACAGTCCGTGTCGTCGGCCAGACGGCGGGGGGGGTGATTTCCGATATTGACGGTAATTTCGTGCTCTCGGCTCAGCAGGGGGCAACACTCGAGGTGAGCTATGTGGGCTATCAGACAGCTCGTGTAACAGCTGCTCCCAATGTGGTAGTTACGATGCAGGACGATGCCCAGGTGCTCGAGAACGTTGTCGTCATCGGTTACGGCCGCGCTAAGAAGAGCGACCTCACCGGTTCTGTCACCGCTATTAAGCCTGACGAAATGAACCACGGCTTGCAGACCTCAGCACAGGACATGCTGCAGGGTAAGATTGCTGGCGTACAGGTTACTTCGTATGGTGGTGAGCCTGGTGTGGGTGCTCAGATTCGTATTCGTGGCGGTTCGTCTCTGAATGCGTCTAACGACCCTCTGATCGTGATTGACGGATTGGCCATGAGTAATGACAGCCGTACAGGTAACCCCAATCCTCTGTCGTTGGTTAATCCTAATGATATTGAGAGCTTCACAGTTCTGAAGGACGCATCGGCAACAGCCATCTATGGTAGCCGTGCTTCGAATGGTGTCATTCTGATTACCACCAAGAAAGGACGTTCTGCTCAGGCTGCTCATGTGAGCTACAACGGCAATGTGTCTATTTCAACGAAGAAAAATTCATTTGATGTGCTTGACGGTCCTGCTTATATGAAGTTGGTTGCCGACACTTACGGTGAGGGCAGTTCTGAATATGGCATGTTGGGCTATTTGGATGCCAACGGCAATAAACAGTATGCCAATACTGACTGGCAAGACGAAATTTTCCGTACAGCAATTTCTACCGACCATAACATCACGATAACTGGTGGCTTGAAGAATATGCCTTATCGCGTATCAGTGGGTGGAACGAGTCAGAACGGTATCCTGAAGACTTCCAGTTACACACGCTATACTGGCAGTTTCAACCTTTCACCTTCATTCTTGAAGGATCACCTGAAATTCAATATCAATGGTAAGGGCATGTATTCGAAGACTCGTTTCGCCGATGCTGGCGCAATAGGTAGTGCTCGTTGGATGGATCCTACCAAAGCTGTAAAGTCTGATAATGCCATTTATCAAGATTATTTTGGTGGTTACGTGCAGTGGTATAAGACTGCAGCATATGCAGGCGATACCCAGTGGCAGCAGATGTGGAACGATAAGGCTACTCCCAACCCCTTGGCTCAGTTGGAAATGCGTCACAACATTGGCCGTTCACGCGAAGTTGTTGGTAATGTGGAGGCCGATTATGCTATTCATGGATTTGAAGACCTGCACTTGCATGTCAATGCTGGTGCCGACTACACCTTCGGCAAGAGCAACGACGACCAGTCTCCTTATGGAACGAATGCCTATTATTATGGCTATACAGGTTGGAGCAAGCAGAAATTATACAACCTGCAGTTCACGGCATACGCTCAGTATACGAAGGACTTCAACAAGGCCCATCATTTTGACATCATGGCAGGTTATGAGTATCAGAAGTACTCAATCCGTACTGATTATAATAATTATGGTATCTATCCTTCTTCCAGCCCGAATGCTGGTCAGAAGTATAACGAGCCTGCAGCTGAGGTGGAACGTGTCTATAAGAGCGAACACTATCTTGTTTCCTTTATGGGACGTTTGAACTATAGTCTTCTCGATCGCTATTTGCTGACATTCAGCTTGCGTGATGACGGTTCTTCACGCTTCAAGAAACACTGGGGCCTGTTCCCTGCTGCCGCTTTTGCATGGAAAGTGAAGGAAGAGCCCTTCCTGCGCAATGTCAACTGGCTGAGCGATACCAAGATCCGCTTGGGCTATGGCGTGACGGGTCAGCAGGATGGTATTGGCGACTACTACTATCTGCCTGTTTATTCTCCCAGTGTTGACCATGCCTACTATCCCATTGTTGGCGATGGCCGTACACTGAGCCCCGATGCCTACAATGCTGATCTGAAGTGGGAGCGTACCACTACCTATAATGCTGGTATCGACTTGGGATTCTTCAAGAATCGCATCGTATTGAACGTGGATTACTATTACCGTAAGACCACCGACCTGATTAACTCCGTATTCGTTGAGACGGGTAGCAACTTCCGTAACAAGGTAACTCAGAATGTGGGCGATCTTCACAACGAAGGTATTGAGCTTGGATTGACCGTTCGTCCTATCCAGACCAAGGACCTGAGTTGGGAAGTGAACTACAACTTTACTTATAATCATAATGAAATCGACGAGCTGGTCAGCGCAAGTCCTGAGACTGGCGACAACATCGCTGGCGGTACTGGCGGTAAGATTCAAATCAACGCAGAGGGCAAGGCTGTCAATTCGTTCAATGTATACCAGCAGGTGTACGATCAGTATGGCAATCCTCTCCAGAACGTGTTCGTAGACCGCAACGGCAGTGGCGGCATCGACTCTGGCGACCGTTACGCTTACTACCAGCCTGCTCCTGACTTTACGATGGGCCTTGGCTCGAAGATTGTCTACAAGAACTGGGATCTGGGCTTCAATATGCGTGCAAGCATTGGCAACTACGTGTTCAACAATGCTGAGTCGAGTGCTATCAACCTTGGTAAGGGTGCCATCTCTACGCTCAACTATCTGGGCAACCGCACCACAAACGCTGTGGCACTGGGCTTCACCAATCCGCAGACCACTCAGTTTATGTCAGACTACTTCGTTCAGAACGCTTCGTTCCTGAAGTTGGACAACATCACGCTGGGTTACAACTTTGCCAAGATTTGGGATGCCAACATCAGCGGACGTATCTATGCAACCGTTCAGAACGTGTTCACCATTACGAAATACGACGGACTGGATCCTGAAGTCAGCAATGGTATTGACAATACGCTCTATCCGCGTCCTCTCACAACAGTTATTGGTCTTAACTTGAACTTCTAATACATTACGACTATGAAATTTTATGTTAAAAATATAATAGGTGCAGCAGCAGTCTTGTCAGCTTTCACGCTGACCGCCTGTGTGGGGGATTTGGATGTTGATAATGTCAACCCCCAGAAGATTGATGCCAATGAGGCAACAACCAATACCGATGGTATGTTTGCCAAAATCTATGCCAACATGGTGCTGACGGGCCAGAAAGGTCCTGACGGCCAGAGCGACCTTGACGATATTGACGAGGGTACGTCGAACATGATTCGCCAAATCTGGAATGCTAACGAACTGACAACTGATGAGGCCGCTTGTATCTGGGGCGACGCAGGTATTCCTGAGTTTAATCACAACACGTGGAACGACGAACACCCTATGATGCGTGCCCTCTACTACCGTCTGAACTTCGGCGTTACGCTGTGCAACAACTTCCTGGAGGTGGCAACGGCAAGCGATGCTGAGACATTGGCGCGTCGTGCTGAGGTGAGGTTCATGCGTGCATTGTATTACTATTATCTGATGGATCTCTATGGCAATGTGCCTTTCAAGACAACCGTTGCCGGAGCTGCCCAGCAGGTGGATCGCACCACACTCTCTGCTTTCCTCGAAAGCGAGTTGAAGGCCATTGGTGACGGCACAACGGGTGAAGTGATGAAAGATCCTAAGACGAATACCTATGGTCGCGCCGACAAGGCTGCAGCATGGCTGCTGCTGGCCCGTCTCTATCTGAACAGCGAGGTCTATACAGGTGTTGCCAAATGGACAGAAGCAAGAACATACGCTGACAAGGTGTTGGGCTCAGCCTATAAGCTCTGCACAACGCCTGCTTACGGCTACACACCATTCCAGCTGCTCTTCATGGGCGACAACGATACTAATGGCGCTCAGGACGAGGTGCTTCTGCCTGCTCTGCATGACGGTGAACTCACCCAGACTTGGGGCGGATGCTTGTTCATTATTGCTTCTACCACCAATGGTGATATTACTGCTTCCTATCCTACAGGTACTTCTGAGGTATGGGGCGGCAACCATGCTCGTCGCCAGTTTGTCGACAAGTTTGTGAAAGACTACGATGCCGTGGCAGGTATTGCTGATGCAACCGTCTTCGCCCAGACTGTCAAGGATGACCGTGCCCTGTTCGTCTCTGAGGGCCGTACTCCCAATATTACCGATGAGGGCGACTTCAAGAGCGGCTATGCCTACGTTAAGTTCTTGGCCAAGCATGCTGATGGCAGCGATGTTCATCACATGCAGTTTGTTGACACCGACTTCCCGATGCTGCGCCGTGCCGAGGCTAACTTGATTTATGCTGAGGCTGATGCTCGCTTGAACGGCGGCAACTGCACAGCTGCTGGTCTTGCCAAGATTCAGGAACTGCGCAATCGTGCTGAGGCATACAGCGGTATGAGTTCGTTCTCACTCGATGAGATTGAGGAAGAGTGGTCGCGTGAGTTTGCCTATGAAGGCATGCGCCGCATGACACTTGTCCGCTTTAATAAGTATGGTGGCCAGCACAACTACTCTTGGGAATGGATGAACGGCATTAAGGCAAATGGTTCGTTCGAAGGCTATCGTAACGTATTCCCATTGCCCAGCAGTGCTGTTATGGCTGACAACCTGAAGCAGAATCCCGGCTATTAAATAATTAATGTGTGTTTACCCTAACAAACAAGAATATTATGAAAAGAATAAGTATATTGGCCGCTCTGTTCGTCGGGCTGATGGCGTTCACTTCATGTGAGAGCGACCGCGATGATAACCCCAAGGTACAGCTACCTTCACATCAGGGAGCTACCTTCTTTGAATTGAACGATCCTGCTGTGGGCAGTCAGGCCGTTGACTTGCAGAATAGTGAGTCGATAGAGCTGAAAGCCCATGCTGCTCCTGACTATGGTTTCCCTGCTGAGATTATCTATGGAGCGCAAGTGGCCTTGAATCAGAATTTTGATGCCGACAAGACTCAGACACTCACGACGACGGGCTCGTCGACAGTCTATCAGGCTCTTGCACTTGAAATCGACAAGGCCCTCATGCTGCTTCGTGAATGCTATTCTGAAGCTGATTTTACAACTCTCTTCACTGAGGCAGAACGTACTACGGGTATGGATATCTATATTCGTATGACAGCCATCATGGCCAACGCAACCGACAGTAGCAGCTTCGTAGTTTCAACAGCCAAGCCACTGAAGGTGATACCCTATTTCGTTGAGGCTCTGAACACTCCGCCTCATTTCTGGTATCTCGTTGGTGGAAATATTGCCGATGGTACTTGGGGCAACAGCAAGAGCGGTGTTGGTGTCAGCATGATTCCGTTCTACACCGTGAAGGGCGAGACCTACAGCAAGGCTACAGGCGATGGCGTGTTCTCGTATACAGGCTATTTCAGCGCCGGTGAATTCAAGATCGTGGCCGATCCGGGCGATTGGGATCACGGCATGTGCGGTGGTACTGAAAAGGGTGGTCAGGTATATCGTGATGGTGGCGACGATCCTGGTAATATCAAGGTGGAGAATGCCGGCTATTACACACTGACTCTCGATACGAAGGCTCACACCTTGCAGATTGCTCCTTATACAGAGGCAGTTTCTGTCTACACCATGATTACGATGCCTGGCGATATCAACTCTTGGGATCAGGCAAATGGCAATCCACTTTCGCCCATTACGACCGTCAGTGGTGGCGAGAACCACGACTGGGTATGCGATGTAACCTTCGATGGTGACTTTACCGATGGTGTGAAGTTTGCTGCCGACGGCGCATGGACAGTGAACTGGGGTTCGGCTGAATTCCCATGGGGCGTAGGTGTCGGCAATGGTCCTAACATTCCTTATACTAAGGGTGGCTACAAGGTGTTCTTCAACGACATCACTGGTCAGTTCATGTTTGTCGAGAAGACTGAGTAATAATTAATAACAATATTTAAACCGATAAGATTATGAAATTCAAATCATATATGTTCGTCGCAATGGCAGCCACCGTACTGGCTGCCTGCGACCAGGACTTCGGCAACTGGGCAGAACAGCCTGTCAACACGCAGGATGCCATAACCACTTTTGCGAGTGGAACGGTGACACCAGGCACGGCAGCCATCAATCTGAACGCACTTTCTGCCGACGTGACAGAGGTTCAAGTGTGCACCATCGCAGCACCTGTTGTCAGCGATGAGCAATATACACCGACCTATAAAATAGTGCTCGACGATAATGCTACCTACGATCTCTCGGCTGAAGGCAAAATGGCAGTGGCCGATTTGCAGGATTATCTTGTTGGCAAGTATGGTTCTAACCCCAATACGGTACATACTGTACAAGCACAGGTGCTGACCATCCTTAGTAATGGTGCTACGGCCACTACTTACAAGTCGGCAAAGTTCAATATCACTGCCAATGTGAAAGCTCCCTTTATTGATCCTGCAGGCTATTATGTTGTAGGCAATGTTGATGACTGGGCATGCACCAGAAAAGACGAGTATCACATGGTGAATGGCGGTGGCGATGTCTACGAAGATCCTGTGTTTACTGTTACTGTTCCTGCCAAGGCTGGTGTTGAAACCTACGAGGTGAAGTTCATTCCCTCATCCAGCTTCAATGCCGATGGTAGCATCGCTTCGTGGGATGCTGCTGTGTCTGCTGCTCCTGGAGCTGATGACCCTGCTAACGAGGGTTCGGTATCGCTCAACAATGCAGGTGGCAACCTGAAGTTCTCGGCTGTTGCCAATGCAGAAGGCTATCTCATCTCTGTCAATATGTTGCTGGCTACTTATACTGTCGAGGCTGTTCTGCCGCCTGCTCTCTATCTCACTGGCGACCACTATGGATGGGGCTCTACATGGCTTCAGCTGAATGCTGTCAACAACAACTGGGGTGGAACATCTCCCTATACCTTCTGGACGGTTATTTATCTGCATGCCAACGAATTGTTCAAGTTCTCGCCTGTTGCAGGTTGGAGCGGCGACTTTGGTGGTGATCAGCTTGCCGTTACCGACGAAGCTGGTGCAGGCATGAGCAACGATGGAACAAACTGCAAGGTGGCCAATGCTGGCTGGTATCTCCTGGAGGTTAGCTCTGCTGAGCGTACCATGACCGTACACAAGGCCGAGATCTACCTGATTGGTGATGTTACGGGCGACTGGACTGCTGGTGTTGAGGCTAACAAGTTCACAGAGCCTGCCACTGAAGATGGTGAGTTCGTATCGCCTGCGTTTGCCAATAGTGGCGCGTTACGCATGTATGCCAAGGTTGGTGGCATCGACTGGTGGCGCACAGAGTTCAATGTGATCGGCGACGCTATCGTTGTTCGTGAGTCCGACGAGTTGGCTGCTCCCTCTGTGAGTGCAGGTCAGAAGGCCTACCTCAACTTCGTTACCGGTGCAGCTTCAATTAAGTAATCCAATTGTACCATGAAATAGCAGCCAGTTAAGGCTGCCACTCCCTGAAACGGATGCCAGCGTAGAGACGCTGGCATCCGTTTCTCGATTCTGAAATCAGATGCAGGCGCACACCACGGATTTTCGCAGACTGTGCAAACGTTTGCATTTCGTGTTGCGTTTAAATATGTTGCAATTAGCGTCAAAACAGCCGCATTTGTTGTAATTTCGCTGGCAGAAACCAAAAACTGTAAAAAAATGCGAAAACTAACAACTCTCAAGCTTAAACTATTTGTGATGGTGCTGTTTGCCTGCTCTTCACTGGCAACATTTGCACAAGGGTGGCCTAACCAGTATGGCGGCGTGATGCTGCAGGGATTCTATTGGGATTCTTATAGCGACAGCCAGTGGGCTGTATTGGAAAAGCAAGCCGACGAACTGGCCGCAACCTTCGACTTGATTTGGATTCCACAGAGCGGCTATTGTGGTGGCCAGTCGATGGGCTACGACGACCTGTGGTGGTTCAACAACTATAACAGCTCGTTTGGTACTGAGCAGCAGTTGCGCTCCATGATCAATACTTTCAAGAGCAAGGGATTGAAGACACTGGCCGACGTGGTGATCAACCACCGTCGCAACGTGTCGAATTGTGTGGACTTCCCCAAGGAGACCTACAAGGGCGTGACCTACGAGATGAAGTCTACCGACATCTGTGCTAACGACGACGGTGGAAAGACCAAGACCTGGGCCACGCAGAACGGCTACCAGCTCTCGGCGAACAACGACACTGGCGAGGGTTGGGACGGCATGCGCGACTTGGATCATAAGAGCGAGAATGTGCAGACCATCGTCAAGGCCTATCTTGACTTTCTGAAGAACGATCTGGGCTATGCTGGCTTCCGCTACGACATGGTGAAAGGCTATTCGGCCTCGTTCACGGGCACTTACAATGCCGCCTCGCAGCCAGAGTTCTCGGTGGGTGAGTGCTGGGATGGCACGGCCACCATCAAGAACTGGATTGAAGGAACGAAGGTCAACGGCGTTATTCAGTCGGCTGCCTTCGACTTCCAGTTCCGCTATACCGTGCGCAATGCTGCCAACAATGGCAACTGGAGCAGGCTGGCTCAGCAGAACGATGGTAACTGGCCGTTGGTGAGCAATAATCAGGACGGCGGCAAGTATTTCCGCTATGCCGTGACTTTTACGGAAAACCATGACACAGAGACTCGTTCCAACGCAGCACAAGACCCCCTGAAGCGCGACACACTGGCTGCTAATGCCTATTTGCTGGCCATGCCGGGCACACCCTGTGTGTTCATGAAGCACTGGGTGGCTTATCCCAACGAGCTGAAGTCGATGATTGCGGCTCGCAAAGTTGCCGGCATCACCAATACCAGCAGCTATACGAATCTGTATAGTTCGCAGACTTACTATGCCAATAACGTAGCTGGCAAGCTGATCGTTGTGGTTGGCGATACGAAGAAGGTGGCAGCCTCTGCTACTGACTGGACACTTGCGCTGTCGGGCTACCACTATGCCTATTATTTGTCTAACGAGTTGGATATCCCCTGGGTAGATTTGGCTTCGGGCAACTATGTCGGCGAACAGGAGGCAACCCTTTCGGCAGTAACCAAAGGCTCGGGCTATCTTTGCTATCAGGTGAATGACGGCGAGCCACAGCGTGCTTCCCAAAAGGCTACGGTAGCGATACCTTTGGGCACCACCACGCTCAAAGTGTGGCTGAGCACGAATCCATCGAACGTCATCACACGCACCTTTAACGTTACGGAGAAGCAGAAGTTCGACATACCGTCGTTCTGCACCGTGGCTGAGGGTGAGGTGTGTGCCTTCTTTGAGGCTCCTCTGTCTTGGACCAACACCATCAGCTGCTGGGCATGGGACGACAATGGCAACTATACGGGCGGAACATGGCCGGGTGTCAGTTGCGTGAACTTAGGAACCAGCAGCCGCGGCAACGCAGTGTGGAAATGGTCGTGGAACCAGCAGTACACCGGCACAACGCCAACTCAGCCCACGCAAATCATCTTCAACAACACTGAAGCTCCCCAGACAGCCGACCTGGCGTTTGAGAATGGAGGCTACTATATGCAGGATGGCCTGAAAGCCAATGTGGTGTCGGTGGGCAGCGTCCGCATGGATCTCACAGGGACAGTACCCGTCTACTACAATCTGCAGGGACAGCGCGTTGACAAGCCTGCGCGTGGCGGAGTGTATGTCGTGAAGGAAGGCAAGAATTGTAGGAAGGTGATTTTCAGATAAGCGTTTGGTCATGAAGAAATTATTAGTAGCAGGGTTCGTGTCTCTTATGAGTTTCCAAGTGACAACGGCACAAGACTTCGACTTCAACGAAATGGTCTATTCGCCCAGTCAGACCACCTTCCGGCTCTTCGCTCCCAGCACAGCCAAAGGGGTGAAGGTGCGCATCTACAAGGATGGGGTAGGGGGAAAGCCCCTTCAAACCGTGGCGATGAAGCCCGACGGACAGGACCTGTGGAAAACAGTGGTGAAGGGCGACTTGCGCGGCCGTTTCTACACCTTCGACATGGGGCGTGGCGAGTGTCCAGGCGTGTTTGCGAAAGCAGTAGGCGTGAATGGACAGCGCGGTGCCATCCTGCAGGAATATCAGAGTGACTGCGGATGGGACCTGAAACGGCCCGTCATCAAGAGTCCGGCCGACCTGGTTGTCTACGAACTCCATCACCGCGATTTCTCTGTCAACAGAAAGGATGCCCAGCATCCGGGCAAGTTCCTGGCGCTCACCGAACCGTGGGCCATCGACCACTTGAAAGACTTGGGCATCAATGCCGTCCATCTGCTGCCCTCATACGACTACGGCTCAGTCGACGAGACACGGCTCGGTCAGCCGCAGTACAACTGGGGCTACGATCCCGTGAACTACAACGTGCCCGAGGGTTCCTATTCCACTGATCCTTACGATCCGGCGTGCCGCATCCGTGAGTTCAAACAGATGGTAGAAGCCCTCCACAAGGCCGGCATTGCGGTCATCCTCGATGTGGTCTACAACCACACCTACGACATCGAACACTCCAACTTCCAGCGCACCTATCCCGACTATTACTATCGGAAGACATCCGACGGAGCCTATAGCAACGGTTCGGGCTGCGGCAACGAGACGGCTTCTGAACAGCCCATGATGCGCCGCTTCATGATTGAGTCGGTGAAATACTGGGTGCGCGAATATCATATCGACGGCTTCCGCTTCGACCTGATGGGCGTTCACGACATTGAGACGATGAACCAGATTCGCAAGGCGCTCGATGAGATAGACCCCACCATCTTCATCTATGGCGAGGGCTGGAGTGCCGGTGCATGTGCCCTGCCCAACGAGCAGCTGGGCATGAAGGCCAATATTCCGCTGATGCCGGGCATTGCCGCTTTCAGCGACGACATTCGCGATGCACTGCGAGGCCCCTTCAGCGACGATACAAAATGTGGTTGGCTGGGCGGCTCCTACGACAACAAGGAGACGGAGAGTCTGAAGGCTGGCATTGCCGCCATGATTGCCCATCCGCAGATAGACTATTCGAAGGTGAACTATTCGAAGAAGCCTTACGCCCTGGAGCCCACGCAGATGATGGCCTACGTCAGTTGCCACGACGACATGTGTCTGGTGGACCGTCTGAAGGCTTCGGTGTTTGCCAAAGAAAACTATTCTCTTTCCTCTCAAAAGGAAGAACTCATTCGTCTCGACTTGCTTGCCCAGACGGCAGTCTTCACCTCGCAGGGTGTGCCCTTCATGCTCAGCGGCGAGGAACTGCTGCGCGACAAGAAGGGCGTGCACAACTCGTTTGAGTCGCCCGACAGCATCAACCAGCTCGACTGGGAGAACAAACTGCGTTATCCGCAGGTGTTCCAGTACTATAAGAAGCTCATCCAGCTGCGCCGGCAGCATCCGGCCTTCCGTCTGGGCAATTCCGATTTGGTGCGCAAGCATCTGGAATTTCTGGAGGCTCCCGAGTCGGTAGTGGCCTACAGGTTGAAGAACTATGCCGGCCGCGACAGTTGGCGCAACATCATCGTGGTGCTCAACTCTTCCAAGCAGGAGCAGACGGTTAGTGTGCCCAACGGTCACTATACCGTGGTCTGCGCCAACGGGGTCATCGAAGTCGGCGTGAGTGGCCTCGGCACCGTCAACGGCTCTGCTGTCAACGTAGCTCCACAGTCGGCATTGATTATTCATGACTAAATACGAAACCATTATATGAAACGATTATTCCTATTACTGGCCATTACGGCACAAACAATCACTATGAATGCAGCCAAACTGACAATCGACCGCATTGAGCCCACCGACTGGTTCGTGGGCATGAAGAACCCACAGGTACAACTGATGGTCTATGGCAAGGATATTGCCACGGTGAAAGAGGTGACAACCGACTATGCCGGCGTGCGTATCGACAGCATCGTGCGGCTCGACTCGCCCAACTATCTGCTCATCTACATGAACGTGCGCGATGCCCAGCCGGGCACAATGACGCTCGCCTTCGAGATACCGGGCAAAAAGCCTACTGCAAAAGGAAAAGTGATAAAGGTGGACTATCAGCTGAAGGCGCGCGAGATGGCTGGCACCGAGCGCCGGGGCTTCGACATCAGCGACGTGCTCTATCTGCTCATGCCAGACCGCTTTGCACAGGGCGAGAACCATAATCCGCAGGTCAAAGGAATGCGCGCTTACCGTGAGGATCGCTCTCAGCCGTCACTGCGTCACGGGGGCGACCTGGAGGGCCTGCGCCAGCATCTTGACTATTTCAACGAACTGGGCGTTACCGCCTTGTGGTTCACGCCCATCTTGGAGAACGACTCGCCCGATAATGAGCTCGGCTATAGCACCTATCATGGTTATGCCACAACCGATTACTATCGTGTAGACCCGCGATTCGGCTCTAATGAAGACTATCGCAGACTGATCGACGAGGCTCATGCCAAAGGGCTGAAAGTGGTGATGGACATGATTTTCAACCACTGTGGATTCGAGCATCCGTGGGTGGCCGACATGCCGGCGAAGGACTGGTTCAACCTGCCCGAATGGCTGCAGCAGTCGGGTGGCACGAGCGACTCGCGCGGCACCGACTTCCAACAGACCAGCTACAAGCTCACGCCCGTGCTCGACCCCTATGCCTCTGAGGTCGACAAACGCGAGACAACCGAGGGATGGTTCGTGTCAACAATGCCCGATCTGAACCAGCACAATCCTCATCTCATGCGCTACCTCATCCAGAACTCCAAGTGGTGGATAGAGACGGCTGGCATCGACGGCATCCGTATGGACACCTATCCCTATGCCTTCCGCGAACCGATGGCGCAGTGGATGAAGGAACTCGATGAGGAGTATCCCAACTTCAATACCGTGGGCGAAACATGGGTCACCGTGCCTGCATATACTGCCGCTTGGCAGAAAGACTCGAAACTCAGCGACCAGAACTCTTATCTGAAAACCGTGATGGACTTCTCTTTCCAGGAGGCACTCGACTCCTGCAAGCATGAAGAGACGGATGGCTGGTGGAGAGGATTCAACCGCATCTACAA
Source organism: Prevotella sp. (assembly GCA_017458225.1). Classification (GTDB taxonomy): domain Bacteria; phylum Bacteroidota; class Bacteroidia; order Bacteroidales; family Bacteroidaceae; genus Prevotella. The sequence continues at coordinate 1,091 of JAFTFX010000009.1, read as the reverse complement.
CTCGTTCGTCTATGATTATCTCTATCCCAATCCCTCCAGCGTGATGGCATTCATCGATAATCACGACACCGACCGCTTCCTTGGCGACGGAAAAGATTCGCTCGCGCTGAAGCAGGCACTGAGCTTGCTCCTGACGGTGAAGCGCATACCGCAGCTCTATTACGGAACGGAGATTATGATGAACGGCACGAAGCAGGTCACCGATGGTAATGTGCGCAAGGACTTCCCCGGCGGATTCCCCACCGATAGCCGTAGCGCTTTCACGAAGGAGGGGCGCACCCGAATGGAACAGCAGATGTTCTCATGGCTCAGTCGCTTGCTCCATTGGAGAAAAGGCAACTTACTGATTTCCAAGGGGAAACAGGTGCAGTTCATTCCGCGCAATGGTGTCTATGTCATAGCTCGTCAGTATGAAGGCCACACTTCGCTGACCGTCTTGAACGGAACCACCAGCCCTGCAGTCATGGAGGTGAAACGCTATGCTGAAGTAATCGGACAGGCAAAGCGTGCCAAGGATATCCTCACCAACCGATATTACAATCTCGCTACCGATGTGCAGCTGAAGCCGCGTCAGTCCCTCATCCTCGAGTTCTGACACGCCTCTGTCGCACTGTCGCGCTCCACTTTTGGGGTGACAATTAATAGCGATACAGAGTGCTGTCTATGTTCATCCATTTTACAAACTCGTCGACTTTGTTAGACAAACTCGTCGACTTTGTTGAACAAACTCGTCGACTTTGTAAAATGGTTTGCCTTGCTTTACCATGCGTTTTGCCTTGCTTTGCCATGCGGTTTGCCTTGCTTTGTGCTAATGCTTGCTGTCTTCTGCCGTGAGGATCCTGGTGCTCTTGTCCGTTCCTTTACGCGCGCGTATAATATATATAAGGTATATAGGCTCCGTGTATTTGATATAAATCAAAACCGTGGAATTTTTTCTGTATTTTCTTGAATTTTTCCTTGAAAAGTTTTGGTGGTTCCGGAAAAAGTCGTACCTTTGCATCCGCTAACGAGGAAACGACCTCCGAGGCGACTTAAAGAAAGAGTTCTTTGAAAGATTTCCATAGACAGAAGTAGTACAAGAAGCGACATAT
>JAFTFX010000008.1 GCA_017458225.1 Prevotella sp. | reverse complement strand
TCAAGCACAAAGCGTCAAGTAACGCCTTTTCCTATATATAGGTTCCCGTTCCCCTTCTGCTTCTTGCCTTGCAAGCGGCAATCCGTAGAGCGCCTCCCTTGGGGCTTCGGCATCAAGTTACCGAGAACGGGTGCAAAGATAATGAAAAATATGATTCGGGCAAAAAAAGTGGATGAAAATTTGTTTGAATTGCAGACTGCCGCTGCCCCCCAAAACGTGAGCCGTCTGAATAAATTGGTAGCGTAACGGAAGAATTTATTATAAATTCGGCGGTTGAAACGGAAAAATTTGGTACAAATTTGGCGGTTACGGTGATTTTCATTACTTTTGCAACCTACAAACAAGTGCAGAGGCGTATGATAGAAAGAAACATTACCTTATCGGTACTTAACGACTTTAACAGAAGGAAAGTAATCGTGCTGTTGGGAGCCCGACAGGTAGGCAAGACCACATTGCTGGAGATGTTGAAAGAGGGAAAACAGCGCGTCCTTTCACTCAATTGTGACGACTATGACGATGCGTCGCTGATAGAAGACAAAACAACGACCGAGCTTAAAAACTTATTAGGCAACTATGAACTGGTGCTCATAGACGAAGCACAGCGCGTAAGGAACATTGGCCTTGTCCTGAAGAAAATAGGAGACCTGCATCTTGAAACGCAAGTGGTTGTAACGGGCTCCTCTTCACTCGACCTGGCCGACGACCTTAATGAGCCTGCCACCGGCCGTTTAATAGAGCATCGGCTCTTTCCCTTCTGCGCATCAGAACTTGCCCATGAAACATCCGAGCGCGAAGAAATCCGCATGCTGCAGCAACGGCTCGTCTATGGATGCTATCCTGAAGTTGTAACGATGCCGGGCGATGCGAAACGCATATTGTCATCCATTACTAACAGCTATCTCTACAAGGATATTCTTTCATACAAAGGCATCAAGAAGCCAGAGATGCTTCAGAAACTGGTCAGGGCTTTGGCCTTGCAGCTGGGTAGTGAGGTTTCCTATGCCGAGCTGGGCAATCTGCTCGATATTAACAAGGAGACAGTTGAAAATTATATTGGTCTGCTTGAAAAGTGCTTTGTTGTTTTCCGATTGGAGTCCTTCAGCCGAAACTTGCGCAATGAAATCAAGAAAGGAAAGAAAGTGTATTTCTATGATAACGGTGTTCGCAATGCCGTACTGTCAAACTTTGCCCCTTTAGATTTGCGCAATGACGTTGGAGCACTATGGGAAAACTACATGGTGAGCGAGCGAGTGAAGCGGAATGCCTATCTGGGCAGCTATGCCCATCTTTATTTCTGGCGCACGCACGACCAGAAGGAAATAGACTTGGTGGAAGAGGAAGACGGCCAGCTGCATACCTACGAGTTCAAGTGGAACCCTAAAGCCAAGGCACGACAGCCCAAAACGTTTTTCGAGACATACGAAGGCGCCACCTATCATGTAGTGTCACCAGAGAACTACTGGGACTTCGTCAGATGCTGAAAATGGCATCGTTGTCTAAATAACAACGGTGGTCAAAACTTGCGCGAAGATCATGAGGATTGCTTTGGGGCGGTTCACGCGAGTTTTTGGGTGGTTTGGTATGGTGCTGGTTTTCAGTGGTTTGCAAAAATGCTATTTTGCCTCCCAGCAGTCCTTCTTGCAATTAGCGTCATTTTCCGCTGAGATGAAAGGCAGATTTCGCTCTGTTTTGAGTTTAATCTCATTGTGATTGATGAATAAACAGAGCGGAATCTGCCTTTAATCTTAGTAGAATTTGACGCAAATCTCTGTACGGGCGATTGCATGCCTGCCGATAATTGCTCCTTTCGGTCTGGCTTTGTCCTTTTTCGTGCTCTGGTTTCCAGTTTTCGTTTGTCTTGAAAATGGAAAACCCACGCCCCTTATTTAGACTGTGCGATGCTGCTACTTGAACACGATCATGTCGGCCAACTGAAGGAAATAGTCGTTCGACCAGATGTCGAGGTCGCGTGGATCGTCTACGAAGCCAAAAACATCCTCCTTTACTCGCTCAATGTCGGTAGTAGCCAACTTTTCCTTGAGTTGTGACATAAACATGTCCTTGTCTACTTCTTGACCACTGAACTCACGGATGCGTTCTTGTAAGTGATTGTAGTCGAGAGGTACGCGCCAACGCACGTACCACTCAAAATCGTACCAGTCGCGCCCCTTCACCCTGCGTTGCCATGCTCTGTAGACCAAGGCATGCATCTTCCCGGCAAATAAATCGGGCAGGGTAAAACAGCGGGTCATGAAAGAATAAGGCTGCTGAAGAATGCGGTCTTCGGTCTCGAAGTTCAGTGGAGGGTCGGTATCGAGTTCTATCTTCACCTTGATTGTTTTCTTCGTCTGGAACTTGATGTCGTAAGCTTCGGTGTTCTCCTTCAGAAAGGCCGACTCTACACGTCCGAAGATTTTCTTGTCCTTTTTTACGATATTTACTTCATGTCCGGCCATGCGGAACTCGTCGACGATGTAAGGGAAATAGTTCTCGATATGAATGTCGTCTCGCTTCTCAGTGAGTGAGAAATCCATGTCTTCCGAATATCTGGGCAGGTCGTGGAATAGTCTCAGGCATGTGCCTCCATAGAAAGCTGCATGCTGAAAGAAACCGCCTCGGGACAGGCCTGCCAATGCGATGCGTTGCATCACTTCTTGCTCCACATTTGGTGTGGCGGTGGTTCCACGCTTTTCGGCAAATGTAGCCACCATCTTATCGTAGATGTTCATTGTCTGATGATTTTAATAAGATTGTTTAATATGTTTGTTTTTCTTCCATACTTGGCACATTCCTCTATGATGCTTACGTCGAATGAAGGCAGTTCGTCAACGTCGAAGCGGATGTCTTCCTCAAGGTATTGCCATAATGTCTTTACCGATTGGGAAGGCACATACCTGTCCCACAGGATGAAGTCGCACAGGGCTTTTTCGCGTGAAGCCATCAAGAAGTTCACGCCCTCTTCTTCAATGCTTCTGACACCGATGGCAAAATAGCCTGAAGGCACTTGGTCGTAGGTGAAGTTCCCCAGTGAGTTGGTGAATTGTCTGGCGCGCTTCGCAGTCACTGATGTCATTGTGTAGACTCGTTCGGGAATGAGACCGTACCAGCGCAGGGCCCAATGCTCTGACACGTAGGATGGACCATAGATGTGGTTTGCGCACAAGGCTGAGTTAATCGGTTTTCCGCTTACCTCGTTGCTAACCACATACATGCCACGTTTCAGACGAATCAGTTGGCCATCGCGCTCCAGTGCCTGAATCTTCTTCTCAGGTGCTGACAAGGCTTTGAAACTCGATAGTAGCATGCCTGTTGTCACGGGTGTGTTACCAAACTGTAATAGTGGATTCTTCTTCATAAGTTGTGTTATTGGCTACAAAACTATAAAAAAATTTCATGGAAAAAGAATTTTTTCTTCCTTTTCTGTGTAAGTTTTAATATTTTTTTTTATGTTGAATGCTGAAAAGACAGCCGCTGCCTCCGAAAACTTTGACATTTACCAAACTTATGTGATGTGGTTTACTCCCTGTTTGGTATTGTACAGGGGGCGGATTTGCCGTATCTTTGCAGTGTTTTTTTTTAAGGTAAAAGTATTCATTAACTAAAGTTTATTATGAGGAAATTATTACTTACACTGATCATTGCCCTCGGCAGTGCCATAGGCCTGCAGGCACAGACTTTTGAGTGGGGAACGGCTTCGTGGAACATCCAGGATGGGACAGAGTTTGATGGTATTGACGACTTGGGCACGCAGGGCATCGTGCTGTCGTTCAGCAATCCTGCCGAGTTTTATTTGACGTTCCTGAACATCATCGCCGTTGACTACGACCTGTTCGTGGATGGAGCGGCAGAGGCCGTCAAGGGAACAGCCACCGGGCAGGGCACTACCGATGTGTCGTTCCGGCTGGACGCTTTCTCTGAAGGCCATCAGTACAGGCTTGTGGCCACCAAAGCCACGCTGGTGCAGGCCAATCTGGCCACATACCAGACCGACACGCTCACCTCAACCGAGCTCAACCAGTCGGTATCGTTCACGGTGAAGGGCCCCGAACTGGTGAAGACTATCGAGGTGACGGGCATACAGGCCCTGACCATTACCGATCAGTACAATCCGCTCACTTTCTCACTCATTGACACCGACGAGGTGAAGCAGCTGCTGGGCATACAGAGCATCAGTGAAGCTCAGGTGTATGGATTGAACCTGAACGGTTCTTACAATGCGTTCCATGCGTCTTATTATGACGGCTGGCGCGATGCCGCTGGCGAATACACCACTTATTATGGCGGCTGGGACCAGTACAATGGTCATAATGCCTATCCCGCCGTCTACAGCATCAAGCTCAACGAGACGGCCGACACCGTGTCTTACTTCTTCTATGACTATTGGCGCCCCTACAATCCCGAAGAGGCCGACACCGTGGGCGGATCGGGTGTTGTTTCGCAGGCTCGTAGGGTTGCACCTGAGACCTCGTACAACACGATTATCTGGGATGCCGAGCCTGGCGACAGCGTGAGCCAGTACGTCCGCTCGTATCGCGTAGATGAGGGCAGCGACTATAAGGCCGGCTTCGTGATCATAGCCAACAAGAAGTATGTTCAGATCAATGCCACCCTTCGCTTTGTGAGCCAGGAAGACTATGCTGCCCTGCAGAACAGTGGTCAGCGGTATGAAGGCTTTGTGGCCGTGGCCACCACCCTGCCGCAGGCACCGGGCACGCCTGTTGCCCCGGTCACCACGCAGGAACAGACCGTGACCATCGCTGAGGCTGAGGAAGCAGGCCAGGTGGACATCACCTTCTCGGGCTTCAGTGCTGCGGTGCCTCCTCTGGTAACTGGCGAGCTCACGCTCACAGCTTCAGTAGCGAAGGATGACAATGGCGCATTGACCTATAGCTCAGAACCGGTGCTGGTGGGACTGACGCTGGGCCAGATGACGGCTTACTATAATGTGTCAGTGAAAGGCGTTCAGGCCTCTGAAAATGATGTTCCCGTGCTGGTTGTTACGTTGGTTCAGGCTGCAACGGTGACTGCCGCCTTCAACACTACTGCCGAGCTGGCCACTGCAGCCCTCAACGAGCATTATACAGTAGTTACCGCTGTTGAGGCTGTTCGCTTGAACAATGGCGCATTCAGCGAGGTCTACAATCTGAATGGCATTCGCCAGGGCGGTCTGCAAAAGGGCTTCAACCTTGTGAAGAAAGCCGATGGCACACTGCTCAAAGTGCTGGTGAAATAGAAAGAAACAGGAAAGAAGAATCCCGGCTTGCAGCTGATGCAGGCCGGGATTCTTTTTTTTTGTGCGTTGCAAGGGGAATGGCTTATCTGCCCGTCCACATGGTGTTGCTGAATCTTACGCGATAGGGCCATTGCTCATCGTTGGCCAGACTCTCCTCTGTATGGATGTCGTTGCCGGCGGCATTGGTGCCCATGTCCCAAGGGTGATGCCAGTGCTCGGTGGGCGCGCCGCTCACCACGAACCACAGGGCGTTGGCATTCTCGGGAACGGTGAAGACGGCTTCGCCCTCGCTGGCACTGAACATATCGCTATAGAATCGCTCACCGCTTGCGGCCTGAGCCACGAAGCCATAGCGCCAGCCTGCCTTGTCGGCCTGATAGTTGCGATAGCCCTTGGCACCAGCTTCGCCCTTGAACTCGGCCTTCACCTCCTGTCCCTCAAAGGGCAGGTCCAGTCGGATGACGTTGAATCCATAGTTCTGCGGACAGTAGGCAGAGTCTATTTCCAGCCAGTCGTCGCCGGCATCGTGCAGCCGTGTGCTGAACAGTGATGACAGACCGCGTCCGCGCTCGCGAATGCCGTCAATGTCCCATGTCACGGCGCGTCGGGCGTAGTCGAACATGTCTCGGCAGAAGTCTTTTTGTGATGTAGAGGTGATTCGCTTGTAGGCCTCGACAGGGTCCTCAGGCCGTGTAGACTCTCGCCACAGCCGGCCTATGAAGTCCTGACCGTGCAGTTGGCACCAGTAGTCTTGCACGTAGAAGTTGTAGTAGCGCATCTGCTCGTGTAGCAGGTTCAGGTGGGTGCAGCGGTAGATGTAGCTCGACCAACTGTCGGCAAACTGCTTCTCGGGGTACACCTTGTAGGCCTGCCACTGTGCACAGCTCTCCCACCATGCACAACCGCCCGATGCGTTAGGGCCGAAGCCATAGCGCCAGCCGTGAGTGGTTCCCCAGTCGCATCCCACGATGTACTGGAAGGTGTGGCCTACTTCGTGGGCCACGGTGACGGCGGTGTTGGCCGCATCGGGATTCACGTCGAGCGTGCCGGCCTTGTTGTCAACACCCGAGCCCGTGGCTCGCCAGGTGCTCTCATAGTGTACGAACATGATGATCTTGTAGGTGCCGAGCGTGGGCGATGTGGCAGGGTCGGCAAAGCCCAGCAGGCCGGTGTTCACCCCGTAGATTTTTTCAGCACGCTCCAGCAGGTCGTCAGGGTTGAAGGTGTATGGCCGGGGGGCCTTGGCGGGGTCAAGGCCAAAGCCTTTTTCCCAAAATACAATGAAGTGCTGCGACTGGCGCGAACGGGCAAAGCAGTACTGGCTTTCTTCGTTTTGAAAGTCGTTGTTGCGCAGATAGTTGGGCCGGTAGGCCCCAGGGCCGGGATCCTGAAAGTAGATGGTGTCTCCATCATTGACAGACAGCGTTTTCTTACTCTGCAAGAAGCCATTGTCGTAGTTGGCAACATAAAGCGTATGCTGGGCATGAACAGAGGTCATGCCCAGCATGGTGCATAAAGCGAATGCAAATTGTTTTTTCATGGATTACTTTTTGGGTTGTTGAGGCATTTTTCCGTCGAGTGCATCAATCAGCATGCGCAGCAGTTCGTCGGTGGGTCGCGACAGGCGCATGTTGCCCACACTCGACTGTGCGCGCCGGGTGCCGTTCTGGATGTCGTCGACACGCTGGCGCAGAATCTTCTTCATTTCTTCCTTTTGCTGCTTGTCGGCATCGGGGGCAGCGAAGGGCTTGGTCCACTGAGCCAGTTGCATGTCGGAAGCATCGAGTCCGGGCGTTGCCAGGTACTCCTTGACGTAGCCCATATAGGCCGCATAGTCCTTCTGCTTCTCGGTCAGTGTGATGAGTGTCGACAGGCGGTAATGAGCGGCATTGGCAATGTTCAGTTCGCCAAGCAGGCGGTTGAAGGCATCGAACTTCTCCTGGTCGAGCTTCACGCTGCCATCGCTTTCAATGAGGAGCTGTCGTGTGTAGTTGCCCAGCACGCTCTGGATCTTAGCCTCTACAGGCCGGTTGCCGGCCAGTGCCTTCAGCAGTTCCGGTTGCTTTACGGTGTAGACGAATGCACTGGCAAACGGGTTGGTGATGTTGCGGAAGAAGATGGCGCGCAGTGTGCTGTCGGCAGCGAAGGTCTCTTCCTGTCCCTTCAGAATGGCCTCGGCCACATCGTTGGCCTGTTGTGTCTTGTAGGCAGCTGAGAGCGTGGCCAGATATTCCTGTAGGAACTGCGGGTCGCGGTCGCCCTGCTTCCAGCGCTGTTCCAACTGGGCCGATGTGTTGTCCTGGCTTTTCTCCTCCACGTTCTTCAGGAACTCGTCGGCCTGACTGCCGCCCAGAAAACGGCCTATCTCCTGTGCATCGGCATTGAAGATGATGAAGGTGGGGTAGGCCGTGACCTGCAGTTTCTTGGCCAGAGGTGCACCGTAGGCACTCTCCATGTCAATCTGCACACTCACGAACTTCGGGTTCATGGCTGCACCCACTTTCTCTTGCGGAAACACCTCGCGGGCCATCATCTTGCAAGGGCCGCACCACTTGGTGTAGGCATCCAGGAAAATAAGTTTCTTCTCGGCTTTGGCCTTGGCTGAGGCCTGTTCAAGCGTGGTGCCGTCAGGTTCGAAGGCAATGCCCTGCGCCGTCATGCTCATGGCTATGAGCAGCGCGGCAAAAACGGTTTCTAATCTTTTCATGTTGATGTTGTTTTTGTGTATTGATGTATGTTTTGTTACTGCATAGAGAATTTCCAGGCCATGTCTTTCACCCGTCCCGGGATGGGGTAGTCGAAACTGCTGGTGGTGTTCAGGATGCCGCTGGCCGGGTTGATGAGGTATTGGTAGAGATGTCCCTCGCGTTTCTCCTCGTTCCAGGTGGCAATGTGCACCAGATTGTCGCTGCGAGGCACCAGCCCATATCCATAGACCGTGCCGTGGTAGTACTTCATGATGCGCACACAGGTCACTATGTCTCCCTCTTCAGGCGACTGCCACGCCACCGTGGCCGGCTTTCCGCTGTCGTAGGCAAAGTTGTAGACCTTGTCTGTGGCAGCATAATAGACGAAGCTGCCTACATGGCTGGCCGACAGCGATGTGGCCTGCTGAATGTCGGGGCACAGGCCGTCGAGAGGATAGAGTGCCACGCCGATGTTGGTGCTTTGCGGAGCAGTCGACGAGAAGTTGGCTACTGCCAGATAGCGCTCTGCTCCTTTCGACATCAGCAGATAGTCGTAAGGCCGCAGTGAAACGGCCTGACTTGTGCCGCGCCCCCAGTCGCCCATCAGCAGCTGCATGCCCGTGTTGTTCACATCGAAAGCAGCCACCTCCATGTCCTGCTCGCCAAACTCTTGCAACTGTGCTTCGTTGTAGCCGGCATAGCGGAACCGCTGGTAGGTCTGGTCGTAGACCACCACGCCATAGTTCAGCGTGTTGGGAACTTCGGCATTCCAGGGTGCCAGCTGGCCTATGCCATCGTCAAACTTTGCCACTCCGAAGCGAGTGGTGCGCCCTTCGGTGGCACTGAACGAGTAGGTGTTGGTGTAGATGTGGTTGTCGTTGATGAGCACTTCGGAGCTTTGTCCCGACATGACACCCGATCCGTGCTGGCCATACCATACAGGCTTCTCGCTTGCAGGCGCTTCATGAAAGAAGTCGGCAAAGGTCAGGGCCCGTTCAATATTGTTCTCGCTCACGCCAACCAGCGTCTCGTCGGTACACAGGCCTACATAGTTGTTGCCCGATGCCAGCGACACGGCAATATCCAGACAGCGCACAGGCCGCCCGCGCAGCGGTTCGCCGTTGGTTACTTCGTAGAGCTGGGTGTAGAAGCGGTTGTAGTTTACATTCAGCTTAGTCCACTTGTTGTAGACCAGTGCCAAGTCGGAATAGCCGGGACGGTCGGCCCGTTCATAGAACACCATCCATCCACCGTCGAACACCTCGCTGACGGATACCGGCACGCGAAAGTATTGTTGCACGCCGTCGTTACGGTTGGTCACGGTCAGTTGCACATAGTAGTTTCCGCCAGTGCGGCTAATGACCGATTGCAGTTCCCGACTGGTGCCGAGTGTATCAATAACGGTGCTGCCCGACACACCCGACACAGCACTATAGATGGTCCACAGGTAACTGAGCGGAGCCTGTTCGGCGGCAGTAACCAGCAGACCGTTGAAGTATATTTTCGGCTGCAGTCGGAGTGTGTCGAAGCGCATCAGCGCATATTCGCTTTGCATGCCGGTTTGCACGGTGTCAATACGCACGTCGTCAAGGGCGTGGTAGTCGTAGTTCCCTTCGTCGTCATAGCATCCGGCAAAGACCGTCAGCACTGTGGCACAGGCAATATAGTACAGTTTCATTTTCATACCTTGCATGGTTGTTCTTTACTTTCTTCTACATTCAGAATGTTACCGGCAGCCCGAACTCGTCGGTGAGTGGTGTCTCATGGCTGTCGTTATAGTCGATCAGTGCGCGTTGCATGACCTGCTGCAGATAAACGGCATAGGAAGCCGACACCACGTTGGTGGTTTCATCGTAGGAGGTCGGAGCATTGTAGTTGATCTCAAAGTCAATCAGTCCCAACTGCTCAATCATGAACTGGTACTTCACGCGGCTGTAGGTTCCGAAGTATTTCGACAGGGCCACGCGCGGATAGTTGGCCGTGTCCCAGTTGGAGGGCTTGGCCAGATAGTTTTTCAGCACTACATGGAACTGTTGGTGATTCTCGGTTCCGATGGCAAACTGCCCGTTAGGGCTGACCCGGAAGTCCACGTTGCCATCGCTTGTCGAGAAGAGCTCGGCATCGGCCAGCTTCTGCGTGTTGAAATACACCTTGTAGGTGCCGCCCGTGGCTCCGGCAGGAATCACGTAGTCTTCAGTCCTTACGGTGGGTGCCACTTCGGCCGAATCGGTGCCAAACACCTGCAGGCGGAAAGTGCGGTCGTAGCTGACAGGCATGCCCACCAGCTGGGCATAGAAGGTGATGCTTCCCTCTTCGTAGGCGTATGAATAGTTGTAGTCAACCGACTCGTAGACCGCTCCGGCCTCGGTTCCCACCCAGATGTTGAGTGCTGTGAGCGAGGTGTCATAGCGGTCGACTTCTTCCTGGCTGCACCCTGTCGTCAGCCCAAGTAAGGCTAACAGTATGTATATTTGATTCTTCATATTACTTATTTGCATTGCGTTGTGCCGATTCGGTCTCAGTGATGGGCAGCGGGAAGGTGTACACCTTCTTTGCCACAGCCTCTACGTCTGAATAGAGAATGGATGTTCTGTTCAGGCGTTTGTAGAGGAAGAACAGTTGGCCTTCGCCCATCAGTTCCCGACGGTATTCGTGAATGAGCTCCAGATAGAAGTCGGTGGGCAGGTCGGTCAGTGCAGGTAGGTTGCGGGCTGTGCGCAACTCGTTCAGCGTGGCCTTGGCACCGTCAGTGTCGCCGTTCCGGTACTGCACTTCGCTTTTAATCAGATACATCTCGCCCAGCCGGATGAGCGGCATCTTGTAGTGATAATAGGACAAGGTGGTGCTGGGCTCGTCGTACTTCATGAGATATCGGTTGTTGGCATGTGTTGCCGTGCCCGATTTGAACAGGAAGGTATATCGATAGTCTTGTGTGGCATTGTCGAAATAGTCAAGCAGGCGGTCGCGCGTCACTGCGAAGCTGTAGGGCGAATCGTCGGAGAAATACTGGTCGGCAACATCGGTTGCGATAGTCAGGTTGTTTAGGGCAAACAGATGCTCGTCGGCCAGATTGCGGTCGTAGCCAGCTTGCAGATTGGCCACGTCGGCCCACTGGAACTGGCCAGAGGCAATGACTGCCTGAGCTGCCTGCAAGGCTTCGTCATAGCGGTCGCCCCACAAGTTCACACGTGCCTCGAGCGCTTTCACGGCATAGTAGTTCAGGTGCAGCTGCCGGTTCAGTAGGTAGCCATTGTCGACGGTCTCACTGATCTGTCGCCCGGTCACGATGGGGTCTGCTCCTTTCAGCAGTTCCCCCGCAGCTTTCAGGTCGGCCAGCACCTTCTCTGTCACCTGGCCGACGGTGAGCTGTGGCGACACCTTGTAGGAGAGCTCCGTGCTATAAGGAATGGCTGGCTGGTCGGGGTTGACGGCAAAACTTACGCCGAAGCAGCGCAACAGGTCGAAGTGCAGGAAGGCACGCAGGGCCAGTGCTTCGCCCTTGACGACCGCATAGTTGTCGGCTGAGAAAAGATGCGCATCGCCATCAATGTTTGCCAGCAGATGGTTGGCATTGGCAATGCCGCTGTAGTTAGTGGCCCAGATGGCCTGAATGGTGTTGGTGGGCAAGGCTGCCTCATAGTCATAGGTGGCAGCATCGTTATACTGGGTGGTATAATAATAGTCCCACTCCTGTCCCAGAATGCCTATGAAGCCGTAGGTCAGCTCCTTGGCATAGGTGTTGCTGCTCACCATCGAGGAGTAGATGCCGGCCAGTGCCTCTTTATAGCCGTTCTCAGTGCCGAACAGCTCAGTGTCTTCTACCTGTGAACGAGGTTGCACGTCGAGCCACTCGTTGCAAGAGCTGAGCAACGCGCTCATGAATAATAGGTATGTAAGTCTGTGGTGCATAGTCAGAATGTTAGGGTTATGGAACCAGAGAATGTCCTGGCGTAGGGATAGCTCAGGCCACGTTCGGCCTTGATGGTTGAGAGGTGGAACAGGTCGTTGGCATAGAGCGTGATGCGCAGGCGCTCTATCCCGAATCGCTGCAGCCAGGAATGGAACTTGAAGTCATAGTAGCCCGAGAGTGTGGTCAGGTCGAGCATGTTGTTGCGTTGAATGAAGCGTGTCGAGGCATAAGTGGTGGTGGGCGTGCTGGAGATGTGCTTGTAGAGTGACACGTCGCCAGGCTCATTCCACGTCTCGCTGAACACGCGGCGGTCCACATTGTTGGCTATGTTGACATTTTCCACACGGTCCACCAGCGTCTGGTTGTAGTAGTCGGCCCCTAACTGATAGCTCAGCAGAATGCTCAGACCGATGCCCCGATATTCGCCGTTGAACCCTAATGTGCCATGCACTTTGGGGTTCGAGTCGCCTGCTATGACATAATCGTCGGTGGTATAGTCGTAAGTGGTGGTGCCGTCTTTCTTCAGGAACAGCTCGCGCCCGGTGGCGGGGTCGATGCCCAGTGAGCGTACGGCCCAGATGGCGGTCATGGACTGTCCCTCCTCGTAGCGTATGATGGGCGAGGTGGAGTTCTGTGCATCCTGTTCGCGATTGAAGGTGCTCAGTGCATCGTTAATCTTGGTCACCTTGTTCACGTTGTGGGCTATGCTGCCCGTCAGGCTCAGGTACGACTGCCCTCGCTGGTAGAAACGCCAGCTGGCTGTAGCCTCGATGCCGCGGTTTTGCACGTTGCCCAGATTCTCCATGTAGCTGGTGAATCCAGTTGACGAAGGTATCGACATGGCGATGAGTGCTCCATGCGTACGACTGTCGTAATAGTCGAAGCGCAGGTTCAGCCGGTTGGCAATGCCCAGGTCGATGCCTGCGGTGAAGTCGCCCGTCTGCTGCCATTTCAGGTTGTCGTTGGGCATGCCCATCAGATAGGCTCCCGACAGGTTGTCGTAGATCACCGTGTCGTAGAACTTATAGGTGGCCTTCGACTGGTAGGGCGAGAAGTTCTGATTGCCCGTCAGACCGTAGGTTAGGCGCAGTTTGCAGAGGGTGAGCCATGATATGTTCTTCATGAAATGCTCCTTGTGCAGATTCCAGCCGGCACCCACGCTCCAGAAAGTGCCCCAGCGGTTGTTGCTGCCAAATACTGACGAGCCGTTGAAGCGCAGGCTGGCATCCAGCAGGTAGCGCTCGTCGTAGCTGTAGTTGGCTGCCCCCGTAATGCCTAATGAACGGGTGTTGCTTTCTGCGCCCGATGGCTTGCCGCCCTCAGCATATTGCTTGGCAAAGGTGATGTAGTCTACGTGGTTGTTCAGGAATCCCCAGGCCGTCATGCCCTCGCTGATTGAGTTTTCCGACTGCAGCGACCATGCGGCATTTGAGAGGAACTGGTGCTTGCCCCAACGGTGTGAGTAGTGGCCGGTGATGTCGGCCGATATGCTGTTGCGCTCGCCGTTGGTGATAGAGTAGCTGCCTCGTTTGAAATACTGGTCGCCCGTCCAGCTGCTGAAGCGTGTGTGGTCGCCAGGATAGAAGTCCTCGCGCTTGTTGTTCTGGTGGGTGTAGCCTATGCGTGCGGTAAAGCGCAAATCGTCAATGGGCCGGTATTCCAGATAGAAATTCTCGGTCACCTCGGTGTACCGGGAGAAGTTCTTTGTGCCAATAGAGGCATTGTAGAGCGGATTATAGTAGGTGAGCGTACTGCCGTTGGCACTGGGCTCGGCATAGGTGCCCAACACCTTCAGCAGGTTGCCGTTGTCGTCGTATGGTTGGAAGTAAGGGTTGGCCGACACATAGTCAGAAAAAGTGCCATAGGGGCTGTCGTCGGCCTGGTTGCCTGTTACGGTGAGCGAGTTGCGGAACATCCACTTCTTGTAGCGGTACGACAGGTTGATGTTGCCCGAGATGGTGCGCCGGCCCGACTCTTTCATCACGCCGGCCACATCGTTATAGGAAAGACTGGCAGAGTAGCGCAACTCCTGTGTGCCGCCCTCCAGATAGGCGGTGTGTTTTTGGCCGATGCCTGTTCGCAGTGGCTGCGACAGCCAGTAGGTGTCAACGCCTCGGGCAATGCTGGCTGCTATGGCATTGCGCTGTTCGTCAAGAAGGGCCTGATAATAGGGCGATGATGCCGTATAGCGGCCGGAGTTGATCTCCACTTGCAGTTTCTCGGCAGCATTACACAGGTTGTAGCTCGTCAGGTCGGGCACCTCAAGGTTCAGATCGCCCGTATAGGTGATGCGCAGCCTGCCTGCTTCGGGCTGTACCGTCTCGACCACCACCACGCCATTGCTCGCCTTTGAGCCGTAGATGGCTTTGGCGGCTCCGTCTTTCAGGATGGTGACAGACTTGATGCGGTTGATGTCCAGGTCGAACACCTGCTGCTGGGTGGCCTCAAAGCCGTCGAGGATGAAGAGCGGCGCATTAGGGTTGCCACTGTAGTCGCCCTGCAAACCGCTGAACGAGGCGTTGCCGCGAATGGTGATGTCCTGCATGTAGTTGGGGTTCGAACCGTTCAGGCTGTTGGCATCGACCACAAAGGAGGGGTCAAGGGCCTGAATGGCTTTCAGCACGTTGCTGCCCGTCACCTGTTTCAGCTCATCGCGTGTATATGAAGAGGTGGAGCCTGTGAAGGTGGCCGACTTGTAGTCGAAGAGTCCCGTCACCACCACCTCGTTCAGACTGTTGTCGTCTTGCAGCACAATATGCTGACGGGTGTAGGAACGGCGGTTGTCATAGATGCGTGTGAGCGTCTTCATGCCCACGAACGAGAAGTCTACCGTGGTACGCTTGCCCTGAGGGACGGTCAGCATGAAGTGGCCTGCCTCGTCGGCAACTGCTCCAGCTTTTGTCTCGCGCACAAAAATGTTCGTTCCCGATAGTGGGCAGCCTTCATTGTCGGTCACAGTTCCTTCTATGGCTACGCACCCTTCGGGTACTGCCGGCTGTGGTCGCTGGGGGGTGACCGTCTGCATGGGTACCGACTCGCGCCGCACAGTGTCGCTTGCGGTCTGTGCTGCTGCCGGACTCTGAATGCCCAGTGCAAGCAGTGCCCACAGGGTGGCGAGACGGCCTGTTTTGCATCGTTTTTCCTGTTTTGTCATGTTGCTTTTGTGTTCGCCTGAAAATACGGTGCAAAATTAGCAACTTCCCCAAACACCCACAATAGCCATCAGAGGGTATTTGGCATACCATGATTTTAGTATGCCGGACTATATGTTGAGCCCATAGGTCTGCTTCACCTCGCTCATCACGAAGGTGCTTTCCAGCGAGCCAAGGCTCTCAATCTCGCCCAGTTTGTTGAGCACGAACTCCTGGTATTGCTTCATATCGCGTGCGCGTACCTTTAATAGATAATCATAGGCACCCGAGGTGTTGTAGCACTCGGTCACCTCGGGGATGCGCATGACGCGGTGTACGAAAGCATCGGCTATCTGGTGGTTAATCTGTGTGAGCTTCACCTTGCAGAACACCGTCAGGCCTTGGCCCAGCTTTTCGGCATCGAGCACGGCCATATACTTCTTAATGTAGCCCTTGCGCTCCAGTCGTTTCTGGCGCTCGAAGACGGGCGTGGGGGTCAGATGGACGGCATCGGCCAGTTCTTTGGTGGTCAGTTTCGCGTTTTTTTGCAGCGTGCGGAGTATCTGCAAGTCAGTCTCGTCGAGGGTTTCGGTCATATTTGTAGAAAGATTTTCTTTTGAAATGCTTAAAAAGAGCTAGTTTTGGAACAGATTTCTGTCTGAGGTACAAAATTAGGTATTTCTTCTGTTATTTGCAAGAAATTTGGTGGATATTTCTAAACTTCGTACCTTTGCAACGTCAAAATGAAAATAAAAGAATAAAAAGAAATAACAAACAATTAAAGAAAGGAAAAGAATTATGGCACAGAAGAATTATCGTTTTGAGACGCTCCAACTGCATGTAGGACAAGAGCAGGCCGACCCCGCTACCGACGCACGTGCCGTGCCCATCTACCAGACCACATCATACGTGTTCCGCAACTCACAGCATGCTGCCGACCGCTTCGGTCTGCGCGATGCAGGTAATATCTATGGCCGACTGACCAACTCCACACAGGGTGTGTTCGAGGATCGCGTGGCTGCCCTTGAGGGTGGTGTGGCCGGACTGGCTGTGGCCAGTGGTGCTGCTGCCGTGACCTATGCCCTGCAGAACATCGCCCAGGCTGGCGACCATATCGTGGCTGCCGACAACCTCTATGGTGGCTCGTTCAACCTGATCACCCACACGCTCTCCACGCAGGGTATCACCAACACCATTGTGAACGTGAACGACCTGAAGGCACTGGAGGCCGCCATCCAGCCCAACACAAAAGTGATATATGCTGAGACCTTCGGCAACCCCAATAGCGACGTGACCAATCTGGAGGCTGTGGCTGAGATAGCCCATCGGCACAACATTGTGTTCATCGTCGACAACACCTTCGGCACGCCCTACATCATCCGTCCGCTGGAGCACGGAGCCGACATCGTGGTACACTCGGCCACGAAGTTCCTGGGCGGTCACGGTTCAAGCCTTGGCGGCGTGATCGTCGACGGCGGTAAGTTCGACTGGAAGGCCAATGCCGACAAGTATCCTACGCTGGCCAAGCCCGATCCCTCGTACCACGGAGCCGTGTTTGCCGACGTGGCCGGCCCTGCCGCTTTCGTCACTCGCATCCGTGCCGTGATTCTGCGCGATACCGGTGCTGCCATCAGCCCCTTCAACGCATGGATTCTGCTGCAGGGCCTGGAGACGCTCTCACTGCGTGTTGAGCGCCACGTGGAGAATGCCCTGAAGGTGGTAGACTTCTTGAGCAAGCACCCGAAGGTGGCCAAGGTGAACCACCCGGCTCTGGAGAGCCATCCCGACCACGCCCTCTACAAGAAGTACTTCCCGAAGGGAGCCGGAAGCATCTTCACCTTCGAGATCAAAGGCGGACAGGAAGAGGCATGGAAGTTCATCGATGCCCTGCAGATCTTCTCGCTGCTGGCCAACGTGGCCGACGTGAAGAGTCTGGTCATCCACCCCTACACCACCACTCACTCGCAGATGAGTCCCGAAGAGTTGGAGCAGCAGCACATCACTCCTGCCACCATCCGCCTCAGCATCGGTACTGAGCATATCGACGACATCATCGACGACCTCTCGCAGGCGTTCGACCAGATTTGATCTGCAACGCTCGAAAGCACCGTGATGGCTCACCTTTTTGGGTGACGATAGCATCACATGAGTATGGTATTTTTCGCAGAAAACCACAGCTCGGGTGCATACGTTCAAAAAAATATAACTACTTTTGCCCTCAGATTTTTGAGAACAAACAAATTTGACAGACTATGGCAAAGATTGCAAAACAGCTGACCGAGCTCATCGGCAACACACCACTTCTTGAGCTCAATAAGTATTCTGAGAAGAAGGGCCTTGACACTCCCGTCATCGCCAAGGTAGAGTATTTCAATCCCGGCGGCAGCGTGAAAGACCGCATCGCCCTGGCCATGATAGAAGATGCCGAGCAGAAGGGCATCTTGAAGCCCGGAGCCACCATCATCGAGCCCACCAGCGGCAACACAGGCGTAGGTCTGGCTCTGGTCAGCGCCGTGAAGGGTTACCACCTCATCCTGACCATGCCCGAGACCATGAGCGTGGAGCGTCGCAACCTGGTGAAAGCCTACGGTGCTGAGGTGCGCCTGACCAGTGGCAAGGACGGCATGCCCGGTGCCATCCGTGCTGCCGAGGCTCTGCGCGACGAGATTCCCGGTGCTGTCATCCTGCAGCAGTTCGAGAATGCCGCCAACCCTGCCAAGCACTATGCCACCACGGGTCCTGAGGTGTGGAGCCAGACCGACGGAAAGGTAGACATCTTCGTGGCCGGCGTGGGCACCGGTGGTACCATCTCGGGTGTGGGTAAGTATCTGAAGGAGCAGAACCCCAACGTGAAGGTGATTGCCGTGGAGCCGAAGTCAAGCCCCGTGCTGAACGGCGGACAGAGCGGTCCCCACAAGATTCAGGGCATTGGTGCAGGCTTTGTGCCCAAGACCTACGATGCCGCCATCATCGACGAGGTGTTCGATGTGGAGAACGACGCAGCCATCCGCACAGGTCGTGAGATTGCCCAGCAGGAAGGCCTGCTCGTAGGCATCTCGGCCGGCGCTGCCCTCTATGCTGCCACCGAGGTGGCCAAGCGTCCAGAGAACAAGGGCAAGAAGATCGTTGTCTTGCTGCCCGACACGGGTGAGCGCTACCTCTCCACCGTGCTCTATGCCTTCGAGGAATATCCCTTGTAAAAAGAAATAACTGGAATAAGAAGAGCCTGTCTGCATTGCGCGGACAGGCTCTTCTTGTGTTTATAAGAAACGCTGTTCTTACAGCAGGTTCATGGTGTCGGTGGCAATCATCAGCTCCTCGTCGGTGGGGATGACCACGACCTTAACCTTAGAGTCGTCGGCAGAGATGATAGCCTCTTCGCCGCGAACGTTGTTCTTCTTCTCGTCGAACTTCACGCCCAGGAACTCCAGACCTTCGCAAACGGCTGAGCGCATGCCAATCTGGTTCTCGCCCACACCGGCAGTGAACACGATGACATCGACACCACCCATGGCGGCTGCGTAGGCACCAATGTACTTCTTGATGCGATAGAAATACATGTCCTGAGCCAGCTGAGCACGCTCGTTGCCTTCCTTGGCAGCGTTCTCTACGTCGCGCATGTCGCTCGAACCGCCGGTGATGCCGGCCACGCCGCTCTTCTTGTTCAGCAGGTTCGACATGCCGTCGGCATCCAGACCCAGCTTCTTCTCAATGAACGTCACGGCACCGCCGTCGATGTCGCCGCTTCGGGTACCCATCACGAGGCCTTCCAGCGGGGTGAGACCCATTGAGGTGTCAACGCACTTGCCGTCAACGACAGCAGCAATCGAACCGCCGTTGCCCACGTGGCAGGTGATGACCTTCGTGCCCTCGGGCTTCATGCCCAGGAACTCCAGCGCACGGGCGCTGACATAGCGATGGCTCGTTCCGTGGAAGCCGTAGCGGCGCACGCCGTACTTCTCGTACAGCTCGTAGGGAATGGCGTACATATAAGCCTTGGCAGGCATGGTCTGGTGGAAGGCAGTGTCGAACACGCCCACCTGGGGCAGACCGGGCATCAGCTCCTTCACGGCGTTCACACCCTTCAGGTTGGCAGGGTTGTGCAGGGGGGCCAGGTCGCTGACGGCCTCGAAGGCCTGCAGCACCTCGTCGGTGAGCAGCACGCTCTTGTTGAACTTCTCGCCGCCGTGCACCATGCGGTGGCCTACGGCATCAATCTCTTTCAGGTCTTTGATGACACCAATCTCGGGGTCGGTGAGCAGGGAGAAAATGAACTTCACGCCCTCGGTATGCTCGGGAATGTCGTGCATAATCTGCTTTTTCTCGCCGTTAGCGAGTTTCACTTTCACGAAAGCGCCGTCAAGTCCTACACGCTCGGCACCGCCGCTGGTCATCACACTCTTGTCGTCCATGTTGTACAATGCGTACTTGATAGAGGACGAACCGCAATTCAAAACTAATATCTTCATAGTTACAAACTTGTTTTATTTCTTGGCATCCATGGCCTGGCAGGCGGTGATGGCAACGAGGTAGTAGATGTCCTCGACCGAGCAGCCGCGCGACAGGTCGTTCACGGGACGGGCAATACCCTGCAGGATGGGGCCGATGGCTGTGGCACCGGCGAGGCGCTGCACCAGCTTATAGGCAATGTTGCCCACCTCGAGGCAGGGGAACACCAGCACGTTGGCCTTGCCGGCAATCTCGCTGCCGGGAGCCTTCTTGCTGCCCACTGAGGGAACCAGGGCGGCATCGGCCTGTAGCTCACCGTCGATCTTCAGGGCCGGATCGAGCTCCTTGGCCAGACGTGTGGCCTCGACCACCTTGTCGACCACCTCGTGCGAAGCACTTCCCTTGGTTGAGAAGCTCAGCATGGCCACACGGGGATCCTGGAATCCGGCCACGCTCTTAGCTGTCTGTGCCGTGCAAACGGCAATCTGCGAGAGCTGGGCAGCATCGGGCATGGGCGTTACGGCCACGTCGCCAACCACGAGCACGCCGTTCTCGCCATATTCGGGCTTGTCGGTAATCATCAGCATGGCACCGCTCACGCAGGTGATGCCGGGGGCGCACTTGATGATTTGCAGGGCGGGGCGCAGGGTCTCGCCAGTGGTAGAGAGGGCACCCGAGATCTGACCGTCGGCGCCCTCGGTCTTGATGATCATGCAACCCAGGTAGAGCGGATCCTTCACCAGCTCGCGGGCTTTCTCGATGGTCATGCCCTTCTTCTCGCGCAGTTTCTGCAGCAGCTGGGCCAGCTCTTCGCTCTTCTCGTAGTTCAGCGGGTCGATGAGGGTGGCCTTGTCAATGTTTTTCAGTCCCTTCTCGGCTGCCAGTGCGTGAACCTTTTCGGGGTTTCCAATCAGAATCAGGTCGGCAATGTCGTCAGCCAGCACGCGGTCGGCTGCTGTCAGGGTGCGCTCCTCCTCGGCCTCGGGGAGCACGATGCGCTGCTTGTTGCTCTTGGCACGCGCAATGATTTGTTCAATTAATCCCATAGTGTTTGATATTGATTTGTTAAATAGAATGTATTTTGCATGCAAAAGTAGTAAAAATAATCCGAACAACGATGAAGTAAACAGAAAAAAATATGGCATTGTTTTATAAACGCATAGACTTCACCGAACAAACTCGTCGACTTTGTTGAACAAACTCGTCGACTTTGTTGAACAAACTCGTCGACTTTGTAAAATGGTTTGCCATGAACTGTCATCTGTTTCAACATGAGTTGTCCTGTCATTTGGCGCTGATGACAATACATAGACGGTCGGAAAGTTTGCGAGATTGGGAAAAAAGATGTACCTTTGTCCCTGAAATTATGATAGACAGAGCGACAGTTGATAGGATTGTTGACGCGGCTAAGATAGTCGATGTGGTGGGCGAGTTCGTGACGCTTCGCAAAAGCGGCGTGAACTACAAAGGTCTGTGCCCGTTCCACGACGACAAGAACCCGTCGTTCATGGTCAGTCCGGCCAAGAACATCTGTCACTGCTTTGTGTGCGGCAAGGGCGGTACGCCGGCCGGCTTCCTGATGGAGCACGAGCAGATTACCTATCCCGAGGCCCTGCGCTGGCTGGCAAAGAAATACAATATCGAGATTGTTGAGAAGGAACTGACCGACGAAGAGCGGCAGGAACAGAGCGCACGCGAGTCGATGTTCATCGTGAACGAGTGGGCCAAGGACTATTTCCACCGCCTTCTGAAAGAAGACCCTGACGGCATAGCCATCGGCAAGCAGTACTTCCGCAGCCGTGGCATCCGCGACGACATCATTGAGAAGTTCCAGTTGGGCTATGCCTTGCCGAAGCGCGATGCCATGTCGTCGGCAGCCCTGAAGGCCGGCTATAAGGCTGAGTTCCTGGTGAAGACGGGGTTGTGCTATGAAGGTGATAATTCGTCATTGATTGACCGCTACCGTGGCCGCGTCATCTTCCCGTGGTTCAACGTCAGCGGCAAGGTGGTGGCCTTTGGCGGCCGACTGCTCGACTCGCGCACCAAGGGCGTGGCCCAGAAATATGTGAACTCGCCCGACAGCGACATCTATCATAAGGAACGCGAACTCTACGGTCTCTATCAGGCCAAGCGCGCCATTGTGAAAGAAGACCGTGTGTTCATGGTGGAGGGCTATACCGACGTGATTGCCATGCACCAGGCAGGCATTGAGAATGTGGTGGCCAACAGCGGCACGGCCCTGTCGCTGCACCAGATTCACATGCTGCACCGCTTCACGCAGAACATCACGCTGCTCTACGACGGCGACGAGGCCGGCATCCACGCTGCCATGCGCGGCACCGACATGCTGCTGGCCGAGGGCATGAACATCAAGGTGCTGCTGCTGCCCGACGGCGACGATCCCGATTCGTTTGCACGCAAGCACTCGGCCGAGGAACTCAGGAAATATATTGACGAGAACCAGACCGACTTCATCACTTTCAAGAGCAGGCTGACGGTCGAGAATGTCAGCGACCCCGTGAAGCGGTCTGATGGAATCGGCGGTATCGTGAAGAGCATCTCGGTCATTCCCGACCAGATACTGCGCTCCACCTATCTGACCGATTTCTCCCAGCGCATCGGCATGAAAGAGCAGACGCTCATTGCCGAGATGAACAAGTATATACGCAAGGAGATAGAAGAACGGACCCGCCCCCAGCCCCTCCCTGTGAGGGAGGGGAGTGGTCAGACCTCTGGACAGGATGCTACTACCGCCAACAACTCTATTTACTCCCCTCCCTCACAGGGAGGGGTTGGGGGAGAGTCTTCTCCTCCCTTGCAGGAACAGGCATCGCAGATTGAACTGCTGCTGGTGCGCGAACTGGTGCGCCATGGTGAGGAAATCATCTACGACAATGTGGAGACCGACGACGGACAGACCATCTCGCTCTCCGTGGCCGAATATATCGACTTCGACCTGTCGCAAGACCAGTTGACCTTTGCCTCTCCGCTGAATGTGCAGATTCTGACTGAGGCCGTGACACACTGCAAGGAACCGGGCTTCAAGGCAGAGACCTACTTCTGCAGTCATCCCGACCCCGAGGTCAGTCGGCTGGCCACGCGCCTGGCTATCGACCGCTATCAGCTGGGTGGCCGCTTTGTGATGCAGCCGCGCGAAGGCAGTCTGCGCGACCGCGTCAGTCATCTGGTGGCCGACTTCCGGCTCGACATTCTGCGGAACGAGCTGAAAGAAATCGATCAGAAGTTGCACCAGCTGCAACAGCAGGGCAACCGGTTGCCTGAACAAATAGAATTACTCAAAAAACATAAGGAAACCAAGGAGTATTGCGACCTGCTGGCCAAGCGCCAGGGACGCGAGCTCATTGTCTAAAACGGAACTATGTATTACATTCAGAAAAAAATTGAAATCTCGGCGAGCCATCAGTTAGCGCTCGACTACGAGAGCAAGTGCACACGGATGCACGGTCACAACTGGATTATCACCATCTTCTGCCGCGCAGAACAGCTGAACCAGAACGGTATGGTGGTCGACTTCACAGAGATTAAGCGCAAGATCAAGGAACCCCTGGACCATCAGTTCCTGAACGACGTGCTGCCCTTCAACCCCACCGCAGAGAATATTGCGCGCTGGTGTACGCAGCAGATTCCCCAGTGCTACAAGGCCGTCGTTCAGGAGAGCGAGGGCAATGTGGCAACTTATGAGGAGTGAATAGTGAAAAGTGGACTCCTGCTATGAAAAGTTTTCGCATCAATGAGATTTTCTACTCGCTGCAGGGCGAGGGGCGCAACACAGGGCGTGCGGCAGTGTTCGTGCGCTTTGCTGGTTGCAATCTGCGCTGCCCGTTCTGCGATACCCAGTTCGACAGCTATCGGGAGATGACGGCCCGTGAAATAGTGGCTGCTATCAGCAACTATCCTGCCCGTTTCGTCGTCTTGACCGGTGGCGAACCCACGCTGCAGGCCGACGAGGCTTTCGTCGATCAGCTGCATGAGGCTGGCTTCGAGGTGGCCATGGAGAGCAACGGCACACGGCCGGCACCGCGCAATGTGGACTGGCTGACGGTGTCGCCGAAAGTTAGAGGAGAGTGGAGAGTGGAACGAGGAAAAAGAATACCTGATGAAGTGAAAATTGTATTCGAGGAAGATACCGACCCCGAAGCTGTCCTCTCTCCACTCTCTACTCTCTACTCTTCTCTCTCCTCATTCCTCTACCTTCAGCCCTGCGATACGGGCGATTCGGCTCGCAATGCCTGCATTATGCAGCGTTGCATCGACTATATCAAGGAGCACCCCCAGTGGCGACTCTCCCTGCAGACGCATAAGCTGATAGGCATACAGTAATTCTCTAAAAAAAACTGGTTGCGGCATGGATGTGATGAAGCTGATATTCCTGATTTATCAGGTGACGGCCATTCTGGCGGTCATTCATGTCGTGATGGACAACCGCCAACCGGCCAAGACCGTGGCCTGGGCACTGATCATCTATTTCGTGCCCATCGCGGGCTTGGTGGCCTATCTGTTCTTCGGGGTGAACACACGGCGTGAACGCATGGTGGAACAGCGCTCGCTCGACCAGCTGACGCGCCGCTCCATGCTGCGATTTGTGGAACAGCGCAACCTGGAACTGCCCGATGGCTATAAGTCGCTCATCGACCTGTTTGTCAACCAGAACTTCTCGCTGCCCTTTAATACTAATAAGGTGGACTTCCTCACCGACGGCTATCAGTTTTTCTGCTCTCTGCTGCACGACATTGCGAAGGCCAGTCGTCATATCCACATCGACATCTATATCTTTGAGGACGATGCGTTGGGCCGGCTGGTGGCCGATGCACTCATCGACCGGGCACGGCGCGGGGTAGAGGTGCGCATTGTCTACGACGACGTGGGCTGCTGGAGCGTGAAGAACGGCTTCTTCGAACGTATGCGTGAGGCCGGCATCGAGGTGGTGCCGTTCCTGCCGGTGCGCTTCCCCCAGTTCACCAGCAAGGCCAACTACCGCAACCATCGCAAGCTGATTGTCATTGACGGTCTGACGGGCTATATCGGTGGCATGAACATTGCCCTGCGCTATGTGAAAGGCGGCAAGAAACGTGGCATGGAGAGCAACCGCTGGCGCGACACCATGGCCCGTATTGAGGGCGAGGGTGTCTATACGCTGCAGCGATTGTTCCTGATAGACTGGTATTTCGTCGACCGCACCTTGCTGAGCGACCGCAAGTACTACCCGGCTCCCCTCACTCAGCAGGGTGGGGCAGTGGGCGGCTCGCTCATGCAGGCAGTATCGAGCGGCCCGGCCTCGCCTTACCCTGAGATCATGCAGGGCTACGTGCAGCTGATACTGGGGGCACGTCGCTATGTCTATATCGAAACGCCCTATTTCATTCCCACGGGGGTGATACTCTTCGCCCTGAAGACCGCTGCCTCGAAGGGTGTCGACGTGCGGTTGCTGGTGCCTCGGCATGGCGACACGTGGTTGACGCAGTGGGCCAGCCGCAGCTATCTGCGCGAAGCAGCCGAGGCCGGTGTCAGGGTGTCGCTCTACGAACCGGGATTCCTGCATTCCAAGATGATGGTGTGCGACGATGCCGTTTCCACCTGTGGCTCTACGAACATTGACTTCCGCTCGCTGGAGAACAATTTCGAGGCCAACGCCTTTTTCTATGATGAGCAGGTGGCCCGTCGCTTGCGCGAAATCTTTATAGCCGACGAGCGGGAGTCGGTTCTTCTGAAGGCGCTTCCCCACCGCATGCATCCGCGTTTTGTGGTGCGCCTGTGGGAAAGTCTTACCCGTCTGTTCTCCCCATTGCTGTAGGGCACAACCAAAATTCTTTGGAAACGAATTAGAATAATTAGTACGAATCAGAATAAAATTATTTTAAGGCCTGCAGCATGTTTTTTCTTAAAATGTTTGTTATATTAAACATTTTTGTTTACTTTTGCGCATAATAAAATACAATTATGGGAAAGAATACATTTGGAAAGACAATGCCAAGGGCATTAAGTCAGAACCTAAAAATCATGGGCGAGCAGATTATGCTGGCTCGCAAGCGCAGGCATCTTTCCATGCAAGACATAGCAGACAGGGCAACGGTGACACGGCTGACAGTCTCTAAAGTGGAACATGGCGACCCGACGGTCTCCATGGGAATATATGCACGTGTACTCTTTGCACTTAATCTGGAGAACGACATCACCCTGCTTGCTGCCGACGACGCTCTTGGCCGACAGTTTCAAGATGCAGAATTGCTGAGGAGATAAACTGTATTCTATGCGTTGGGATGAACTATAACAGTTTCGCCCTGATTAACGTTAGATTTTGCCGAACTCACGTCAGCATTTTAAAGGCCTGCGATCCTCACGGACAGCAGGCCTCATTATTCATTATGATTAAAAAACTGGCAATGCGCTGACTGCCAGCAGCTGTTGGGGAGGTCCTTCACACGTGCGGAGGGACTTCCCCAGTATCGTTAGTCCTCGTCGAACCAGGAGGAGCCACGCCCGGCTCCACCTTATTATAATATATATGTACATGAAGCGTGGAACTGAAATGCTCCACATCTCTGCTTTGAGGTCCTAGGATAACCCACGAAAAAAAGATCCAGACACAATCAGCCCACGCCAGATGCGTGAACCGTTGTCATCTCCAACCTTGTTTTTCGTTGAAATTTCCTAGGTTTCAAAGCACAAGACTGAAGCACAACGCTTCATTTTTTCACATGTCTGCTGTCAGGACATATCCTAACAGCGCTGCAAAGGTATAACGAAAAATCGGAACTGCCAAAGCAATTCCGAAATAAATGTTTACGATTAGTTTACGTTAAATTTACGGATATTTAGGGCACAAGGTGCCTTTGTCGATTATTGTTGCTTCCTCACTTCGTCAACAAGATAGCGCAGATAGGCATCAGAGATATTGCTGATTTCCTGCTTGTCGTAGACTGCGGGCATCGGGTTTTGCCATGCCTTTATCCAACTCCTCAAATGCCTTGGCAAGGCTCTCCCTCACCATCTTTTCCTGCTGCTCGGTGATTTCGATAGCTTTCTGCTCTGCAAGGAGTTTCTCTGCCAGCACTTTCCGTACTGCAGCTGACTGTGTACGGATGATGGCCCAGAGTGCATCGGCCGGAGAGATGTCGGCGGCCGGCTGAAGAGGAATAGACGAAACGTTGCTCATGGTTGTTAAGAACAAATATATTTTGGCAGCAAAATTACAACAACTTTTAGAAATTGCCAAGAAAATGTATGGAGAAAGTTTTTGACATTTTTGCTGTCACTGCTGTCACTAGTCAAAGGGCATCATATGTTGAAAAAACGAAATTTATTTGTTAGCGTCACTTTTCGCTGTGATTAACGTCACTTTTCGCTGCAATCTGATATTAACTTCGCTGTGATCTGATATTAATTAGAGCGAGATTTGACGCAAAACAGAGCGGGAAGTGACGTTAACCAGGGCGAAAGATGACGTTCGTTGCAGCACAGCCCGTGATGTCCCCAAAAAAGCCCCACTCTGTGTTGAGTGAGGCTTTCGTGAAAAAATCAGTTTTCTCTCTGTTACATCTTTTATTTACGCAGACCCAGAGCCTTGATAAGAGCACGGTAGCGATTGATGTCGGTGTTGTAGAGATACTTCAGCAGCTTGCGGCGACGGCCTACCAGCATGGTGAGCGAACGAGCGGTCACGTGGTCCTTGTGGTTAGCCTTCAGGTGCTCGGTGAGGTGCTTGATGCGATAGGTGAACAGAGCAACCTGGCTCTCAACTGAACCAGTGTCCTTGGCATCCTTGCCGTACTGGCTGAAAATCTCTGCTTTCTTAGCTTGATCGAGATACATAATTTGAATGTGTGATTAAAATTGTTTGTTGTGCTCATTAACATCTTTCCCACGTTGCCACCTGCTAATCACTGCGGGCTTTCACGTTGTCAGATGCTTCGGATTTTCCGAAAAGCGGGTGCAAAGGTAGTGCTTTTTCCCGAAATATCGGCCAAAACGGGTGAAATAATGCTGCTTAGTTCTTAAAGAAACTTAAATTTGCAGGAATCCTTGTCGGCGAAGGGTGTCGAGAAGCGTCTGCGACATGGCTTCGTTGTCTTTCCGGGTGTAGCGTATGTCGGTGAATACCTGTGCGAGGGTTTCTTTCTGGTTGATTTCAACGAAATGGATGTTTTCGGGCAGTTGCTCTTTGGGGCCGTAGTAGCGATCGATGTCGTGTGGGGTGTAGTCGTGGTAGGTCTCGCTGTGCACGAAGCTCGCTGCCGTCAGTCGGTCGCTCAGTGCGGGCTCTTCTGCCGGCCAGCCCACGGTGAGTGTGGCTACGGGCATCACCAGTTGGGGCAGCTGCAGGGTGTCGATGATCAGCTGTGGCATGTAGACCGTGGTGCCCAGATAGCAGTAGCCCAGTCCTTCCTCGTCCATCAGGTTGCAGAGCGTCTGGGTGTAGAGCAGGGCATCGATGGCGGCATTCTGGAACGACAGGAAGTTGGCGTAGCCGGGTTCGGCCTTGCGACAGCGTGCCCACTGGCTGGTGCGGTTGAAGTCGGCACAGATGGTGAGCACCACGGGGGCCTGCGTCACCATGGGCTGGTTGAAGTGGGCCGGTGCCAACCGCTCTTTCATGGCTTGTGAACGGGTGACCACGACGCTGTAGAGTTGCAGATTGCCCATGGTCTGCGTGCGTGCTGCCTCGCTGAACAGTCGGTTCAACAGGTCTTCAGATACTTCCTTTTCGCTATATTTGCGAATGGAACGGCGTGTAAGTAGATTCTTCATTTCTTTTTTTATCGTGTTATAGGTTGTTTCTGCATTCGTTCAGAACCGCCATCGGGCCTGCAGGGCCAGGTCGGTCATGGTGGAGGAGTTGATTTCCTGCAGTCCGCTGCCGATGGTGGAACGGTCGTGATAGTGGGTGGTGCCCAACTTGGCATCTATTTGCAGCGCCTGGCCTATGTGGGCTCGTGCCACGAGTGACAGGCGTTCGCCGCGTCCGTAGTACATGGGGAAGGCAAACTGATGGGGCAACTGACGCTCGTAGGCATAGATGCGGCTGTCGTATGAGTCGGTGTTGAAGTAGGCCGCCATCAGCGTGAGTTGCCACCAGGCATGCCGCCAGCCCACCGTCTCGCTGACCATCCAGCCGTGCTCTATGGTGTTGTTGGCGGCTCTCACGCCATCGGCCTGCAGTGCCGACGACCATTCGTCCCCGGCATAGCTGAGGGTGATGCGGGCGCGGTGCTCGTTGTGGCGGCGCAGGGCCGTCTTCGACGGGTTGTCCAGCTGCCGCAGGTGCAGTCGGTAGCGTCCTTTCAGCGTCCAGTGGCGCAGGGGTGTGTAGATAGCTTCGGCCAGATAGTCCTGGGCCGATGACGACTGCGACACCCGATAGCGTGCCCACGGGAAATAGGCGAAGTCGGCATAGCCGTTGAACTGCAGACGGGCCAGGGGTTTCCACGTGCCACCCAGGTAGAGGCCGCTTTCGTTCTGCGTGTGTCCGCCCTCGCTGAAGGCATATCCGTGCAGGCTGTTGTAGCGGTAGCTGTAGAATCGCTGGATGGCCATGAGGCTCCACGTGCCGCCCGACTGGTAGCTCAGCGACTGGATGGTGGCCACGGCTCCGTTGTTGTCGATGGCCGTTTCGCCGTTGAAGGCCAGCCGGTGGTGCAGGTAGCCGTAGTGAAGACTGGCGTTCAGGAAGTTGCTGCCGGTGGCCTGATAGCGTCGGTAGAGTGTCTTGGTGTTAGGACTGAGCGGCCGGTCAAGGTGGGTATAGACAGCCGTTGCACCGATATGCAGGCCCTGGTGGCGGAAGGTGATGTCGGCTCCGGCATCGCTTTGATGGGTGTTGTCCTTCTTCTCCATTTCCTTGGGCGTGCGGTGATAGCCATTGTAGAGCAGCGTTGCCACGGTGCCGTCGTTGTTCAGCGTGGCATCGAGGGGCCGATAGGAGGCAAATGCCGTGAGGTGCAGTTTCCGGCTGAGGCTCACCGTGGCTGCAATGCCTTGGTAGTAGTCGGCTGCCGAGCGCGAGGCATGGGGGCGCAGAGAGCCCGACGAGCGGCCCATGTTCTGCAGAACGGCCAGCTTGCCCAGTGAGAAACTGCTGCCCAAGACGAGCCCCATGCCTCTGGAAAGCTTGTACTTGCCCACAATCAGGTTCTCCAGACGGCCCAAGCGCTGAAGCTGGAAATAGTAGGTGTATGCGTCGTAGCCCCAAGGGTTGCCTCTTGATAAGAACGGCTCGCCGGCATCCTGACTGCCCGACAGTCCGAACCTGACGTAGTTGCCGTAGCTGAACTCATAGCGCATCCAGTGGGGATAGCGATAGCCCAGATAGCCGTTACGGTCGCCCTTGCGTTCGTAGAATGGCAGGCGCACAGATGCCGTCAGCTCATGTCGGCCGTATTGGGCGATGGTCTTCAGTTTGGGAAAGTAAGCGGTGTCGGCCACCTCGCCGGCATAGGTGAAGTAGGGCAGTAGCAGGATTTGCTGATAGTCCATGGAGGGCACCATGCGCAGCTCGCCCATGGAGCGCAGCGGACCGTAATGATTGCGATACTCTATGAAGTCCATCACCTGTTGTTGGGAAAGGAAGGGCAACTGCTCCAGTTCGTCGCGTGTGGCCCTGTTCAGGTCGAGCGGATGGTCGGCCAGGTCTTGCAGCAGCTGGTAGTGCTCTTCGCTGGCGGTCTCGTCGTCATCGTCTTCTGGGGTCATGGTCTCTTGCCACACCTGCTGCCAGGTCTGCTGAGGCTGCTGGGCGTAGGCGGTTGTGCTCAGCAGGAGCATGAGCAGACCGATGAGTGTGCGGCGGAACGGCCTATCGTGCAATGTGTTTCCGGCCGATGCCATGCTTGTCAATCTTGATGTAGATGCCTTTCTGTAGGGGTGGGGTGGCCTTGCGTCCGTGCAGGTCGTAGAAGCCTTCCGGTCGTGCTTTTGGCAAAGCGGAGTGTGGGGCAGAGGCGATGCCAAGGGTGACAGGACTGTCTTCCAGCATCTCCTGGACGAAGTAGTCTATGTTGGCCTGACTGATGTATAGCTGCCTCGTCATATAGGTGTTGAACTTCTCCTGCAGGGTGTTGCCGTCGAGTGCCAGGATATAGCCGATCAGCTTGTACTGACTCTCCCGTTGGCGTATCGACTCATCGGTGAACGAGGTCAGCTCGTACTCCTTGGCTATCTGGTCGTAGGGAATGCCGAGAATGCCTTCCATCAGCATGGAGAGGAAGCCGGTTCGGTCGGCCCCCCAGATGCAGTGGTAGTAGACGGGACGGCCCAGCTTAAGGTTGCTGACGATATACTCGAATTCGCGTCGCCAGCGTATTTGCCAGTAGTAGCTTGACATGTGCGCCAGTTCGCAACCGCTGTTGTTGGTGAAGTAGTAGGTCTTCAGCCCGTCGGGTGCGTCGTAGTCACTGCCGATGAAGTCGAATGCCGATGTTCCGCCATATTCAGAAGGAGCGCGCAAGTCAATCTCTGCCTGAATGCCAACGTCCTTGAGCATCTGGATAGCTTCGGGGGTGGCCGTGTGCTGACCGTTCAGCTCGCCGCCACGGTACAGACGGCCGTACTTAATCTGCTTGCCGTCGGTAGTCTGCCATCCGCCCAAGTCGCGTATGTTCTTGATGCTCGGTGCATGAATCATGCGGATGAGTCCCTCGGTGTGGAAGGTTCCTACGGCCAGTGTGGTGTCGGCGGTGTGTATGCTGTAGCGATAGTCGCGCTGTGGGGTCAGGTTGTACACCTGCGCCATCTGGTCCTTGGCTGCAATACGCATGCTGACGGTGTCGGTGGCATCTTCCATGTTCGTGCAGACCACGGTCACTGAGTCTTGGTCAATGTAGGGGAAGGGAATAGACACCGGATTAGGCGAGTCGCCCTTCACGAACGGCTTGTTGCAATAGGTTCTCACCTGCGATGGGGTAGAATCGGTGTATTGTACGAACTGCAGGTAGCGGCGCACCTGCACATTCTCCAGGTTGACGTTGAAGTGAAGCTCTTGCGGATCGAGCAGTTGGTAGGTGAGCTCGGCTTGGGTGTCGGTATATCCGTCCAGTTCAGTATGGTGCCATCCGAAATCAGCATAGTCGCCCTTGATGGTGCCGCCTGCCCAGAGCAAGGGATGGTCGGTGGGCGCTGTCCAGTCGGTCAGACTGTCGGCAATCACCCACTCATTGATATCCTCATTGATGCGCCCAACGAATGGTTGACCGGCATCGACACTGCCCACGGGATAGATGGCCGCCATGTTATCGTCTATGCGAGCCACTCGGTAGAGCTCTTTGATCTGCGAGGTGTCAACCTTGAAAGGGAAACATGCACGGGTGAACTCTCCCTGCTTGAACACCTTCGCAATCGTGTCCATCTTTATCTGTACCGTAGTGTCACTGGGTATCGTGTCGGTAGGAATGGTGTCGGTAGGTATCGTGTCTGTGGGTATCGTGTCACTCGGAATGGTGTCAGTAGGGATGGTGTCTGTGGGTATTGTGTCACTCGGAATAGTGTCACTTGGAATGGTATCTTCGGGCAGTTCAGACCCATCCGCAATAAACATATTGCCAGCGAATGGTATCTGAACCACCAGAAGCAGGAATAAGAAGAAAACGGCTCTTCTCATTCATTTTATTTTACATATTCAGCAAAATCGGTCAGGTGCATGTCGCCCTTGCGAGCCAGTGAGTCATGCATAGCGAAGGCAGCCGTCAGGTTGTGACGTGTCTGTCCCATCTTGGCAATCTTCAGGTAGTCCCACAACAGCTGCTTGTAGTCGGGGTGAGCACAGTTCTCAATGATAATCTCGGCACGCTGTGCAGGGCTCTTGCCGCGCAGGTCGGCCACACCCTGTTCGGTCACGATGATGTTCACATCGTGCTCCGAAGAGTCCTGATGGCTCACGAAGGGCACCACGCTCGAAATCAGACCGCCCTTCGCCGTCGACGGACAGGTGAAGATGCTCAGGTAGGCATTGCGGATGAAGTCGCCGCTGCCGCCGATGCCGTTCATCATCTTCGTACCGCTGATGTGGGTTGAGTTGGCATTGCCGTAGAGGTCTACCTCGATGGCCGTGTTAATGGCGATGACGCCCAGTCGACGAATCACCTCGGGCGAGTTCGAAATCTCGCTCTGGCGCAGCGTCAGGTGCTGCTTGAAGTAGTCCATATTGTCGTAGACCTGCATCAGGCAGTCGTTGCTCACGGTCAGCGAGCAGGCGCTGGCATCTTTCACACGACCAGAGAGCATCATGTCGATGACCGAGTTCTGAATCACCTCAGTATAGATGTTGAAGTCGGGCACGTGTTTGTCCTGTCCCAGTGCGCCGAGGATGGCGTTAGCCGTGCTTCCCACGCCGCTCTGCAAGGGCAGGAACTCCTTGGGAATACGGCCCTTGTGCATTTCTTCCACCAGGAACTCAGCGGTCAGGAATCCAATCTTGTCGGTCACGGGGTCGCTGTCCTTGAAGGCGCGGGCCTCGTCGGGAATGTTGCACTCCACAACACCCACCACCTTGTCCTTCGGAATTGATACGTAGGGCGTGCCGATGCGGTCGCTCACCTTCTCTATCATGATGGGTTTGCGGTAGGGAGGATCCAGTGGCTCGTAGACATCATGAATGTATTTGGCATTCGCATTATGGAACGAGTTCAGCTCCAGAATGACGTGCTTGGCCAGACGGGCAGCCGTGGGGCTGATGCCGCCGGCAGCGGTCAGGTAGACGTGGTAGTCGTTGCCTGCCTCCTCAATATCGCACACTTCCAGGATGGCCCAGTCTATTTGGCCATAGAACCCGTAGCGCAGCTCCTGTGCCATGTGGCTCAGGTGCAGGTCGTTGTAGGGAATCTCACCCAGGTTTACATGCTTGCGGAAATCGGGATTGGTGGTGTAGGGGGCGCGATACTTGATGGCCTGTGCATTGGCCATGTCGCCATCAGTCGACTGTCCTGTGGAAGCACCCGTGAAGATGCCCACCTTGAACTCGCGGCCTGCCTCGTGTTCAGCCACGGCAATCTTGGCCAGTTCCTTGGTTGTTGCCTTTGCCACGCCAGCGGGCGTAAATCCACTCATGGCGATGTTCTCGCCGTTCTTAATCATTGCTGCAGCCTCGGCAGCAGAGAGTCGTGTGTAAGCCATTTCTTTTGTTTGTGGTTTGACTGTTTGCTATTAATTTGGGGGCAAAGATACGAAAAAACTGCAATATGCCATACATTTTGTGGTAAAAAGCGAATGCTTTTAGATATAATTTTGGCCAAAATTCGAAAATTTTTGGCCGAAATTCAGAAAATAATGGCCAAAATTCTTTTTTTCTTTCTTTTATGTTTACCTTTGCCATGTCGTTGATGGATTTCATTTGCTTTGTTTTGCAGCACTAAGGTGAGTGGAATGTCTGACATGACCATATCCTGAGGTCTTTTTGGGGTCGCTCAGGTATTTATAACCTTAGTTAAACTGAAGTGCTGCGGAATTTTTTGAATATGAAAATATTAAAAATGTTAAGCCTGATGGCTTTGGGCCTGTTGACATCACTGTCCTTCCAGTCGTGTTCAAGTGACGATGATGATGACCAGCCAGGCGACGAGATTGTCACCACTCTGAGCACTCCGAAATACGAGGGCGCAAGTGCTCTGTACAACGTTACCGATACGGGTAGCGGCTACGAGTCGATAGAGTTTACCGCAAGCGGAAACTATGTGATCACCAAGGCTCCTTTCTATGGTGCTCCGCGCCGCATGGTGGCAGCAAACAATATGAGTTTCGGCTTTTTCCCAAAGGCCCAGACCGTCACTCGTTCGAGCAGCTATAACAACATCATCTACGGCACATACACGAAGAAGGGCGACACCTATGTGCTTGAGGGCTTCGGCACCATCACCGTGGTTGGTGGCGGATCGAATGCTGTCACACTCGAAATCACTACCAACGACGGAGAATCGGTCTCTGTAGGTGCACAGAAAGAGCAGCAGTACTCGTCGAGCAACATGACCAACAACCTCTGCCGTACCTGGAAAATGGGTCGCGTAAGGGTGTTGATGCAGATGTTTGGACAGACCATTATGGACAAGACCTACAATAGCTATGCTGAATTTGTACGTGAATCGTTGAAGATGGAAGGCCTGAGCGGCGATGAATTGGAAAAAGAGGTGAAAAAAGAACTGGAAGATGCTCCTGAACAGGTCATCTTCACCAAGTCGGGCACCTACATCGTGTTCTATGCTAATGGCGAACTGGCTGTCTCTACATGGAAGTGGCAAAACGAGGCTGCCGGCCTTGCACGCTACTCGTGGAATTACGAGTACATTAACGACCCAGACGAGTCGGGAGTCATCAACATCAGTTTCGCTGCTGATCAGCTGTTGATCACTGAGTATGATGTTGATTCCGAAGACGACGAGGCTCTCAGCATGAGCAGCGCTGTCACATGGTTCCTTACGGAAGTAAAGTAATGTCTTTGCGGCCATGAAGAGACTTTCGGCATGGTTCTTTTTATTTGGAATGACGGTTTCCTGGGCTACGGCTCAGGAAACCGATGTCGGTCAACCAGTACTCTCGCCTACGGTGAAGGTGGGCAAGGTGCTGGTTGATGGCGACTCCATTCAGTATATGGAGATGTCGAACGTCTATGTATATCCCGAACCCACGTTCAAGAACAAGCAACAGCAGCAGGCCTATATGCGGTTGGTGAAAAACGTGAAGAAGGTGCTGCCCATTGCCAAGGAGGCACGGCAGATGCTGATAGAGACGGCAGAGTATCTGGAGACGTTGCCCACGCAGAAGGAACGCGACGAACACCTGAAGCGTGTGGAGGCAGCCATCGTGGCGGAGTATAAGCCGAAGATGAAAAAGCTGACGTTCTCGCAGGGCAAACTGCTCATCAAACTCGTCGACCGCGAGTGCAATGCCACGGCCTACGAGACTATTCAGGCTTTTATAGGTCCTGTGCGGTCGGGCATGTGGCAGGCTTTTGCCTGGATGTTCGGTGCCTCGCTGAAGAAAGGCTACGACCCTGAGGGCGTTGACAGGCTCACCGAGCGTGTGGTCTTGATGGTTGAGGCAGGGCAGTTGTGATATTCGAAGGTGCGAGGGTACGGAGATAGGAGGTACGGAGATATGGGGAATGATTATTCGGTGAAGAGGACCTGAATAATCGTTTGACCGACAGCTTTGAGAG
Source organism: Prevotella sp. (assembly GCA_017458225.1). Taxonomy (GTDB): domain Bacteria; phylum Bacteroidota; class Bacteroidia; order Bacteroidales; family Bacteroidaceae; genus Prevotella. The sequence continues at coordinate 80,842 of JAFTFX010000008.1, read as the reverse complement.
TTTTCTTGTCAATATGCTGCATGTCGTCGTTGACGGTGTGCCAGGTAGGTCCGAACGAGCTCTGTTCGCAGTCGGGATAGCAAGGAATGATATCAATGCAGGGAATACCAGCCACCTGGTTTACGGGCACATGGTCGTCGGTGATCCAGCCACCTTCGTCAGAGGGGAAATAGCTGCCATAGCCAGCAACAGAGGCGGCTCGCCATACGCGGTTCACCACATCGCTGGCATAACGGCGCGAATAGCTTTCTTGATAGAAACGGGCTCCTTGGCCACCCACCATGTCGAGCAGGATGCCATAACGGGCACGATAGCCGTCGCGATGGGGATGGGCCGACCAGTACTGTGCACCCAGTGCCCAGGTGTCGCTGCCCGAAAGTTCTTCTTCCCATTGCGGCGTTCCCCAGTCTTCGGCATCGAAACAGATGAAGTCGATGCCTAATTTAGAATATGTAATCGAGGATTGAGAAGTGCTGTCTGATGCGGTTGCAGCGTTGAGCAGTCGTGCCACTTCGAGCATGACGGCCACACCGCTGGCCCCGTCGTTGGCAGCCATCACGGGCTTGTGCCAGTTCTGTTCGTCGGGGTCGTTGTCGGCCCACGGTCGACTGTCCCAGTGGGCACAGAGCAGAATGCGTTCTTGCAGTTCGGGACGATAGCTGGCAATGATGTTGGTGCTATGGAGCGTGGTTCCGTCGTAGCCGCGCAGATCGGCTTTCTGCTCCACGACCTCCATGCCGTATTGGCGGAACTGGTCGGCAATCCACTGCCCGCACTGTTGGTGTGCCTCGCTGTTCATGGTTCGTGGCCCGAAGGCACACTGCTGTTCGCAGAACTGATAGGCCGAATCGGCCATGAACTCAATGTCTACAGGCTTTTCGTTTTCAGTCGTCTGACTGGTTTTCTTGCTGTTGCAGGCGGTCGTCATCAGCATGAGCACTGCCGCTGTCATATAAATATAGGTATGTCTCATTGTCTTATAGATAATCCATCAGCACGTCCCACACGGCCACGATGTGGCAGATGGAACCTGCCAGCACGAAGAAGTGGAACACTGAGTGCATGTATTTCTTTTTGTTCAGTGAATAGAACACGGCTCCCGTGATGTAGCACACGCCTTCGGCAATAATCCAGATGACGGCTGCCGTTGACACCGTGTCAATGAGGGGCTTGAAGGCTACGAGCACCGACAGGCCCATGCCCACGAAGCAGAGCGTCTCGAAGTTGGAGTGCTCTTTCAGCCGGACGAAGCTGACGATGGTGCCGGCGATGGCGCAGAGCCATACAAACGTGAACAGGCTCCATCCCCAATAGCCTTGGCTGCGCAGAGCCACCAGCGTCAGGGGCGAATAGCTGCCGGCAATGTGCCAGTAGATGGCGGCATGGTCCCAGCGGCGCAACCGCTCTTTCCACTTGGAGCGCAGGGGCAAGGCATGGTAGATGGTAGAAGCGGCATAGCTGCCCAGCATGCCGAACAGATAGAGTCCCACGCCGATGCTGGCCCACGAACTGCCGGCCCCGATGGTCATCACCAGAAAGATGATGCCGATGACCACGCCGAGCAGAATGCCGCCGGCATGCGAGAAGGTGTTCCAAATTTCTTCCTTGTGGGTATAGCGAATCATGGGGAAAGGCTACTCGGTTGCTACTGCTTTATGGGCTACCGACTTGCTGCGGCGCACCTTGAACTGATCGAAGCCCTCGCCGTAGACACCGATGACGGCACTCTGGCTGACAAAGGCGTGAGGGTCCATCTCGTTGATGATGCGGAAGATCATGTCGCTCTGACGGCGCTTGGCCAGCACGAACAGCATTTTCACTTCCTTGCCCGAATAGAATCCCTGAGCATCGATGATGGTGCAGCCACGATGCGGCTCACGGTTAATGCGCTCACCAATCTCGCGCCAGCGGTCGCTGATGATGAAGAACTGTACCGACGAGCGCTGCGAGTTGACCACCCAGTCGATACAGAACGAGGTGACGTAGAGCACCACGTAGCCGTAGATGACCTTCTCCCAGTCGCGCAACACCAGGTAGCTGCTGGAGATGATAACCACATCGCAGAGCATGATGACGCGCCCCAGCGAGATGTCGCGATACTTGTTGATGACGGCGGCAATGATGTCGGTGCCGCCCGTCGACCCGTTGCTCGACAAGCCCAGTCCCACGCCGCAGCCGCAGAACACTGCACCGATGATGGCCGCCATGAACGGCTGGTCGGACAGCAGGTGGTCGTGGTAGTTGGCCGTGACGAAGGTCACACCCAGCGTCAGCACCAGCACGGCATAGATGGTCTTGACGCAGAACTTCCATCCCAGCACGCGCAGGGCAATGAGCAACAGTATGGCATTGATCACGAAGTAGGAAGTCTGGACAGGAATGCCTGTACCCCAGAACAGAATAGATGAAACACCGGCTACGCCACCCGTGGTGATGTTGTTGGGCAGCAAGAAAATAGCCCATCCGATACAGTAGGACATCATGGCAATACCAATCACCAGATAGTCGCGAACCTCGGCCAGTATTCCTGCCTTTGTCAATTTTGGTCTTTGCATATAACTTTTGTAAATTTGGGTGCAAAGGTACGAATAATTCATAATTCATAATTCATAATTCATAATTATTTTTTACCTTTGCACCTCACTTTAATGATTAAAGATGAAGAAACTGTTTATTGAGACATACGGATGCCAGATGAATGTTGCCGACTCGGAAGTGGTAGCCTCGGTCATGCAGATGGCTGGCTACGAAACTTGCGATTCCGCCGATGAGGCCGATGCCGTTTTCCTGAATACTTGTTCGGTGCGCGACAATGCCGAACAGAAAATCTACCACCGCTTGGAAGCACTTTGCGCCCTGCGAAAAAGTCGGAGGCGTGAAAGTAAGGGGGAACCTCCCTACTCCCACACCCCCGTACCCCCGAGAGACCTTATCATCGGCGTGCTGGGCTGCATGGCCGAACGCGTGAAGGACGATCTGCTGCAGAACCACGGTGCCGACCTCGTGGCCGGCCCCGATGCCTATCTGTCGCTGCCCGACTTGGTGGCTCAGGCCGAAACGGGACATAAGGCCATCAATATCGAGCTTTCCACCTCGGAGACTTACAAGGATGTGGTGCCCCAGCGCATCGGCTTGGGCCACAAGATTGGTGGCTTCGTCAGCATCATGCGCGGCTGCAACAACTTCTGCCACTATTGCATAGTGCCCTATACCCGTGGTCGTGAGCGCAGCCGCGATGTGGAGAGCATTCTTCGCGAGGTGCGCGACCTGCGCGACCGTGGCTTCAAGGAGGTGACGCTGCTGGGGCAGAACGTGAACTCGTATAGGGCCTATGAGCCCAATAGGGCTAATGGGCCCTATGAGCCTCATGAGCCTAATGATCCCCATGAGTCCAATGAGCCCAATGGGCTTCATGAGGTACTCTTTCCGCAACTGCTTCGCCTGGTGGCCCGCGAGGCTCCTGAAATGCGCATCCGCTTCACCACCTCGCACCCCAAGGACATGAGCGACGACACCCTGCGCGTCATTGCCGAAGAACCCAATGTGTGCAAGCATATCCACCTGCCGGTGCAGAGCGGCAGCGACCGCATTCTGAAACTGATGAACCGTAAATATACGCGCGAGTGGTATCTGGACCGTGTGGCAGCCATCCGCCGCATCATTCCCGATTGCGGCCTGTCTACCGACATCTTCGTGGGCTATCACGACGAGACCGAAGAAGACCACCAGCTGTCGCTCTCGCTGATGCGCGAGGTGGGCTACGATTCAGCTTTTATGTTCAAATACTCTGAACGGCCGGGCACATACGCCTCAAAACACCTGCCCGACAATGTTCCTGAAGAGGAAAAGATACGCCGTTTGAACGAACTCATCGCCCTGCAGACAGAGATTTCTGCCCAACAGAACAAAAAAGACGAGGGCAAGGAGTTCGATGTGCTGGTAGAGGGCTTCTCGAAGCGCTCGCGTAATCAACTCTGCGGTCGTACGGAGCAGAACAAGATGGTGGTTTTCGACCGCACCGTCACTGACGGCAACGGGCAAGAGATTACTCACCACATTGGCGAGACCGTCAGAGTGCGAATCACCGGTTCTACCAGTGCCACGCTGTTTGGCGAGGTGGTCTTTCAGAATCAATAAGGAGTAAGATTATGAGACAGCGACTTCTCTATCTGCTAAAGTTCTACGTGCTGACGGTGCTGCTCTTCATTGTTGCCAAGATCGTGTTCATGCTGTTCAACAGCGGCGCACATGCCTTTACCCTCGGCGATGTGCTGTCGGTGGTATGGCACGGACTATCGCTTGATCTCTCCACCTCGCTCTATCTGCTGATTATTCCCTTCCTGGCCGTCGTCGTCTCGCTGTGGTGGGGCGGCCGTGCCATCCGGACGCTGTTGCGCGGCTACTACGCCCTGCTGTCGTTCCTGCTTCTGCTGGCTTTCGTGGCCGACACCAGCCTGTATCCTTTCTGGGGCTTCAAGCTCGATGCCAGTTGTCTGCAATATCTGGAAACACCTGTTGAGGCCGGTGCCAGCGTGTCGGGCATGTATATCATTGTTCGCGCCCTGATTCTTGTTGTGGGTGCCTACGCCCTCTACCGTCTCTACAAAGTCATTCCGTTCTGGCAGGAGCGCCCTCGCCGTCGTGGACTCAGCACGGTGGTCAGTATATTGCTGATACCACTGCTCATCATCGGCATTCGTGGCGGTGTGGACGAGTCGACCACGAACGTCGGACAGGTCTATTTCTCGCAAAACCAGTTCCTGAACCACTCGGCTGTCAACCCTGTGTTCAGTTTCTTCTCCTCTTTTGAGAAGACCGCCAACAACATCGTTGACTACGACTACTACACCGCTGAGGAATGTGCTGCCTTGATGGACGGGCTCTATACGACACAGTCGGTCGATACCGACTCGCTGCTGACCACCTCGCGGCCCAACATTGTGATTGTGCTCATGGAGAGTGCCGGCGACATCTACACGATGGCGATGCCCCGTCTGACCCAGTTGAGAGAAGAGGGTATCGACTTCACCAACTGCTATGCCAACTCGTGGCGCACCGATCGTGGCACCGTCTGCACCTACAGCGGTTACCCTTCGTTCCCCACATCGTCGGTCATGAAGATGCCGAAGAAGACCAACCGTCTGCCGGGCATAGCCTCGTCGCTCAGAGCGGCAGGCTATCACACCTCCTATCTCTATGGCGGCGACATCAACTTCACCAACATGCGCAGCTATCTCGTGGCAACCGGCTGGGAACGGCTGACGTGGAAAGCAGACTACAGCAACGAGGAACAGGAGTCGGCCAAGTGGGGTGTGCGCGACGACATCACCTTCAACACACTGTGCAACGAGATTCTTGCGCTCGACACGGCCGATGCCACGCGCCGTCTCTGGGGCTTCTCCACCCTCAGCTCGCACGAGCCGTGGGATGTGCCCGTCAGCAAATACGACGACAAGGCCCTGAACGCCTTCTACTATCTGGACCAGTGCATCGGCACCTTCATTGACCGGCTGAAGGCATCGCCGCAGTGGGACAACCTGCTGGTGGTCTTCCTGCCCGACCACAGCATCGACTTCAGCTCCCTCTTAGGCTTCGACACCTTTGTGCGGCTCTATAAACTGCGCGACAAGATTCCCATGGTGTGGGTGGGCGGAGCCGTCAAGGAGCCGCGGAAGATTACGACACTGTGCAACCAGACCGATCTGGCTGCCACCCTGCTGGCACAGCTTGGACTGCCGCACGACGACTTCCGCTGGAGCCGCGATGTGCTCAGCAGCACCTATCGCTATCCCTTTGCCGTACACAACTACAACAACGGCTTTGCCGTGCTCGACTCCACCGGTTTCATGGACTACGACCTCGACTCCCGGCGCATCGTCATCGACAATTCCACCGACACACAGCGTCTGGAGCGTATGGGCAAGGCCATTCTCCAGGCTACGACGGAAGACCTGAAGCAGCTGGATAACAATAATTGACGATGTGACTATGACGAGCTTCCGACGCTACCGACTCCTTTCGCCTCTGGCTGCTACCATTTGCAACCTGCTGATGGTCTATGTGCTCTACTTTGTGGCGCGCATGGTCTACCTGCTGCTCAACTTGAGCTATTTCGAGCAGGGACTCACCTTTACCCATCTGCTGGAGATGCTGGGCGGCTCACTGGTGTTCGACACCGCTGCCATCCTCGTCACCAACATCCCCTACATCGTGCTCATGCTGCTGCCCTGGCATCTGAAGGAATGCCGCGCCTATCAGCAGCTGTGCCGATGGGTCTTCGTGCTGGTCAACGGCGTGGCCCTTGCCGTCAACCTCTGCGATGCCGTCTATTTCCGCTTCACCATGCGGCGCACCACCACCACCGTCTTCAGCGAGTTCTCCAACGAAGGCAACCTGGGTTCCATCTTCCTGACCGAGACGCTGCGCCATTTCTACCTCGTCATTCTGTTCGCATTGCTGATGTGGGCCTTCTACCGGCTGTATCGCACCAGCAGACTGCAGAACGGCAGCTACCGCTGGTGGCACTACGACGTGGCCATGCTGCTGTCGCTGGCCGTCGCCACACCCTTTGTGGTGGCTGGCATCCGTGGCGGCTTTACCACGGCTGTGCGTCCCATCACCATATCGAATGCTAACCAGTATGTGAACCGTCCTGTTGAGGCGGCTCTGGTGTTGAACACCCCCTTCTCGCTCTATCGCACCATCGGCAAGGACATCTTCACCGTGCCCGACTACTTCCCCGATGAGCAGTCGTTGGCGGCTGTCTACCAGCCCGTGCATATCCCTGCCGACACCGTTGCCATGCAGCGCAAGAACGTGGTGGTGCTCATTGTGGAGAGCTTCGGCCGCGAATACATAGGTGCCCTCAATGCCACGCTCGAAGGGGGCCACTATCGGGGCTACACCCCTTGCGTCGACTCGCTGATAGCGCAGAGCGTCACATTCACCCATTCCTACTGCAATGGCCGCAAGAGCATCGACGGCATGCCAAGTATTCTGTCGAGCATACCCATGTTCGTCGAGCCGTTCTTCCTGACACCAGCTTCGATGAACGATGTCAGCGGCATAGCAAAGCTGCTGGTCGGCGAGGGCTATCAGACCGCCTTCTTCCACGGTGCTCAGCGCGGTTCGATGGGCTTCATGGCCTTTGCGCGCAGCACAGGCTTCCAGGACTACTATGGCCGCGAGGACTATGAGGCCGACGAACGCTTTGGCGGACACGACGACTTCGACGGCACTTGGGCCACCTGGGACGAGCCTTTCCTGCAGTACTATGCCACGAAGATGTCGGAGATGAAAGAGCCTTTCATGACGGCTGTCTTCACGGCTTCGAGCCACCACCCCTTCGTGGTGCCCGACCAATATAAGGACATCTACCCCGAGGAGGGCATCGTCATCCATAAGTGCATCCGCTATACTGACATGGCCATCGGCAAGTTCTTTGCGAAAGCCAGCCGCGAGCCGTGGTTCAAGAACACCATCTTCGTGCTGACCAGCGACCACACCAACATTTCAGACCATGCCTACTACCAGACCGATTTGGGCGGCTTCTGTTCACCTATTATTATATATGAGCCTGGCAATGCCGACCGCCAGCCGGCCATGCAGGACAAGATTGCCCAGCAGATTGACATTCTGCCCACGGTGATGGGCATGCTGCACTATCCGAAGCCCTACTTTGCCTTCGGCATCGACCTCTTCAATACGGCAGCCGAGGACACTTGGGCCGTCAACTACCTGAATGGCATCTATCAGTATGTGAAACAGGGACATGTGCTGCAGTTCGACGGACAGAAGACCATTGGCTTCTATGCCCTTAGCGATTCGCTGATGCAGCACAATCTGATGTTGAATCCTGCAGCTGAAAAGTCGTCATTCCCTCAGATGGAGCTCGAACTGAAAGCCATCATTCAGCAATACATGGAGCGAATGACGCAAGATCGTCTTAAACCTCTTGCCCCGTCATCCGGAAATACTTCTCCATGACCATCAGGGCAATCAGCCGTTCGCGCTCTTTGTTGAAGAACTGCTTGCAGTACTGGTTGGCATTCTCTATGATATCCTTTGCCTCGTTGGGGTGGTCGTTGTAGTAGGCAATGCGCTCCTCCAGATTGCTATAGTCGGGGGCTATCTCGATGAAGTGCTCGCCGCCTTTCAGCCGTCCCTCCATGAACCACGTCTCGTAGTTCATGGGCGGAGCCACGGCAATGCAGTTTGAGTTCATCACCCATTTCAGGTTGCTCGCCACGTCGTTGCCCTCCAGACTCATGATATATTTATAGGAGAGGTGGTCGAAGATGGTGGTCTCGCCGTGCTGGCGCATCTCTTCCGAGAGCGCAGAATGGCGCGACGTGTCGTACATGTCGAACAGCGGGTTGCCAAAGTATTTCTCGAAGAAGGCGGTGCGGTTGGGCTTTCCGCTCACCACGCCGCGAAAGATCACCTGACCGCGCTTGCGGTCGAAGGGTATCGGGTCGTGGAAGAACATGAAGTGGCGCACCTTGTCCATGTTGATCAGCACCGAGTTGGGGTCGCTCTTGCAGGCCTCGATGGGGCGGCTCTTCGTGATGGTGGGGACGGGCAGCGTGTAGCTGACATCGCCGGGCTCCAGCATCCACCTCAGCCGTGCCGGGAAGTAGCGGTTCCACTCGTAGGAGTCGAAGATGTACACGCTGGGGCACTTCTTCTGCAGGAAACGCTTCTTCAGAAAACTCTGTTCGCCGATGGCCGGAGCCTCGGCAGGCAGCGGGGTTACCGCCGACAGCCGGTTGTAGTAGTCTACACGCTGCTGCACGTACTGCTGCTCGCTGGCCGACAGACGGTCGAACTGCCGCAGCAGCGACTCGCGCCGCCACTCCGTCAGGCAGCGTGGCTTCATCATCATCCAGATGCCGTGTACGTAGTACGGCAGGTGCATGTTCTTCCTCACGCCACCGAAGTAGGTGTATCTCGTTTTCTGAAGATTCATGTCACAAAGGTAGGGAGAAAACCTGATAATACAACCGCCGTATGGTTAATAATACTTAATTATTGCAGGGTTCGTGATGCATGGAAGGGTCTGTATAGCCAAATTGTTGTAACTTTGGGAAGACAATTGTTTCATTATAGACTAAGCGCGTATGCATATCACATTAGTTCACGACCACGTGCTGCCCATCGTCAAGTATGGCGGCACCGAGCGAGTCATCTGGGGAATGGGCCGCCAGCTGGCCCGCATGGGCCATCAGGTCACCTTTCTGGCCCACAAGGGGTCCACGTGTCCCTTTGGCCGCGTGGTGGAGATCAATCCTGAAAAGAGCCTCGGCAGCCAGATACCCGAGGATACCGATGTGGTTCACTTCTCGAACTACGTTGTCCACGACGACCTGACCAAGCCCTATGTGGTGACCATCAACGGCAATGTGGTCGATGGCGAGGTGGATCCCAACGCTGTCTTTGTGTCGCGCAACCATGCCGAGCGCTTCGGTTCTAAGTCGTTCGTCTACAACGGGTTAGACTGGGATGACTATGGCGAGGCCGATCTCTCGCAGCCGCGCAGCCACTTTCACTTCCTGGGCAAGGCAGCCTGGCGCGTGAAGAATGTGAGGGGGGCCATACGCATCGCCAAGATGATAGACGGCGGCCATCTCGACGTGCTGGGCGGCTACCGCCTGAACCTGAAGATGGGCTTCCGGCTGACACTGAGCCCGCGCATTCATTTCTACGGAATGGTGGACAACATGGGCAAGAAGCGCGTCATCCAGCAGTCACGGGGAATGATTTTCCCCGTCAGGTGGCATGAGCCTTTCGGCCTCTGCCTCATCGAGTCGCTCTACTACGGTGCACCCGTCTACGGCACACCGATGGGGTCGCTGCCCGAACTGATAGGCCCCGAGGTGGGATTCTTGAGCAACGACGAGGCCCGCATAGCCGATTTCATCAACAGCCATCCCGACTTTTCGCCCAAGGTGTGTCATGAATATGCAGCCGACAAATTCAACATCAGGGTGATGACCGAGGAGTATCTCAAGCGCTTCGAAATCGTCATGAATGGCACCTCGCTGAAAGACGCTGCGCAATAAGCGTCAAATCATGCTTATTGCGCAGCGTCCTTTTGAAAGGCTGTGTTTTGACGTCTATTTCACCAACACTTTTTTGCCGTTGACAATGTAGAGACCCCTCTGCATTGTCGTCACGCGCATTCCCTTCAGGTTGTAGATGCCTTCGGGTGCAGCGGTCGTCGGTGTCTTGGCCAGTGTGATGCTGGTGGGTATGCCGTTGGCGGTGTAGAAGGCCAGCTCGGGAGCCTTCGTGATGCTTTCGCCCAGCGTGAAGTAGGCGCGGAAGCCGTTCAGCGTACTCTCCTCGGTGCCCTTCACCAGCAGGGGCTGGCCCAGTGCCACGGTGTACTTGTCGGTCAGTTCGCCGGCAGCCATCGGGGCGAAGGTGGCCGTGAACTGAACGCCGTTGCTGGCATCATACTTCGGTGTGGTGGTCTCTATGCGGATGTTCTCCAGGGCGATGCCGTCGGGCTGTGCCACTGCGTTTCGGGCATAGACCAGATAGGCATAGCCAGCCACGAACATAGTGGGAGCGTGCATCTTGATGGTGTCGTTGGCATAGCTCTTGAACTCGTAGACCTCATAGTCGGCACCGAATAGCCGGGTCAGAATGTCGTCGTTCAGGGCGAACGGCACGGCAATGGTGTTCCAGCCGTTGGCAGCCGTGTACTTCAAGGTGACCACGGGCAGCGTGCCAGTAGCCAGTTCGGGAGCCACGGTCTCGTCGAGTGTGGGGGCAGGAGCCACGTTGAGGGTTGTCTCAACGGTCTTGGCGGCAAAGCTGCTCACACCCTTCAGCGTCACCTCGATGCGTGCAACGGCATTTTCAAGGGCGGTCTCAGGTGTGAACGACAGGTCTATCTTCGTTGTGCCCTCAATGGCCAGGGCGGTCTCCTTCGTGTCCTTGGCACTGCCGTTCACCAGCAGACGGGCCACGACGGTCTGTGCCTGCGAGCCCTTGTTCTGCACGGTCACCGAAGCGTTGTAGACGGCAAACTGGTTGCCCGTGGCAGGCAGCGAGCTGGCGATGATGGCAGCGTCGGCAGCCAGCTGGTCGAGCTGGAAGCCCTCGAAGTTGTCCAGATAAGAACCGCTGCCCGAGAAGCGCAGGTAGTAGGTGCCGGCCTCGGGTGCCTTGAACGTGATGGTGCTGTCCTCCTCGAACTCGTTGAACAGTGTCCAGTTTGCGGCATCGAGCGTGCTGGCATATTCCACCTTCAGGGTGGCGTAGCTGCCAACGAAGTCGAATGAAAGCTCTTCGTCCTTCTCGGCTTTCAGACGCGGCGTGATCAGATAGCCGCTGTTGTAGCCTGCATAAGCATGGTTCACCGAGCTTGCCTCGTTCCACTTGCGGCCGATGGTCCAGCCGTCGTTGGTCCATGCAGTGGGGATGCCCTCCTCGAAGTCCTCGCTCCACACACCTTGGCGCTTGTTGGTGGCCGTGGCGGTGATGGTCTGGGCCGAGCCGTCGTTGGGTGTCAGCGTGAAGGTGGCGGTGTAGGTGCCCGACTTTGCGGCATCGTGCTTGTACTTGATGGTGAGCAGCTGGCTCTCGCCGGCCTCCACCGTCAGTTGGGCGGGAGTAGCCTCGAAGCGGTCGGTGTTGTTGTTCGCGATGGCTACGGTCAGCCGTGCATCGCCCGTGTTCTGCACCGTCACCGTCTCAGTAGCGTCGGCATAGAGCTTGCCGAAGGCGATGGTGCGCTTGTCCAGCTCCATCACGGCCTTGGGCACCTTATAATAAGAGGTGAGGGTCAGCGTGTAGGGCTGCAGTCCGCTTTCTGCCTGCGGTGTGATGGTCAGTGTGCCGTTGCCGTCGTGGGCAGGCGTGCCGATGGTCAGGTCGAAGGTCTCGCCGGCAGCGATGGTGGCTGTCGTGGCACTCAGCGTAAAGTCGTTGGTGGCAGCGATGGTAGCGTTCAGTTCGGCCTTGCCGCTGTTGCGCAGGGTGATGGTCTTCTCCGTACCGGCAGGCACGTCGGCAAAGCCCCAGCTCAGCGTCGAACCGTTGGCATAGCCCACCACCTCCAGCTTAGGCATGGGGATGGTGCTGATGGTGCCGCCGTAAACATCGTCGATGGCAATGCCGGCAGCTCTGAAGCGCACGTACTTGGCCGATGCGGGAATCGTGACTTCGCAATCCTGCCATTCTGAGGTGATTGTCTCGGAGGCAAAATAACCGTTGGTGGCTGTTGTCCATGTGGTCTTGTCTGCCGAGTATTCCACGTAGAGCACGCCGATATACGACGCAAACTGCACGTTTTTCTTTATCTTGAACAGCATCTTCTCGTTCTCGCCGAAGGCCATTCTCGGCGTGATGAGCGAGTGGAAGTAAGGAGTGGCAGAGCTCTCGCTCTGGGCGCTGAACTTATAGGCAGCATAGCCTGCTGAGAACTCCCATACGTAAGAGGTGGCATAGCTGCCTGTAGTATATTCGCCTACGCCGGCAGTCTCCCAGTCTTCAGGCAGTGACAGGCCAGAGAAGTCTTCGAACATCTTGGCAGGATCCTTCACCGTGCAGCTCAGGTTCAGTGTGATAGTCTCAATGCCAGTCTCGACGGGTGTCAGCGTCAGTGTGCCTTCGGCTGTGGCATCAGGAACGGTGATGGTGAGCTGGGCAGTAGCCTTCGATGCAATCTTCAGACTTGTCGGTGCGGCAGTGTAGCCTCCGGTAGCAGCAATGTTTACGTTCACCTCGGCCGTGCCGGGATTCGTGAGCGTCAGTGTCTTTGTTGAGCCGGGGTTCACCATGCCGAATGACACGGTCTCACCGTTCTTGTAGCCCGACACGGCCAAAGACGGCCCTTCGGCAGGTGCAGCAGCAGGTGTATAGGTGAACTCGTCGAAGCTGACCTTAGCCAGATAGATGGCCAGACGCTTGGGCGTGTCGCCGATGGCCAGGCTGCCAGTCTGATATTTTGATGTAGCCTCCTCAACACCGTTGGGGCGACAGGTCCAAAGCGAGCTGCCGATGGCCTGTCCGCTTGCTTCGTCGTACTCGAAAATGTTGATGTATCCCTTGGTAGAGTTGGAGCTGTTGTACTTGCGGAACTGGAACGTTACGGTGCCGCTCAGTGCCGGTGTCACAATCATGGGCGATGCAGTGGTGCCCTGTGCAGCACTGTGTGACGAGTTGGCCAGACACTTGCTGCCAGCGGCAGGCGTAAAGTCGTCTGATCCCACTACGTAGTCGTAGCTGTAGCTGTTACCATAGGTGGCACCGTTGATGAGTGTCCATCCGTCGGCCACTGTCGTGCCCCAGTCTTCAAAGCCCTCGGTCACGGTGTCTGCACTCGCTGTGCCCACTCCTGCCATCAGGAGCGCAGCGGTTAGTAAGTAAAAAAATCTCTTCATAGGGGTTTGGGGTTGTTGTTTGTTTCTTTTTGATGTTATTTTCCTGTCAAACGTTGCAAAAGTACGCTTTTTTCTATAAATATGCAAACATTTGCACAAAAAAAGCAGGACATGCTTCATTGGGCATGCCCTGCTTTCCAGTGTTATAATGTCAGTTCAGAAGTGTGACTTAGAAGTTGTCGCCTCCAAAGTCGTCGTGCTCTTCTTCAACGTCCCAGTTGTTTCTGGGGTTCCTGCCGCGGCGACGAGAGCTGAACTCTCCATCGTATTCCTCGTCGGTAGGAGTGATCTCCTGATTGTCTTTCGTGTCGTCGAAGGTAGACCCCATCAGCACGTGAACCGTATCGTATCGAAAGATGGCCATGTCTGGCGCTATATACATCTTATTCATAATTATTGTTCTTTTCTTTTAGCGTAAAACATGTTTTTGTTACTTCACGATGACCTTCTTGCCATTCTTGATGTAGAGGCCGGCCTTCGAGGTCTTCGTCACCTTCTGTCCCTGCAGGTTGTAGATGTTCTCTGCATCCTGCTTGTCCAGCTCAGTGCTCATGATGCTTGTGGTCGTTCCGTCCTCATTGAAGAAGGTCAGACGAGCAGGAGCACCAGCAGGCAGGTCGAAGTAAGCGCGGAAGCCCTTCATCGTGGCAGAAGCCGAACCTTTCGCAATCTTAGCCTCATTGGTTACACCGTACTTACCCTCTAATGAGCCAGCAGCCATCGGGGCATAAGTGCCCTGGAAGGTAGCACCGCTGTACTGGTCGTTCTTGGCAGAGGTTGCCGAGAGCTGAATGACCTTCATGATGTAGCCCTTCGCATCGAGTGTAGCAGGGCTGGCCGAATAGACAATGTAAGGATAGCCAGCATAGAACGTGGTTGCTGCCTGGAAGTTAAGACCGTCAGTGGCGTTATATGCCTTGAATTCATAAGCCTTGTATCCCTCGCCAAAGATAGCAGTCATTTCTGTGTCAGTCAGTTTAAACGGTACACAGATGGTGTTCCATCCTGCCTTTGCTGTGTACTTCAGAGCAACAACATCTTGATAAGCAGTAGTAGAGATACCGCTCAGGTCGGGCTCCACGGTCTCGTCGAGTACAATGGCTGCATTTGTGGTAACAGCCACCTTGTCGCTTTCCAAGCTGATGTTAGCATTGTTGATGGTGAAGTAAGCATTTCCACTAATCAGTTCGTCGAGCGTCACGCTTACGGTGAAGGTCTTCGTGCCATTAGCTTCAACAGTCTCTGTCACACTTTCACCATACTGAGTTTCGCCGATATAGAACTTAGCGGTCAGTTCTTCTTCCTTACCAACCATTTCCTTTACGGTTACGCTCACGTCATAAGTTCCATACTGGTTAAACGTCGAGCGAATGTTCTGTTCCTGGATTACTACATCATGTTCCTTCAGGGCAAGTTTGAAGCCGTTGAAGTTGTCAACGCCATTACCATTGTAAGAAGAGGTAAAGCGTAGGTAATAGTAGCCATCAGCAGGAGCTGTAAACGACATATCCAGTTTAGAGCCACGCTCGCTTGAGCCATTGTCTTGTGGGCGATAACTATTTGCGAGACTTCCTGTAGTTCCAGTACCCTTAGTAAGACCATCAATATCAACGATATTCCAAGTCTGCTTGTCGTCGTCTGAATACTCTACTCTGATACTCTCATCATACCAATCATAAAGAGCTTCCCACGTTAGTACATCGTTGGCTTGCGCTTGTAGACGTGGAGTAATCAGAACACTACTTCCACTATTGGCTGTTGCCTTTGCAATCTGGGTGTTGTTTGTAGAAGAGTAACTAAATGTTCCAACCGTCCAGTTCGTTGCGTCCCAACCTGTAGGCATTGTGCCCTCTTCGAAGTCCTCATCCCATGCATCGGGATCCAAAGCCTTGGCTGTGGCTGCGATGTTGTAGGCAAGAGACTCGTTGTAGGTAGGAGTAACGGTGATGTTGGCCGACTTGTTGCCATAGCTACCTTCATTGTAGACGAAGTTGATGTTGAAGTCAGCAGTCTCACCTCCGGCGATATTGAGCTGTGCAGGAGATACTGTGAAATCTGTCGTATTGTCAGAAGCAATGTTGACGGTCAGTGTGCCTGTACCTGCATTACGCACAGTGTAGGTCTTGCTGTCGTTAGCAGTCTTCTTTCCGAAAGCAGCAGCACCTGTAGTTGCCATCTCAAATGCAGGAGCATTCTGGTTCAGGTGGAAACCGTTGACGGCATTAATCTTTGTTGCGTCAGCATCAAAGCGAATCTTGTAATTACCTGCAGGTATACCTTCAATGTAGAAAACCTTATAGACGTTGTATTCCAGTTCGCTGTTGCTGATAGTCTGGTGAAGGGTAAATTCGCCTCCGTCCTTAGATATATAGATGGGTATTGTGCAAGCTCCTATATAGTTTGTCTTTTGAGCTTCAATAGCCATCTTTTCACCCTCAGCAACGGTTAGTGCGGGAGTTATGAGTTGAAATTTCGTCGGACTTCTGAATGCGCCTGTGGCTTCGCCGTTTGCGAATGTCCAGCCAGTGTTTTCCCATCCATCGGGCAGTGCATTGCCTTCGAAGGTTTCAGTGAACAGCGTGTTGTCTATAACATAGCCACTGACATTGAAAGTGATATCGTCGAATCCGTCTGCAGCCACGGTGATAGTACCATTGTGGGAGCCTACGGCATCGGCCTTCATCGTTACGGTGAAGGTAACAGAACTCTTCGGCTCAATAGTTGTTGCGTTGCCTGCAACAGCTACAACAAAGTTCGCATCAGAAGATGTAACGCTCAGTCCGGTCAGTTCGCCAAGGCCAGTGTTCTGAATGGTATAGGCTTCAGTGGTCTTCTCTGCCGTGATCATGCCAAATCCGTAGTCGCTGGCGGTGAAGCTTAGGTTCGGAACTACAGGCAGTACGCCGCCATAGATATTAGTGATATAGAAATACCAGCCCTTGAAGCGAATGTACTTAATGGCCGCCGAAGAAATACTTACACTACGTGTAGTCCATGTGCCAAAAATGTCATCGGTATAGGTGGCCAGCGTGTTCCAAGTTGTACCGTCTTCTGATTCCTCAACCGTGACACTGGGGTTATACCACGTACTGTTTCCATAACGGGCGGTGTTGAAACAAATCTTCTCACCGGCAGTAAAGGTTATCTCAGGTGATGTCAGCGTTCCAACATAAGAACTGCTGGTTCCGTTATAGCCAGCATAACCGCCGTTACCGTCTGTACCATAGCTCCAGCTGTATGAGGAACTACTTGATGTAGCCGTCCAGTCCTCAGGCTTAACACCACCAGCAAAATCGATGAACATCTTGGTGGGGTCTTTTACAACGCCGCTAACTGCAATAGTTGCAGGATCCTGTCCTTCTGCACTTACCGTGATGTTTGCACTGTAGTCACCAGGAGTCTCGGTGTTGAGGGTTACGGTAACAACAGCAGCTTCATAGTTGGCATCGTCCTTATTTAGAATCTTTGTAATAGTGGTCTTGTCAACGCTGAACTTGCCATCTGGACATGTGATGGTGATGTTGTCAAGGTCAGCCTTGCCCTTGTTCTCAATCGTGAAGGTAGCGGTCTGTTCAGAATCCTTCTCTACCAGCCCAAAGGCAATCTCCGTTTGAGCTACCCTCATCTTCGGAGCAATCACAACGGGCGAGTAGTAGATTGAAACCTTCGGAAGGAACTGGTATCGTGTGTTAGAATAACTTCCTTTATTCAAGGCCTGGTACGAAGATGTGGCAATACCATACCACGATGAACTTCCATATGAACCAGAAGCTGTCTGCTGAACATCAACAAGAAGATTGCCACCCGTGTATTCAAATGACTCTGTAAAGGTAATTTCCATCTGATTGCCGCTGATGCTCAGCTTGCCGCTATACACAGGTTCTTCGTTAGTCACATCAATAAACGCAGTGCTGGTGAACTCGGCACTTTCCATCTTTTTCAAGTAGATGGTAAATTCAGCGTCGCCCCAACTTCTTGTAGCAGTGCTACTGTAGAATACCAATTTGTCGATATTATTGTCCGTAATACTACCTAGACTTTCTTCAGGAATGACAAATTGGCCTCTAACATATGAGCTACTTGATGTACTGACATTGCCGCCATATAGAGGAACATAAGAGTTCGTTGTAGTTCCATCGTTCACGGTCAGTACACCAGGTGTGAAGCTGATTTCACTGCTCCAAGCACTCTTGTCCTCATCACTATTTACGGCACGAACGCTGGCATAGTAGGTCGTGCCAGTTGTCAAGCCAAGAATCGTATAGGTCTTTTCGGTCACAGCAACGATAGTGCCATCGTCAGGTGCACCGCTCGTAGTGCTGTAGCTCACTTCCCATTTGGTCTGCTCGGTCTCGTCAGTCCAAGTCAGCGTAGCGGTTGTAGTCCCGACACTACCTATTGTCAAAGCTGTAGGAGCAATACACGAGGGAAGTGTTGTGAAGCTTACTTTGTTGCTCCATGCACTCTGGTCGCTCTCGCTGCAATAAGCGCGAACGTATGCATAGTAGGTTGTTTCTGGTGTAAGACCTGTAAGAGTAAATGGATTCGTACCCGCAGTAACGGGTGTTGCAGCAGCAGGATCAAAGTCTGCATCGGTGGCATAGACAATCTGCCATGCATCCTGTTCCTCGTCATCAACAGTCCAACCCAAGTCAACAGAACGAGCAGCAACGTTGCTTGCCGTCAAAGCTGTAGGAGTGGCGCAAGAGGGAGGCGTAATCACGCGAAGTGTATAGTCGTGAGCTACAGTATAAGTTCCTGTCGGGCAAGAAAATGCGCTCGTATAGGAAGCAGAACCGCTAATGTAGTTGTCATAATAGGAGTCCGCGGCAACGATACGCATACGATAGTCACCTAATGCCTGGCCTGCCGCGATGTCAAATGTTGCATTCAGAGTAGTAGGATTATCAGGAGCACTGGTTCCCTTGTAAACAGCTTCGTCTGCTTCAAACTCATAGTTATTGTTCCAGTCTACAAAGATGACCGTTCCGTAAGTATAGCCTGTAGCAAAGGTAATGTCAATGGCCGCAGTCGTCCCAGCAGGTACAGCACCGACCTGGGTAGAATAATTACCATAATAAGGCGAACTTGTAGGACGGTTGTTATTGTTTACGATGAAACCATTAGAACCAAACGTGACGTTTGTGATACCATTCTTGTCAACAGATGTTGGAGTGGGAGAGGCATAGTTCAAAGTAAACGAACCACTAAGCCATGCACTATGCTCCTCTCCTGCTTTGGCACGAATCCAAACGTAGTATGTGCTTCCTACGGTAAGATTAATCATCTGGTATGTTGTCGTGTTTACGCTGTTTGCGGTGAGCTCGTCAGGATTATCTGTTGAAGATGTTGAATATACTACTTCCCATGTTGTCTCTTCTCCGCCAACAGTCCATGTAAGTGTGGCTGTTGTGCCAAGTTTAGATATATTTAATCCCGTTGGGACAGGATACTTCTCAGGCGTTGTGAAAGTAACCTTGTTGCTCCAAGCACTCTTGTCCTCAGCACCGCAGTTACCACGAACGTATGCATAGTAGGTGGTTTCGGGTGTGAGTCCATTCAGCGTGAAAGGATTGCTGTTGGCGTCAACAGGAGTTACCTCGTCTGGATTGAAATCAGATGTCGTTGAATAGGCAATCTGCCAAGCATCCTGATCAACGCTTCCGTTGGTCCAGCTCAGCGCAACAGAGCTATAGGTCGTTTCACCTGCAGTCAGGCCTGTAGGCTTAATGCAGGTTGGAGTCTCTTCGACACTGAAATCATCAATATACATCTGATATTGATCATAGGCAGTGTATTTGATAGCGATATACTTTGTCCCTGCAGGGAACGTGTTTTTGTATTCTGTCCACGAAGAAGGTGCAGTGATATCTGCGTCAAGCCAAGTGAAAGAACCTGTTTCGGTATTTGAGGTGGAATAACCTACGTTGAATGTCTCAGTATAATCACCAGCATTTTTGTACCAGAAAGAAACATCAACAGTCTTAGTAGAGGTTGTCAACTCTGGCGATATCAGATATTGGGGAGGATTGGTGTTGTAATAGAATCTAAATACATAACTTCCATCGTGTGCAGAACCGCTACCAACATTGTAAATGTTAGTATTGCTTGCATAATCTGTTCGTGCCCACCCTTCATCTGCAAGGGCTGTCTCGAACCCGTAGCTATACGGCAGTGTTTTTTGTGCCCACGCTGGGTTCATCCCCGCAAAGAGTGCGAGGAGCGTGAAGAGTAGCCATCTACTCTTTTTCAAGTAAAAAATTTGTTTCATAAGCATTTTGTTTAGTTAATATTGTTATTATTGTTCTGAATATATTTTTCCACGAACTGTCCTGGAGTAAGTATTTCTGTTGCCATCTGGTTTGCTTTCTCGAAATCTTTGATATTAATGGTAACAAACTGCGAGCATCCGTTGTACAAGGCGCACTGATATTGGTAGCTGTCTTCAATATCTGTAAAAGATTCTCACACTGACTTCGTTGCTCGAAAAATTCCATAAAGATATTTGTGTCAAGAAATACTCTCATAGGTTTACGCTTATATTCCATATTTCTCTTGCAGATACTCTTCTAAATATTCACCAGCGATTTTCTCACGCGGTATGGCACCACACAAAGCATCAACGGCATAAGACTTCTTTTGAGACTTTTGCTTCAAAGAGTTCATAATAACAGAACTGGCATAGTTTATTAATTGCTCTTTCAACTGCTCCACATTATTGTATTGAGCAGGTATCTGCACAGGGATGTGAATTGTTGTTGTCTGCATATTTTTTTTATTTGTTTGAATGTTATTATTATTCCTACCTTTGCATCGCTAAAACATAGCTTTTGGGAAACTTTCTGGGATTATTTTTTACTGCTTGATTGACTTCCTTAGTCTGGATGCCATGCAATGCAACCACCTCAAAGTCAAGAATCACATCCTTGCCTCTGAGTCGTATGCTCTTGTCGCTTATATCTTCGAATTTGATGATATTGCTCATTTTTATCCCATTTTGTTTAGAACTAAATATTGAATATAAATTATCTTTTCTATAAAAGATTGTCGATTTATCCGATTCCTTTTTTGCAATATTTCGGGAGAACGTTTCGTGTCCCAAATATCTGCAACGTGTACCGTATCTGTTGATGGAGAAAAATAGTAAATCAGTTTAAAACGCTTTTGGATATGTACTGAGCGATATAATTTGTTTCTTTCCCTTAGCAGTGGCTCTGGGTAGCCGATTTCTGGAAATTTCTGCAACTCTCCGTTAAGCAGTCTAACTTGTTCTGTAAAACGGTTGGCAGTAGTCTCACCAAATTCCAAGAACCCATTAACAAGTAATTTGTAAAGTTCTTTTTCTGCTCTTTTCTGCCAGATTACTTGAGCCATAACAAATTTTTGTTCATCTCTGACATCATGCTCTCAAAAGTTTTGCCCTCTCCGCGTTCCATCTCTTCTTCTGCCTCGTCAATACGGGCGTTAAGTTCTTCCATAGTGTAAGGTGGATTACTCTCAATGAAATCTATTTCTTCACTATCTGTCTTTTCCGTATCATAGATGTAGCGAATGAGACACTTTTTGTCTTCATGACTCAATCTGTTGATTTGTAGTAGCAAACCACTGTCTTTCAGCTCTGTGCTCATCCCGTAAGTCATCAGTGCTGGTTCGTTTGCCATGGTGCTCTTTGTCGTTTCCATAAAGCAGCTTATTATAATTTTGTCAGTATTTCTTTTTTTTGTTTTATCGGGCAAAAATAACAAAAAAAAACGAAATAACGATAAAAATGAGAAAAAATGTCATTTTTATAAGCAAATTATTGACTTTTTGATAAAA
Source organism: Prevotella sp. (assembly GCA_017458225.1). GTDB lineage: Bacteria > Bacteroidota > Bacteroidia > Bacteroidales > Bacteroidaceae > Prevotella. The sequence goes on along the minus strand of JAFTFX010000008.1, from coordinate 59,630 downwards.
TTGTCAACAAAAAATGACAAAAACAGAATGTTTTATCCGTATTGAATCTTGCTGTAGTTAGCGTCTGTTCTCGCTGTAATCTGATATTAACTAGAGCGAGATTTGACGTTAACCAGAGCGAGACTTGACGTTAACCAGAGCAGAAAGTGATGCAAACCAGAGCAGGAAGTGACGCAAACTGCAAAAACATCTAACGGCTCTTGACGCAACGAAATATGGCGGTTTTTGTTTTTATGAAATTTGCATACACTGCTGTCACTCTACAAACGCCGTACTAATATCTTGTGTATCAGACGATTGCAGTGGAGTGACAGCAGTGTATGCAAAATTGCGAAAAAGTTTAGCGAACAATGACCTTGCGGACGCTGTTGCCTTGCTTGATGATGTTCAGACCGCGAGTTTTGCCGCTGGTCTGCTGGCCTTGCAGGTTGTAGACGGTGGTGCGCTGCTGCTGGTTGAACTCTGCGGCATTGATGTGAGTGATGGTGCCGTCGCTGTTGTAGAGGGCCAGATAGACGGCGGCATCGTCGGGCAGTTCAAAGTAGGCGCGATAGCCCTTCTGCTGCGTTTCGGCATTGCCGGGAGTCACTTCCTGTTCGTTCTTCACCAGATACTTGCCGGCGAGCGAGCCTGCACCCATCGGGGCAAACGAGCCCTGGAACGTAACGCCGCTATAGCTGTCGTCCTTCGCTGTAGACGAGAAGTTAACGTAGGTCACGATATAGCCGGGGGCCGCAATGGCAGGAACGTTCTGGCAGTACACAATGCAGGGGTAGCCGGCGTAGCGGCGGTCGGCCTCAACGAACTTGATCTCGCCGGTGCTGCTGTTGTAGGCCTTGAACTCATAAGATTTGTATCCCTCGCCAAAGAGTGCCTTCATGTCGGTGTCGTCCAGGGCGAAGGGCATACAGATTGTGTTCCAGCCCTGTTGTGCCGTGTACTTGACAACAGCCTTGTCCTGATAGCCCGAAGGCATCTCGTCGAGAGCGATGTCCTCATCGAGCACGATGGCGGCCTTGGTGGTGACAGCCACCTTGTCGCTCACGAGGTTGATATGCTCGTTGGACACCACAAAGTAGGCATCGCCACTGACGACCTCGTTCAGGCGAACAACGATATTGAACACTTTCTCACCACCGGCAGGAACGGTCTCGGTGACTGCCTCGCCATACTGCGTGTTGCCAATGAAGAAACGGGCAGTCAGCGTCTCGCTCTTGCCTACCAGTTCTTTCACGGTGACGCTGACTTGATGGTTGGTATACTGCGTGAAGGTCTCACGGATTTCCTGAGCTGTAATGGCAGCATCATGCTCCTTCAGGGCCAGCTTGAAGCCATTGAAGTTGTCAAGGCCTTCTCTATTATAAGAAGAGGTGAAGCGCAGGTAGTAATAGCCATCGGCAGGAGCCGTGAACGACATTTGCAATGCAGCACCGGCAGAATAGCCATTGTCACCAGGGAGATAGAAGTTTTCCTTCCCGGAATTTGTGCTCTTAGTCAATCCTTCAATATCGAGTATTTTCCATGTAGCCTTATCGTCATCAGAGTATTCTACCTTAATGCCTTCGTCAGAGTAGTCGATGTCGGCTTCCCATGTCAGCACGTCGCCGGTCTTGGCTTCAAGACGCGGAGTAATCAAAGTTGAGCCTTTTGCGGAACCGAAGGCATAATAGGTGCTATTGGTGAATGTGCCCCATCCTGTATATTTTCCAACACTGAACCCGTCTGCTGTCCATCCTTGGGGCAGTGTGCCTTCCTCGAAGTCCTCGTCCCAGGCGTTGGGGTCGATGGCTTTGGCCGTGGCAGCGATGGTGACGGCAAGCGCCTCGTTGTAGGTGGGCGTAACGGTGATGTTGCCGGCAAAGTGGCCGTAGTTGCCCGTGGCGTAGTTGAATGAGACGGTGAAGTTGGCGCTCTCACCACCGTTGATGTTCAGCTGTGCGGGCGCAACGGTGAAGGCTGCATTGTCTGATGCGATATTGACGGTCAGCGTGCCTGTACCCGTGTTCTTCACCGTGTAGGTCTTGGGGTCAGGAGTAGCGGCCACCTTGCCGAATGCGGCGGCTTGGGTAGAGACGAGCTCCATCTTCGGCGCATTTGTGTTACGGTGGAATCCGTTGACGGCCGTAATCTTGTTGTCGTTGGCATCGAAACGAATCTGGTAGCTGCCGGCTTCAAGTCCTTCGATGTAGAACAGCTTGTAAGCAGTTTCAGAGAGATCGTCGCTGTCGATGGTCTGGTGTTTGGTGAAATCACCGCCGTCCTTTGATACGTAGATGTCCATGGCGCAAGAGCCCCTGTACGTCGTCTTCATGGCCTCGATAACCATCTTCTCGCCTGCAGCAACGGTCAGTGTAGGCGTGGTCAGCTGATACTTGGGACTTTTCCAAACGCCAGAGGCCTCGCCGTTGGCAAATGTCCAACCGGTGTTTTCCCAGCCGTCGGGCGTGGTGTTGCTGTCGAAGGTCTCGGTGAACAGTGTGTTGTCCATCACGTAGCCGCTGACCTGGAAGGTGGCGGTCTCCTGCTCAGGAGCCGTTATGGTGATGGTGGCCTCGTGAGTGCCGATATTGGCTGCCGACATCTTCACGGTGACAGTGGCTGTCTCGCCAACGCCTACCGATGCAGGAATGCCCTCAATGGTGAAATTGGCATCGCTCGACTGCACATTTACGCCAGTCAGGGTCGACTTGCCTTTGTTCTGTATGGTGAACGTGGTGGTGGCAACGGCATTGATCATGCCAAACGAGAAGTCCTCTGCCGTGACCTTCATGACCGGAGCCGTTGACTCTTCGCCGCCATAGATGTCGTCGATGCCCACACCGGCTGCCACAAAGCGTATCTGCTTGGTGGTGGCAGGAACGCTGATTTCCTTCTCGCTCCAGTCTTCTGACAGGTCGGCATCATTGAAGGTGCCGCCATCGGCTGCTGCCCAAGTGGTGCCGTCGGCAGAATAGTCCACGCGGAGATAACTGACATAAGAGGAATACTGGAGCTCTTTCTTCACTTTGAACAGAAGTTTTTCGCCCTCAGCAAACTTGATGAGCGGAGAGACCAGTGAGTGGTAGTAGGAACCGGCATAAGAAGCATTCGATCCTGAGCTCTTGTACCATGCATAGCCTTTGGAGAAATCCCATACATAGCTGGATGCATAGGAACCTGTGGTATAGCTGCCCATACCGACGGTCTTCCAGCCTTCGGGCAGGTCGTTCTCACTGAAGTCGACGAACATTTTGGCAGGATTCTTGATGGAACAGCTCAGGCGGAGCGTTACTGCCTGCACACCCGTTGCAGTCGGCGTGAACGTGATGGTGCCGTTGGCAGTAGCTGAAGGAGCGGTGATTTCCACATCCTTCTCTTCCTTCGCAGCGAGCGTGATTGTCGAGGCTGCTGCAAAGCCACCCGTAGTGGCGATGTTGACGGTAACACTCTCGGTACCGGGATTCTTGACTTTGAGGGCCTTCTTGGTGCCGGCATTCGTCAAGCCGAACGTGAAAGTGTCGCCATTGTCGTAGTCAACGACCTTAAAGCCGGGACCTACGACGGGAATCTCGTATGTAAAAGTAGTCTTGGGGATGAAGTACTTGCTGCTGCCAACTATCGCGTCGACCGAAGAACCGTTATGTCCGCAAAAGGCTGCAGCCTGATCAACATTCTTGCCCTTGAAAGCAGAGTTTGACGAGTTGGCATAGTTGCCCTTGGTCGTCGAGAAAAATCCTATCAGCAGGTTACCGCCTTTGTAGTTGTATTCATTGGCGAAAGCAATGGCAATCTCGTTTTTGGCTGCCGTGATAGTTCCTGTATACACGGTTGTGGCATCCTCTGCACCAGTGAAGGCTGTTAATGCAGTAGCTTCCACTTCTTTCATGTAGACTTGGAACGTACTGGTCAGTTCCTTGTCCCAGTTTGTATAGAACTTCAGTGCCGTGATGTTCGCACCGTTCATGGCCGACAGGTCTTCGGCAGGAATCACAAATTCGCACTTCTGATAGTTGTCACCGTAGAACCCGTTCACGGGAACTTCTGTGTTGGTGTTGGAAGCGTCATAAACGGTCAACTCTTCAGCCCATGTGGGACTTGTCCCTGCAAGCAGAGCAAGGAGCGTGATGACGAGCCATTGGCTCTTTGGAAAAAGGAATGGATTCATAGGTTCTTGATTTTACGTACTTGTCCGTTCTTGCGTTCCAGATAGATGCCGCGAGGCTGGCGACCGTTGGTCAGACGACGGCCTTGCAGGTCGAAGCGCTCGGTGACAGTGGTCGTTGCGGCAGGAATGGTCCGGATGGCGGTGTGCATGTTGCGCGACTGGCGCACCACAAGGTTCAGCGTCTGCACGCTGTCGGTCACGGAGACGATGGCATCGCGCCACTCCATTCCCTCGGGCAGAGCATCGAACTCAACGCTGACGGAGTCGACTGTATATTCGCCCGGTGTGCCCAGAATGCGGCACCAGTCGGCATTGCTGCCCAGATATTTATAGACACCCTGGTTGGCAAATACAAGCAGGTCGGCCTTGCTGGCCTCGGCAGGTACCAGCGTGGTGTCGTTGCCCATAGTGATGCCGCCACGCTCGTCAACCTTGGCTGGGATGAGCACCGAGTGGTTGAAATAGGGGAATACGCTCAACGAGGTCTGACCGCCGGGAGCTTTCTGGAAGTAGCCTGTAAAGGGGCGCCACTTGCCCTTGTTCAGCATGAAGGCGGTGTTGCCATAGGTGCGCATGGGAGCCATGCCGATGGCGCATTCCAGAGAATCGTTCTTCTCGGGTATGCCGTCAATAACGAGGAACACCTCTTGGTCAATAATGATGCGGCGACCCAGTTCGATGGTCACCATGCCGCTTTGGGTGTTCATGGCATAGTTCAGTTCGCTCATCATCCATGAGTCAAGCATCTCAATGGGCTTGCCGGGCAGGCCGTTCTCGCTGGTGTAGAGCGAGAAGGTCACTGACGAGATCTGGTCGAGCAGTCCTTCTGCCGATGCCTTGGTGAAGCCTACGTACATGCCTTCGAGCACCACGGGAACAGAAGGCTTCGAGATGCGTTCAGCCCAGGCAGTGATGCCCATTTTGTTGGCACCGGGCAGGGTGAGGTCGCCGTCGACGAAGTTGGTCTGATAGCTGTCGGCTGGCTGGAAGTTGGACACCATGCCTTGGAACTGCACCTGTACGGAGTCGTCAACGAAGGTGTAGCCCTCCGAGTTCTGTGCCGTGTGCAGCACATAGCACTTATCGAGAGCGTTGTGGCGATAGGTCACGTCTTTCGTGGTGAAGACGGTATCGGGAACAAACATAAATCCGGTGTTGTTGGCCAGGTCGTAAGGCGTGTACATTGTCCAAGTAAACTCAGTAGGATAGCCGGTGGAGGCATCCTTGTATTCCACGGGAGCCAACGGGGCAATCATGCGCATGCGGGGCTGTGCCAATGTGCGGAAGTCGGCAGGGAACAGCACGCCGGCTTCGGGGGCCTGTGCCTCCACGCTGACGAAGGCTTTCTTCGTCACCTCAGCTGTGGCAGTGCCGTCGCTGACCTTGAGCGTCACGTCGTAGGAGCCACCCTCGGTGTAGTAGACAACGGGGTTCTGCTCGTTTGAAGAAGCTGGCGTTCCTCCGGGGAACGACCACTCCCATCGGGTGGGCGTGCCACCTGTGGTGAGGTCGGCAAAGCGAATCTCTTCGCCCGTCTTCACGTTCACCTGGTCGACGGTGCTGACGCCAGTGACTGTCAGACCGTCAACATAGAAATCGCCCATATAGCCGCCAGTGTTGAAGGTGTCGTTGATGCCAGGGCCCCAGTACAGGCGAATCTTGATCTGCTTGCCGGCATAGTCGGCGAGGTCGGCCGTGATGGGAATCCATCGGGCACTGCCCTCAGTCACTTCCTTGCTGTTCCATATCTCCGTCGTGGTGGCGAAGTCGTCAGCAGAGATCTGCACAGCCAGTGTCACATAGTCGTTCCAGGTGGGAGCCATGCGGACGTATGCATGTAGCTGACCGTTTTTAGGCACGCTGATGGCAGAGCTGGTGGCCGATGCCTTTGTGCGCTTGAATACCTGATAAGGCCCGTCGATATGCAGGGAGTACACGTCATTGGGGTCGATGGTGTTGAAGTCTTTTTTCTCTTTGGTGAAGGTGACCACGCTGCCCTCACCTTGGTCGAGAGTCCAGCCAGTAAGTTTCAGGTTGCCCTTGGCATCGCGGTCGTCGCTGTCGAAATTCTCGCTCCACACGGTGACATAGGCGGCAGAGTCTTGGACGCTGAAATCGGCGGTCAGACCGTTGGCTGCTGCCCGAAGGATGGTGCGTGGCAGGTTCAGCTGGCCTTCGGTGGCCTGATACTGCATGGCTGCAGGAGCTTTCTGTGTGGTTGTTTTCTGAACACGCGCTACTTTTATAACATTGTCAGCCGTTGCAGTCAAAGCGAGGACTGCAAAGCATGAAAAAAGAATAGTTTTTGTATAGAATTTCATGTTTTGTCTTTGTTTCGTGTTTAGGAAATGTAGTGCTTTTTTTAATGCATTTTGCCAAGAACCCTTTTGGGGCCTTGGCAAAACGAATTCTTTTTACAGGTTCGTAACAGGGGGTTGCTGTATGCTTTAGTGCTTCAGCACTTTGCGGGTCTTACCGCCTTCCTTGACGATATAGAGACCGCGGCCCTGTGTCTTGACCTGCTGGCCGTTGAGGTTGTAGACCTGTGCGCTGCCGTTCTGGAGCGCGGTCTGCTGAATCTCCTCAATGCCGTCGATGTCGATTTCGGCACCGTCGCTGCAGTCGTCGCCGTCAATCCAGAGGGCTGAGAACGAGCAGCGGTTGGGCACTTTAGCTACACGGGTGCAGACACCAGTGGTCACGTCAATCTCGTAGAGGGCAGTGTCGTACAGGCCGTTGGTGCGCCACTCGCGGTTGTCGAGCGTGGTCCACGAACCATAGCTGTTGACACCCTTTCCGCTGTTGTAGAAGCCAATCCAGTACATCTTGTTTGGATTGCTCTTGGCAAAGCAGGCAGCCTGGCGGCGCACCTGTGAGCAATAGCCCGTGGCAGGAAGGGGGAAGGTGTACTCAGTGTATACCTCGCCTGTGCTGGGGTCGGTAACCTGCTTGCTGTTACGAACCATCAGACCGGTCTTTGTGTCAATCTCGATGAGCTGTGCTCCGCCCAGTTCGTTGTTGATGTTGTAAATCTTTCCGTCATCGCCCAGATAGCCGTTGGTGCCGCCACTGGTGAGTACGAAGGCGCGTCCGTCGCTGTTGATGGCAAAGGCTACGTAGTTGCCATAGTACAAGCCTGGCGTGATGGGCGTAATCTTCATGGTCTTCAGGTCGATGGTGCCCAGGCAGTAGCCATCGTCAAGACCTTCGCGTCCCCAGTCGGTATCGTCCTGGTCGGCATAATAGTCAGGGTCGTTGATAATCTCGTCCAGTAGTTTGGCATCGGTGATATGGAAGAATCCATACACTTTTCCGTCCTTGCGGTTGTAGCTCATGCCAGCCGATTCGATGTTGGCCGATACGTCCAAATAGTCATCAGTGTGTGAGAGCAGGTCGCCTGTCTTGGCATTCCACTTGCGGACAGCAAATAGTTCGTTGTCCTCTGTTGACTGATAGTCGCGTGACATGACGGTGACAATCTGTCCGTTCACATAGGCGGCACCTGAGTTTCCGTACATCAAGTTGAAATTGGTGGCCCAAAGAGCTTTTTCATAGTTCACCTGCGAGCCCTGTTTGATGTCCGACAGGTTTACGGCAGGCTCTTTGATAGGTGTGCTCAGCGTGTTGCCGTCCCATGTCATGGCATAGATGCCATAGTCAACGATAAAGGCCGTCTTGCCTGTATAGTTGCCGTTTTCGTCGTAGAGCGAGCCAATCCATGTGGTTTTCAGCTGCTCGCCATCGTCATAGCGGTTGTTGTTCAGCACACCTTTGATCTTCACTTGTGCGCTTGCTGACAGGAAAATGAGGGCTGCCGTGCCCAATAAAAGTAGTCTTTTTGTCATAGTCTTTTTCTTTATTTTTTGTTCTTTTTTTCTTGTTTCAAATTAAATTAGCCGTGCAAAGATAAGGGGAAAAATTGAAATAACCTTATTTTTATACGTTTTTCTTTCTTAATTTTGTTATTTTTAGGTAAAAAATGGCACATTGGTTATTTTTCTGCCATTTTTCTTTCGGTTTAAAAGAAAAGGGGTGCAGATGGTTTGCGTCTGTTTACATTCTTTTAACACACGCGAAGCAATGGCTCTGTGAAAATTTCACTACCTTTGTGGCAAATTACGAAATGTAAGTCGTCATGGACGTAAAAGAATTCTTTGGTAAGTTTCTGAGCCGCTATCTGTTCCTGCACTTGCTGGCGATGGCTCTTTTCTTGATATTATTGTGTTTCGGCGTGCAGTATGCGCTGTCGGCCTATACCCATCACGACGAGGGTATCGAAGTGCCCGATCTCTACGGCATGGAATATGTGGATGCCATTGCCAGTATGAGAGAGAAGGGCATCTATGTGATAGCCAACGACACGGGTTACAACAAACGCATGGATGCCGACTGCATCCTGATGCAACAGCCGGGTGCAGGCACAAAAGTGAAGGAAGGCCGCACCATCTATGTCACCATTAACTCTACGTCATCACCAAAGGTGAGAATCCCCGACTTGATTGACAATAGCAGCTACCGCGAGGCGCAAGCCCGTCTGACGGCCATCGGCTTTACGTTGCTGGAGCCGAAACTGGTTGATGGCGAACGCGACTGGGTGTATGGCGTGATGGCCGGCAGTCGCAACCTGCGTGCCGGCGACATGGTGTCGATTGAGACACCCCTTATGCTGGTCATCGGTAACGGCACGTCGGAAGATGAAGACGAAGAAGACATGATGCTGGATGCGCCCAGCCTCATAGATGGTGATACCGACGAGTTTGTTGAAATAGTGGAAGATTGAGAAGTTGAAAGCAGAAAATGACGATATGGACGAGCTGGAACTGATGGATGATGCCATCGGTGAAGGTGACGAAGACGCGCAAGGCGGCGACGGTCAGCTCTATGAGCATTTCCGCATAGAGGTGGACCGCGGACAAGAGCCTTTGCGCATTGACAAATATCTATCAGAACACATGCAGCACCAGACGCGCAACCGCATTCAGGCGGCTGCCGAGGCTGGTTTTATACACGTCTGCTCGGCTGCCGACCACCTGCAAGGAAAGGAAGGCAAGCCCGTCAAGAGCAACTATAAAGTGCGCTCGGGCGACATCATCACCCTGATGCTCGACCGTCCTCATTTCGATACGACCATCGAGCCTGAGGATATACCCCTCGACGTGCGCTATGAGGACGATGCACTGATGGTCATCTACAAGCCGGCCGGCATGGTGGTACACCCCGGTTGCGGCAATTTCCATGGCACGTTGGTGCATGCCATCGCCTGGCACCTGCGAGAGTTGCCCACCTACGATCCCAACGATCCGCAGGTGGGACTGGTGCACCGCATCGACAAGGACACAAGTGGCTTGCTGGTGGTGGCAAAGACCCCCGAGGCAAAGACCTCTCTGGGCAAGCAGTTCTTCAAGCATGAGACCCACCGCAGCTATGTGGCCTTGGTGTGGGGCAATTTTGTTGAGGACGAAGGACGCATAGAGGGCAACATTGGGCGCGATCCGAAAGACCGCCTGCGCATGGCAGTGTTCCCACCGGGCTCGGAAACGGGTAAGCCGGCCGTCACCCACTACCGGGTGCTGGAGCGCTACGGCTATACCACACTGGTGGAATGTCGGTTGGAAACGGGACGCACCCACCAGATACGTGCCCACATGAAGCACATCGGCCACCCGCTGTTTGCCGACGAGCGCTATGGCGGCTGCGAGATTCTGCGCGGTGAGCGAACGGCCAGCTATAAGGCCTACATACAGAACTGCTTCAACCTGTGTCCCCGACAGGTGCTGCATGCCAAGACGCTGGGCTTCGTGCATCCCGTCACAGGCGAGCAGATGGACTTCACCAGCGATCTGCCCAGCGACATGCAGGCACTCATCGAGAAGTGGAGAAAGAGATTGAAAGAATAGAAGGGCAAAAAAATATAAAGAATAAAAAAGTAAAAGAATAAAAAATAAGAATAGGAATGAAACAACAGAAAAGAACTATTGCCATCGTCTGCGGTGGCGACTCGTCGGAGCACGATGTGTCGTTGCGCTCCGCTCAAGGTCTTTATTCGTTTTTCGACAAAGAGCGCTACAACGTCTATCTGGTCGACGTGAAGGGAACAAACTGGCAGGTGGAACTATCCGACGGGACCACTTCACGCATCAACTTGAACGACTTCTCTTTTCAGGAAAACGGAAAGACGCGCTTTTTCGACTATGCTTATATCACCATCCACGGCACGCCGGGCGAGAACGGCATCATGCAGGGATATTTCGACCTCGTCGGCATTCCCTATTCCACCAGCAGTGTGCTGGTAGAAGCCATGACGTTCGATAAGTTCGTGCTCAACCAGTATCTGCGCGGATATGGTGTCAACGTGGCTGAGAGCGTGCTGGTGCGCCGCGGTCAGGAACACCAGATCGACAAGAAAGCCATCATTGACATCGTGGGCATGCCCTGCTTTGTGAAGCCGGCCAACGACGGTTCTTCTTTCGGCGTGTCGAAAGTGAAGAAGCCCGACCAGTTGGCTGCTGCCCTGCGTGTGGCTATGATGGAGAGCGACGAGGTGATGATTGAGTCGTTCCTGGAAGGCACTGAGATTTCCATCGGCTGTTACAAGACGAAAAAGAAATCGGTGGTCTTCCCTGCTACCGAGGTGGTTACGCAGAATGAGTTCTTCGACTACGATGCGAAATACAACGGCCAGGTGCAGGAGATCACGCCGGCCCGTCTGTCTGAGGACACTTCCAAGCGCGTGGCCGAGCTCACCAGCCGCATCTATGACATCCTGCACTGCAACGGCATCATCCGCATAGACTATATCATCTCTGCTGATCAGAAAATCTCTTTGCTCGAGATCAATACGACTCCAGGCATGACGGCCACCAGTTTCATTCCCCAGCAGGTGCGTGCCGCCGGTCTGAATATCACCGATGTGCTGACAGAAATTGTTGAAAACCAATTCTAATGGAAGAATTTGATGAGATTCGCCCTTACGAGGCAGGTGAGATGAAGCAGGCTTTTGAGGACCTGCTGAGTGACCGCCAGTTCAATGCCATCATGAAGGGCTTTGCGCCCTGGTTGCCGAAAGGGCTGCGCAATGGTCTGCTGCGGCTGACCTTTACCGGAGTGAAGACACCGCTCGGCTTCCAGTTGCGGTTCATGAAGCCCATCGTGAACCACATCATCCGCAAGCATACCGACGGTTGCACGTTCGACAGAAGTTTGTTGCCTGCCGATAAGCAGGGGCCTCGTTATACCTTTGTCTCCAATCACCGCGACATCGTGCTCGACTCAGCATTCCTCGACGTGATGCTTATCAAGGCTGGTCACCCCACGACGGTAGAGATTGGCATTGGCGACAACCTGCTCATCTATCCGTGGATCAAGCGGCTGGTGAGGATGAACAAGGCGTTCACCGTGCGGCGCGGACTGACCCCGAAGGAGATGCTGCGCAGTAGTCAGCTGATGAGCAGCTATATCCACTATGCCGTGACGCAGAAAAAGGAGAACATCTGGATTGCCCAGCGCGAAGGCCGCGCCAAGGATAGCGACGACCGCACGCAGGAGTCGGTGCTGAAGATGCTGGCCATGGGTGGAATGGGCGAAAACATGGCCGACAAGTTGCGCGACCTTAACATCGTGCCGCTGACCATCAGCTACGAGTATGACCCCTGCGACTACCTGAAGGCGCAGGAGTTTCAGCAGAAACGCGACAACCCCGCCTTCAAGAAGAGCAAGCAGGACGATCTAGACAACATGAAGACGGGCATCTTCGGCTATAAAGGCCGTGTGCACTATCATTGTGGCACGCCCATCAATGCGTGGATTGACGAGCTGGCCGGTCTGTCCAAGAACGAGTTCTATGCCGCGCTTGCCCAGCGCATGGACTGCGAGATCCATGTCGGCTACCGTCTCTATCCTGCCAACTATGTTGCCGCCGACCAACTGTCGGGCCGTATCGACTATGCTGACCACTACACTCAGCAGGATGTGCAGACGTTTAACCACTATTTGGATGGCCAGCTGGCCAAGATTCGTATTCCCAACAAGGATGAGGCTTTCCTGCGTGAGCGCATGCTGACCATGTATGCCAATCCGCTGAGGAACAAAATGGCAGTGGAGAGTGAATAGTGAAGAGTAAAAGTGAATGGTGAAAGATGATGAACTGTAGAAATCTTTTTTGGGGGGTGGCGCTGCTGCTCTTTGCAGCTTGTACGCAGGATGCCTACGAGAAAGGCACCGGTGTCGACTCGTATGTGCAGGCCGACTTTGTGGAGGCTCATGCCAATGCCGACAAGAAAATGGACTATGCCGTGACCGACGAGGATCAGCGACTGACCATGATGTCGCTGCGCAGTGCCAGTTGGATGACGAAAGCCGACACCATCTATCGTGCCATTCTCTACTACGAACAGTATGGGGCGCTGACCAACCCCGTGAGGCTGAGCAAGGTTTCGGTGGCCCACATCATTCACAAGGACAGCGTGAAGAGCGGCATAAAGACCGATCCGCTGACGCTGGAAAGCGTATGGGTGAGCACGAACAAGCGCTACCTGAACGTGGGGTTCTACCTGAAGACGGGTTCCACCAGCGACGACGAGGCGATGCAGCTGCTGGCCGTCATTGGCGATACGCTCATGACCAATGCCGACAATACGCACACGCTTTGGCTGCGCCTTTATCACGACCAGGGCGGCGTGCCTGAATACTATTCAACACACAGCTATTTCAGTTTGCCGCTGCAAGACCTCACTGCCGACAGCATCCGACTGACGGTGAATACCTATCAGGGCGAGGTGGTGAAGACCCTGTCTATTCATTAAGTATTGTCGGGGGTACGAGTTTAGATTGTATCCATGACGTTGGCCGGTGACCTGCCGGCCGCCAGTTCGGCAGCCATGAAGTTCATGGTGGGTGCTACGTGCTCGAAGAACTGCCGATAGCCTTCACAGAGATAGTTTTCATGGTCGGGCAGAAAGCGGTTGCGCGGACATTCGCCGTGGCAGGCAAACAGATAGTCGCACTCACGGCAGCGCTGGCTCAGACCGTTGCGCTTCTCTTGTCCAAAGGCCTGCTGGCGCTCTCCATACACCATTTCGGTCAGCGTTTGCTGACGGATATTCCCTAACCGGTACTCAGGAAACACAAAGTGGTCGCAACAGTAGAGCGACCCGTCGGGCTGCATGGCAGGCGATAGTCCGCAGAGGGCCGACATTGAGCAGACACCCGGCTCAGCACCCACCCAGTTGGCCAGTGTGGCATCGAACAGCTGCACAAACAGCCGACCTACATCCTTCCGAATCCATTCATCATAGAGGCTTACCAGAAAATTACCCCACTGCGCTGGGGTGACCGACTCCGTCGTGACCTGTCCTTCGTGCCGTTCCACCACAGGGGTAAACTGCAGGTACTCACAGCCCAGCTCCTTGAAGAAACGGTAGAACGCCACGGGGTGGTCGGCATTCACGTGGTTCACCGTGGCCATGGCGTTCCACTCCACGCCGTGCTTCTGCAGCAACCGTATGCCCTGCAGGGTCTGGTCGAACTGCTGGCGGTAGGTGTTGTGCATCCACTGCGGCCCGTCGATGCTGATGCCGATGAGGAAGTTGTGCTTGCGGAAAAAGGCGCACCACTCGTCGGTGAGCAGGGTGCCGTTGGTCTGCAGACAGTTGTCTATATGCCGGCCGTGGGCATACTGCTGTTGCAGCTCTATTGCGCGCGCGTAAAAAGAAAGAGGTGTGAGCAAAGGTTCGCCGCCGTGCCAGGTGAACAGAATGTCGGTCTGCGTCTGGGCCTCGATGTGCTGCTGTATGAATGTTTCAAGCAGTTGCTCCGTCATGCGCCCCTTTCCCTTCGACAGATAGTAGCAGTAGCGGCAGTTCAGGTTGCAACTGCTGCCGACGGGCTTTGCCATAACATAGAAAGGGTGGCCGAAAGGAGCAAGCATAGTGGAAAAGTTATAGGTAACCCTGCGCTTTCAGGTCGTGGGCAACGGCACACAGTTCGTCGTACCACTCACGACCGAAGCGTCGCACCAGCGGACCTTCCAGAAAGCGGTAGACGGGCAGGTTGAGCTCCCGTCCTTTCTTCACAGCATCCTTGCAGACGGCCCAGCGGTGATAGTTCAGTGCCACGGTGCCATCGCTGAACCGTTTCTCGCGGATGGGGTAGAGGGCACAGCTGATGGGCTTGCACTTTTTTTCGAGAGCGCAGAGACAGCAGTTGTGGATGGGCTGATGGGTGCCGGCATCCTCAATGTCGTCGTAGTAGGTGAACACGCAGTCCTTGCCCCCTACGATGCTTGTCACCAGGTCGCCCTCCTCGTCGGTATAGGCCACGCCCTGACGGTCAATGACTGCCTGTGCCTGTGCCGATAGATTGCCCCACACGTCGTCGAGCACGTTCTCAATCTCCATGATTTCATCGGTAGTCACGGGTGCGCCGGCATCGCCTTCTATGCAGCACTGCCCTTTGCAGGCCGCCAGGTCGCAGCAGAACTGTTCGGTCAGTATGTCCGACGAAATCAGGATATCGCCTATTTGCAGAATGGGGGGAAGCATTATAATTAATAATGAGTAATTAGTAATTAATAATTGGGGTTACCAGCTGATGGGTTGCAGGCCCTGCTGTATTAAATAATGGTTTGCACGCGAGAACTGATGCTGCCCGAACCAGCCGCCTCGGTTGGCCGAGAGTGGCGAGGGATGCACCGACTCCAGCACCAGGTTCTGCTGCTTGTCAATCATGTAGGCTTTCGAACGGGCAAAGCCGCCCCAGAGCATGTACACCAGATGGCGGCGGTGTGTGGCCAGCGCCTTGATGGCTGCATCGGTGAAGGTCTGCCACCCCAGCGCCGCATGGCTGTTGGCCTGATGGGCCCGCACGGTGAGCGTGGCGTTCAGCAGCAGCACACCCTGACGCGCCCAGCGGCTCAGGTCGCCACTCTGCGGAACAGGCATGCCCAGGTCGTCACTGATCTCCTTGAAGATGTTCTGCAGCGATGGTGGAAACATCACGCCGTCCTGCACCGAGAAGCTCAGTCCGTGGGCTTGTCCCGGCTCGTGATAGGGGTCTTGTCCGATGATGACCACCTTCACCTCGTCGAACGGACACAGGTTGAAGGCGTTGAAGATGAGTCGCCCCGGCGGATAGCAGGCTCCGGCCGTGTACTCCTGTCGCACGCGCTCGGTCAGCTGCTGGAAGTAAGGCTTCTCAAACTCCCCTTGCAGTTGCTCTTTCCATGAAGGTTCTATCTGTACGTTCATCGCTCCTTTGTGGTTATCTGCTGCAAAGTTACGAAGAAGAAATGAAACAGGCAAGCAATTGAATATTTTCAGACGATTTTTCGGAATATCACGGAAAATAATGATTATTTTTTTTGAATGATTTGCATACACTGCTGTCACTGTGTGTGGCAGGGGGGCGTCGGGCAGTGCTGCAACGAGCGTCATCTTTTGCTCTGGTTAACGTCATTTTCCGCTCTGTTTTGCGTCAAATCTCGCTCTAATTAATATCAGATCACAGCGAAGTTAATATCAGGTTGCAGTGGAAAGTGACGCTCGTTGCAGCATGATGAGCCATCAATGGCAGAAACAGTGACAGCAGTGACAGCAAAAATGCCAAAAACTTTCTCCGCACATTTTCTTGGCAATTTCAAAAAGTTGTTGTAATTTTGCTGCCAAAATAATTATTGGCAATGATGGAAACAACTAATAATGTCAAGAAGTGGACTCGCGAGGATTTCCTTGCACTGTTGGAACGTGGCCGTCAGATAAAGGCAAGGCGGCAGAAAGAGGCAGAGGAATGGTTTGCAGAGCGTCAGCGCCGCAAGAAGGCTGCTGCAGAGTCTGGGTATTATGATCTTGAATGGGTATAACCAATGAATTGTCTGGATATTAATGTTATAAATGACCATTCTCCATACGACGTTATGGAGACATCTGGCCATTTATATTTCAAAACAGACTATGATATCACATACCTCGTTTCTTTCGATGAAGAACCCAACCCGTTTTATACTGCTTATTGGTTTAACTTGACTAATCCGAAACAGATTACTTCGCCAGGCGACAAGAAAATTGCCCAAACAGTCATTTGTATTATTGAAGAATTCTTTCGACAAAATCCTGATATTCTGCTTTACATGTGCAGTATGGATGGAGGGCAGCAAGCGCAACGATCCCGTTTGTTCCTTCGTTGGTTCAATGGAGCCGAACAACAAAAACAATATGTCATAAGAGCAAGTGAAGTTAGGGGAGAAAGGGGACTTGAGTATGTTGCGGCCATCGTTCAACGTAACAACCCTCATCTTGACGACATCATTCAGTTGTTTGATTCCGACATCTCCATGTTTAATGAGATGAAGCCTTGAATTTGCTGGCACCCCATAACGTAAACTTATCGCAAACATTTATTTCGGAATTGCTTTGGCAGTTCCGATTTTTCGTTGTACCTTTGCAGCGGTGTCGGAAGATGTACGTCGGACGACCCGAAGACATTATTGGAAACGACCGAGAGGCGTTATGCTTAACTTGTTAAGTGAAACCTAGGAAATTTCATGTATAGACAAGAGGCATAGTGGACTTCTCCACGCGGTAGCGTGGAATTGCTGCACTGTATCTTTTTTCTATACGGGTTTTCCTAGGACCTCACTTAAGAAAGATGTGGAATCATCAGTTCCACGTTTCCTATATATATAATAATGTATAGCAAGCGCAGACACACCATCAGCCCCAACCATGCTGTAGACAGGATTTTTTAATAAAACAATATCTTATGAAAAAACTATTACAACTAAAAACAATGCTCCTGCTGTGCGCCCTGATAGCAGGAGTAGGGAGTGCGTGGGGAGATGAGACAACTTATTCTGCTGCCACTGGGCCATCTTTTACAGGTGGATCCAATTTTACTATTTCTACCGGTGGTTCTGGTACAGCCTCAGCTTATAATGATTCCGAAAAAGGGGTTCGACTTTATGCCTCTAATACCTTAACAATAACACCCCAAAATGGCGAAACTATTACTTCAATAAACATGTCTGTTGCATGCAATACTGGAGGAAAGAACAAAGTGTATCCAACAGGCATTTCTGCTAATAGTGGTACTATAACTGCCGGTGCTACTCCTGGTGCTGGTGTAACTAGTGTTTCATGGAGCGGCAGTACAAGTTCTGCTCTAACATTTACCGTTTCAGGAGCAGCAGGAAATGTTTCCGTTAAAACTATTACAATTGCATACACTCCTGCTGCTCCTGCCTACACCATCACAGCCCAATCTAACAACAATACTTATGGTACCGTTTCATTGAGTGGAACTGTCATTACTGGTTCTCCCAATTCCGGATACCGCTATGCAACACCTGCATATACTGTTACAACGGGTACTGCAACAGTCTCACAGAGTGGCAACGCTTTCACTGTTACCCCATCATCTGATTGCACGGTGACAATTAACTTCGAGGCCATTCCTACGCATACGGCTCACTTCTCTGTAAACGGAACTATTGATAATGACGATGACGACACAGTAAGCGAAGGTTCTGACATTACCTTCCCAAGTGATCCCTCTGACATCAACGGCAAAACGTTTGTAGGCTGGGTAACTATACCTATCGTTGGCACTACTGATGTTGAGCCCTCATTCATCACCTCTGCAACCATGAGTACTAACGACATCACCTACTACGCCGTATTCGCGACGGCTGAAGATGCCGGTGAACAGGCTGCGAACAAAACCATCACTCAAAATACGACGAATTTCCCAACTTCATACGCCGCTGCCAAAACCTATTCTCTTGACGGCGCTAATTTTAACATTCTGCAGGGATATAAGAATGGCGAGAAGATGCAATGGCGTGCTGCAGGAAATAGCAACGGTACAGGAACCATCTATAATGAAACCGGTTTGAACAAGATTCAGAGTGTAGTTATTACTTACCATTCGGATGACGACAAAAAGAACTTTACGCTAAAAATTGGTGATTCAGCAAATCCAACAGGAGGAACCAGTATAACTCCCACCAATTCAAATTTAGTATATACATTCGATTGCTCATCCTATAACAAAAGCTATTTTGTATTGACGAATGGTGAAAATGCAGGCTATTTGACATCCATCGTCATCAACTATTTAGCAAGCGGTGGAATCACATATTCTGCATACGCTACAACAGTAAGCAGTTTGCCTGTTCCGACTATCACCTTCAAGAATAGCGAGGACGAGGCCATCACCTCACTTGACATTACGGCTCAAGATATGGAAGAGGTAAGCGTTGAGTGCTCTGCTGGTGCTGTAACCATTAGCGTGACCAGTGACGATGACACTATTGCCGAATACGATGAGGGCTATGTAATGGGCTACAAGTACGGAACCGCCACACTTACCGCCACTTTCGCAGGCAATGAAAGCTATCAAGGCACCTCGGCTACACTGACCGTAAATGTAGCAAAGAAAACCACAACTACGACTGTAGCGATTGATATAGACGACAAGGATGTCTATACTGCTACTGAAGGCGGACTGGCAACAGCCACCGTCAAGGCTGGCGGAAGTACCGTCACCCCCGTAGCCGTCACGTGGACATCGAGTGATACCAGCGTGGCAACGATCGACGAGGATGGTGAAATCACCCTTGTAGGTGCAGGAACTACAACTATTACGGCCTCTTATGCCGGCACTGACGTGTACGCTCCTTCCGAGGGTACATACGAGCTGACACTGACTTCGAGCAAACCGCAAAGCACCAGCGTTGACATTACTCTCAACAACACATTCTTTGGCTGCACAGCCTTCACAAGCTATGCCGCTGGCAGTGCGACATCGTACAGTGGAAAGGAAGAAAACGTAACCGTCACCTATGCAAAAGGAACAGGCAGTGGCTTCTACTGCAATGCAAGCGGCCTCCGTTTGTATTCAGGTGGCAGTCTAACCTTCACAGCACCTACAGGCTATTTAATCACAAAAATCGTTTTGACAGGTCAAGATGGTTTTGAGTCAGGGCTGACCAATCCCGATGCTTCAGCCACATGGACAGGAGGTAGCGCTTCGGTTGTAATAGCTGGGGAAACAAAAAGTGGAAGCGATAGAAAGAATATGACTGGTGCCACCGTCACCCTCGCCCCTGCTGTCACCATCACTGCTGCCAAGTACGCCACTTACTGCTCGCCGCACAAGCTGGACTTCAGCGCAACAGGCATCACGGTCTATAAGGCTAAGGTGAATGGCAGCGTGGTGAAGATGACCGAGATTTCCAATGGTATTGTTCCGGCTAATACGGGTGTGATTCTCTATAAGGATGTGGATGCTGACACGACAATCGCCGTGCCTGTGACCACCACCGACGCGACCATCACCGATAACGAACTGGTGGGAACGACTGTTCGCACGCTGGTTGCCAAGCAGTCGGGCGATAAGTTTAACTACATCCTGCAGAACGGACAGGACGGCATCGTGTTCAACATGGCTACTGAGAGTGGGGCCTACATGCCTGCTAACCGTGCTTATCTGAGCACTGCCTACAAGGCCCCTGCAGGTTCAGCCCGCCTGAGCGTTGTCTTCGAGGACGAAGAGACAACCGGTATTCATGCAGTGAACAGCGGAAAGTCCGCAATGAATGGCGTTTTCTACGATCTGCAGGGCCGCCGCGTGGAGAACCCGAGGAAAGGTGGACTCTACATCGTGAACGGCAGAAAAGTGGTTAAGAACTAATCAAGAATAGGTCAAGAATTAGAGAATTTAAATTAATGAATAATTCGTGGTCATTCGTGATCATTCATGTTAAAAACAAAAAACGTATAGAACAAATGAAAAAGATATATTTAATTCCAAAGACAGTCGAAGTGAAAGTAGACTATTCAAAATCTCTGTTGCAGTCAACTTCTCCCAATGTGACTATATCTGGCAATCCTGCCGAAATTAATGGGGATGGTGACTATAAAACCGTTTCTCGTGGCACCTCTTGGTTCGACGAGGACTAACGATACTGGGGAGGTTCCTCCGCACGTGTGAAGGACCTCCCCACCCCTGCTGGCAGTCAGCGCATTGCCAGTTTTTTGATCATAATGAATTAGTGAGGCCTGCTGTCCGTGAGGATCGCAGGCCTTTAAAATTTTATTCTCATTCGTACTAATTGGTAAAGTATATGGAAACGAATTTCCAGAGAATTTCCTTGCAGAGATTTACAGCTGCTGCATATCGTACAGACGCTTGTAGTAACCGTTCTTCTCGATGAGTTCTTCGTGCTGGCCGCGCTCCACAATCTCGCCTTCGTAGAGCACGTAGATCTCGTCGGCATTCTTGATGGTGCTCAGGCGGTGGGCGATGGCAATGGTGGTGCGGCTCTTCATGAGACGTTCCAGGGCCTCCTGCACCAGTCGCTCGCTCTCGGTGTCAAGGGCCGACGTTGCCTCGTCAAGGATGAGGATGGGTGGGTTCTTCAGAATGGCACGGGCTATGGAGACGCGCTGGCGCTGTCCGCCTGAGAGACGGCCGCCGCGGTCGCCAATCATCGTGTCGTAGCCATGCTCGCTCTCCATGATGAAGTCGTGGGCATTGGCAATCTTGGCGGCCTCGATGACCTGTTCCATGGTGGCGTTCTCCACGCCGAAGGTGATGTTGTTGTAGAACGTGTCGTTGAAGAGAATGGCCTCCTGGTTGACGTTTCCTATCAGGGTGCGCAGTTCGGATATGCGCACGTTCTTGATGTTCTTGCCGTCGATGAGCACCTCGCCCTCCTTCACGTCGTGGTAGCGCGGAATGAGGTCGACCAGCGTGGACTTGCCCGAGCCCGACTGTCCTACGAGTGCGATGGTCTTGCCCTTGGGAACGGTCAGGTTGATGTGCTTCAGCACCTCGCGGCCCGTGACGTAGCTGAAGCCTACGTCGCGCAGCTCAATCTGCTGTTCGAAGGATGTCATGGGCTGCGGATTCTCAGGTTCCTTGATGGGGTTCTCGGCCTTCAGGATGAAGTCGATGCGGTCCATCGAAGCCAGTCCGACGGGAATCTGATAGGTAGCCTTCGACAGATCCTTGAGCGGGTTGATGACGCTGTAGAGGATGACCATGAAGAAGATGAACGTTGAGGCATCAATCAGGTTCGATTCGCTGAGGATGAGATATCCGCCGAACCACAGCACGATGACGATGATGACGGTGCCCAGAAACTCAGACATGGGGTGGGCAGCGTTCTGGCGCATGGCCATCGAGTTGACATCCTTGCGGTATTCTTCGTTGATGTTGACAAAGCGGCGCAGCATTTTCTGTTCGGCAATGAAGGCCTTGATGATGCGCAGGCCGCCCAGCGTCTCGTCCAGCTGGGCCAGCATGACACCCCACTTGCCCTGCACGGTGGCCGACTGGCTCTTCAGCTTGCGGCTCACGATGCCCATGATCCATCCGGCAACAGGTGCCACGATGATGACGAAGAGGGTGAGCTGCCAGCTGACCGTCAGCATGGTGGCGAAGCACACCAGAATGGCGATGGGCTGGCGGATGAGCATGTCGATACTGCTGGTGATGGAGTTCTCCACAGCACCTACGTCTGACGACATGCGGGCAATGATGTCGCCCTTGCGCTCTTCAGAGAAGAAGCTCAGCGGCAGCTTCAGCACTTTCTCGTAGACCTCAATGCGGATGTCGCGCACCACGCCGGTACGCAGTGGTATCATCACCGACGACGAGGCGAAGTAGCCCAGCGTCTTGATGGCAGTCATGATGATGAGGGCCGAGCCCATGAACACCAGCGTCATGAAGGCACCGTGCTCAACAATCAGTTCCTGCACATAGGCATAGCCGTTGTTGGTGATGGTCTCCTTGTCGAGCGTGCTCCACGTCCACGGCTTGTACTCGTAGACGGTCTGGTCGATCTTGAAAAGAATATTGAGGATTGGTATCAGTACTACGAACGAGAACACGTTCATCCACTGGGAAAAGAAGTTGAGCAACACCGACCATGCCAGATACTTGCGGTATGGCCTGAGGTAGCGCTTCATGATGGCTAAAAACTGCTTCAGCATAAGCTATAATTGAAATTTTTCGGTGGCAAAGGTACGAATAAAATCTGAATATTCAGCAATCTACAAAAAAATATATTAACTTTGCACGCATTAAAGGTATCGTGATAAGATTTCAATGAAAGAAAAACTACGCTCTTTTCTGGCTATGCCCCTGTGGCGCGACTATCGCACGCTGTTCTCGCTGTGGATGCTGATAGCCGTCATCGCGGCTGTGATGAAGATGCACAGCCATAATAATTTCCTGATTTTCAGGGGAGTGTTCTGGCACACGTGGCATCAGCTGTCGCTCTATGCTGCCTATCCGGCCGAGTATTTCGACGTGAACTACTACGGGCCGCTGTTCTCGCTGGTGGTTGCTCCGTTCGCCGTGGTGCCCGAGTGGGTGGGCCTGGTGCTCTGGTGTCTCTTCCTTGCGTTGTTCCTGTATGTAGCGGTGCGCCGCTCGCAGTTCACCGACCGTCAGCAACTGTTCCTGCTGTGGTTCTGTGCCCACGAGCTGCTGACAGCCCTCTATATGCAGCAGTTCAACGTAGGCATTGCGGCCATCATCCTGCTTTCCTATTATCTGATAGAAAAGGAACGCGACAGCAGTGCCGCCTTCTTCATTGTGCTGGGCACGCTGGTAAAGCTGTATGGCATTGTGGGTCTGGCTTTCTTCTTCTTCTCGAAACACAAGGTGCGCTTTGTGCTGTCGCTGATAGGGTGGGGCATCGTGCTGTTTGCCGCCCCTATGATCATCAGCAGTCCTGAATATGTAGTGGGGCAGTATGGCGAGTGGATGGGCAGTCTGGTGGGTAAGAACAGTGACAACCTGTTTGCCGACCACCAGAATATTTCGCTCTTGGGCATGGTTCGCAAGATATCGGGCTGTGCCACCTATAGCGACTTATGGCTGATAGGGCCCGGCTTGTTGCTCTTCGGCTATCCCTACCTGCGCTTCTCACAATATAAAAATGTGGCTTTCCGCCAGACGCTGCTGGCCTCGGTGCTGATGTTCGTGGTGCTGTTCTCTACAGGCAGCGAGTCGAGTGGCTATATCATTGCCCTGGCCGGTGTCGTCATCTGGTACACGGCGGCCCCCTGGAAACGAAACGGATGGGATGTTGCGCTGATGGTGTTCGTCTTCATCCTGACCAGTTTCTCGCCCAGCGACCTCTTCCCAGCCTATCTGCGGCGCGAGTGGGTGCAGCCCTACGCGCTGAAAGCCCTGCCGGTGGTGCTGGTATGGCTGAAGTTGTGCTACGAAATGATGGTGCGCGACTACAGGTTGAAGTAGGCTCCGAAGGTGAAGTCGCTGAACACATCGAGGCTGAAGCGGTTGTTCTTCAGCTTCATGCCGCGGTCTTTCATCCACGAATGCTCATAGCCGGCGAAGCCCATCCGCGCTGTCAGCCCCACCTTCTTGTTAATGGCCATCTGCACGCCCGGCCCGATGTTCAGACCCAGGGTGTTCATGTTGCTGTCGTAGCCCGACTTATGGATGGCGCGATAGGCCAGTGCGCCGTCGGCAAAGAAGCTGAAGGCACCTGTCTGGTAGAACGTATAGCGCACGAAGGGTGCCACGCTGAACTCGTTCGACTGCCCCATCAGTGTCTGGTCGATAAGTACCGTCTCAGCATCGTCGTAGTGGGCATAGCCTATGCGCAGGCCAACGGCCCAGATGTTGCTGAGGCAGTATCCCACTTCGGGTGTCACCGCTATCGTGTTGTTGGTTCCCATGTGATAGCTGCCCAGTGTGGTGCTGCTGGTCTTCATGCTGAGACCGCCGCCTATCCATATCTGTGCCTGTGCGGCTGAGACTGTCAGCCACAGCGTGAGCAGTAAGAGAAGGTTCTTTTTCATATTGTTGCTGTCTGTAGAGTGGTTGTCGTTATAATTGGTTGATGGCGTTGTCGAGCCATGTGTATTTGCGTATGAAGGCCGTCTTCAGTTTCTGTGCTGCATCGTGGAAGCTCAGGAAAGTGTCGGCATTCATGGGTCGGGTGATGGGCCACATCTTGGCATTCAGTTGGTCGGAGAGTGCCAGCTGCTGCTCAGTCAGGTCGATGAAGTCGCAGGTGTGTTGCAGCAGTCCGGCCTCTTTCATCCTTGCCCACCGCTCTTTTACCAGTTGACGGAAGCCTTGATCCTGAAACAGCTGCAGGTAGTAGAGGCTGTTGAACGACGTGAACTGATTGGTCAGGTCGGCATTGAACGTCCAGAGATCGAAGTCCCACACGGGGCCGGCCTTCAGTTTCGCGATGCCGCCAGGTGGGTCGATGTCCTTATACATATAGCAGCTGCGGGGGTGCCTCACCTCTGTGTTCATGGTGAGCTCGTGAACCAGCCACCAGTCGACAAACGAGTTTAGGTCCAGATACTCCGCAAAGTCGCGGCGACGGAAGCGGTCGTTGTCGTAGAGCGCGTTCTCCAGTTCGGCCACATAATGCTTGGCATAGTCGACCTGCACCTGACTGAGCTCGTCGGGCTCCTTGATTTGCCAGGGCATGCCGGCCTGTTCCGACATGAAGCGGTGTGGCTCGTCGAAATAGTCGTCCAGTTCAAAGAGATAGCCTCCCGTCACGGCAGGTCCTGTGGTGACATTGGCTCCGGCTTCAGTGATGTCGACGCGGTTCTCGTCAATCTTGATTTGCTCACAAAGGTAGTAGTTGCCCAGATGGCGGCCGTTGAAAAACACCTCAACGAAGCGTCCGCGTGGCGTGTAGTCGAGTGCTGGCATCTGTGCTGCTATCTCGAAAGCCACGGCATTGCGCATCATGGTGCGGTCAAGCCAGTTGGCCAGCAGGCACCACCGCTTGTGCTTGGGCATGCCCAGAACGGGGCTCTTCTTGTCCAGTTTCAGGGCGAAAGGCCGCTTGGGCAGCTGCATGGTGAAATTGCCGCGTCCCTTGATGCTGAGCGTTCCTTGATAGTCAATGCTGCCGTCAGCAAGGTAGATGGTCACCTTGGCTCCCTCTGTCCACACCTCCTTGCTGACCACCTCGGTCTTTCCCGGCGTGGTGATGTCTACCTTTGGCAAGCCTGTGTTGATGTCGTCAAGACTGGTCACCACCGTGCCCGACTGGTAGTAGTACCACTCGTCTTCGCTACTGCTGCAGGCAGTCAGCATGACGAGGGCGATGCAAGTCAGCAGCGCCTTTCGCATCCGCTCTTCAAGTGGCAAGTGGACTCTCATCGTGATTACTTCCGCTTTCCGTTGTACGAGTTGATGAAATAGCCGGGTCGCCCTTTTACCTCGTTGAACACCCTTCCCAAGTATTCGCCTATGATGCCGATGCCTAACAGCTGCACGCCGCCCAGGAACAGCATGGTCACCATGATGGTGGGATAGCCCTGCACGGGTTCGCCATACAGGTTGGTGACTACTATAATATAAATAAGGTAGATGAAGGCGACAAGCGAAACGATGATTCCCATGATGGAAGCCAGGCGCAGGGGTGCCGTTGTGAACGAAGTGATGCCGTTCAGGGCAAGGTTCAGCAGCGAGAGGGTGCTCCACTTGCTCGTGCCCTCCTGTCGTAGCTGCTGCTGATAGAAGATGCCTTTCTTGTGGAATCCTATCCACGAATACATGCCCTTGGTGTTGCGCTCCGTCTCGCGCATCTGCTTCAGCGCTTCTATGCAGGAACGGTCCAGCAGGCGGAAGTCGCCCGTGTCTTTCTGGATGGGAATCTTCGTCATCGACTGCAACAGTCCGTAATACCAGTGCGAGGTCTTCCGCTTCAGCCACGACTCCTTGCTGGCCTGTCGCTGTGCGTAGACATCGTCGTAGCCCTCTTCCCAGTAGCGCAGCATCTCAGGAATCACGTCGACGGGGTGCTGCATGTCGGCATCCATGATGATGAGGGCATCGCCGGTGGCATAGTCGAAGCCGGCCATCATGGCGATTTCCTTTCCATAGTTGCGCGAAAGGTCTACGTAGCTGAAGCGCGGGTCTCTTTCGTGCAGCCGTATCATCTGCTGGAGGGTGTTGTCAGTACTTC
Organism: Prevotella sp.; assembly: GCA_017458225.1. Lineage (GTDB taxonomy): Bacteria > Bacteroidota > Bacteroidia > Bacteroidales > Bacteroidaceae > Prevotella. The sequence continues at coordinate 33,513 of JAFTFX010000008.1, read as the reverse complement.
CGTCGTTGACCAGCAGGAACTCCCACTCGTAGTCGGGGTTGTCGGCTACCACCTGGTTCATACGCTCGGTTATCAATGGAAACGAAGCCTCTTCGTTATAGGCAGGAAGCAGTATGGTGACTCTCTTCATGATTCTTCGCAGTTAAGCTTTTCGAGCGCAAAAGTACATATTATTTCTGAAAATATAGGAATTTGAGCACGCTTTTTATCTTTTTTTCTATACCTTTGCACCATGAAACATCCAATCACCGTAGGTTTCGATGCTAAGCGCATTGTGAGGAATGGCACCGGACTGGGCAGCTATGGGCGCACACTGGTGAACGACCTGGCGGCTTTCAGTGAGTTCGACCTTCGCCTGTATGCTCCTGACCGTGGGCGCGACAACCTCCGCCAGCAGGTGCCTGAACGGCAGAACCTGCACTACGTCTATCCTCTCTCCTCACTTCCCTCTCCCCTTTTCTCGCTCTACAAGTCCTACTGGCGTTCAAGGGGCATCGTCAGCCAGTTGCAGGCCGACGGTGTGCAGGTGTTTCATGGCCTGTCGGGCGAACTGCCCGTAGGCATCCGCAAGAGCGGCATCAAGACGGTGGTCACTATTCACGACCTCATCTTCATGCGCCATCCAGAATACTACAATCCGATTGACGTACTCATCTATAAGCGCAAGTTCTTTCAGACCCTTCGCGAAGCCGACCGTATCGTGGCCATCAGCGAGTGCACGCGGCGCGATATCTGTGAGTTGGGCGGTGTTGAGAAGGAACACATCGACCTGGTCTATCAGAGCTGTGCGCAGCGTTTCCATCAAACGCACGATGCATTTGCATCAAACGCTGTTCGAGTTCGATACAAACTCTCTGAGCGTTTCATATTAAGCGTGGGCTCCATCGAGGAGCGCAAGAACACGTTGCTGGCCGTCAAGGCTCTTGCTTGGTTGCCCGACGAGGTGCATCTGGTGCTGGTGGGGCGCAGCACAAAGTATGCCAAGCAGGTGGTCGACTATGCTGAGCGCCATCAACTGGCCCACCGGCTGTACCTGCTTCACGGTGTGCCCGACGATGATCTGCCTGCCCTCTACGAACTGGCCGAGGCGTTCGTCTATCCTTCTCGCTATGAGGGCTTTGGCATCCCCATCATCGAGGCCATCCGCATGGGCTTGCCTGTGGTGGCCTGTACTGGATCTTGTTTGGAGGAGGCGGGCGGCCCAGACAGTCTCTACGTTGATCCCGACGATGCCGAGGGGTTGGCGGCTGCTCTGCAGCAGGTGCTGCGAGGAGCCGAAGGCCGCGAGGTGCGCATAGAACGGAGCCTCGACTATGTGCGACGCTTCGAAAACAACGATGCCGCCCAACGCTTTGCAGCCATTTATACTGAACTTACTTAAAAATATAATCATAATGGAAACAATACGTAATCAACATTTTGAAGGAGAACGCCCACTTTTCGAGTGCCATAATCTGCGCTTGGAGCAGGTGACGATTGGTGAGGGCGAGAGCGGCATCAAGGAGTGTTCGAACATTGAGGCTGAGGGTTGTCATTTGTGGGGAAAATATCCCTTCTGGCATGTCCACGGCTTCAAGATCAATAATTGTCAGTTTGATGCCGGAGCCCGTTCGGCACTGTGGTACAGCGACAACCTGGTGATGACCAATACGCGCATCGACGGTCCGAAGATGTTCCGCGAGATGCACGATATACAACTGGAGAATGTGGTCATCAACGATGCCGACGAGACCTTCTGGCGCTGTCGCAACATCGAGGCAAAGAATCTGGAGTTGCACGACGGCACCTATCCCTTCATGTTCTGCGAAAACGTGCGCATCGACGGACTGAAGAGCGATTCGAAGTATGTGTTCCAGTATTGCAAGAACGTGGAGCTGCACAATGCGCACATCGTGACGAAGGACTCGTTCTGGGAGTGCGAGAACATCACCATCTACGACTCTTTCCTTGACGGTGAATATCTGGCTTGGCACTCTAAGAACGTGCGCTTGGTGAATTGTCAGCTGGCAGGCGAACAGCTGCTCTGCTACGCCGACCAACTGGTGCTGGAGAACTGTACTTTCGACAAGGCCTGCGACCGCGTGTTCGAATATTCGTGCGTTGAGGCTGATATCAAGGGACATATCGAGAATATCAAGAACCCCACGAGTGGACATATTTTGGCCGATTCCATCGGCTCGGTGACTATCGACGGTAATATTAAACAGCCGGCAAACTGCGTGATAGAGACGAGAAAATGAAGTACGATTTTGACAAAACGGTGACAAGGCGTGGGAGCGGGTGCGTGAAATGGGATGAAGAAATTCCCAGTCAATCAGAGGACAGACCACTGCCAGAGGATATGATTCCTCTTTGGGTAGCCGACATGGACTTCCAGACGGCACCGGCCGTTATCCGTGCACTACAACAGCGTGTGGAGCATGGCGTGTTTGGCTATACCCACGTGCCTGAAAGCTACTACGATGCCATTATTTCATGGTTCCGTCGTCGCCATCAGTGGGAGATAGAGCGCAAGTGGATTCAATACACCTCGGGTGTGGTGCCGGCTTTATCGGTCATCGTGAAGGCTTTCACCGAACCCAGCGATGAGGTTATCCTGCAGACACCTGTCTACAACTGCTTCTTCTCGTCGGTGCGCAACAACGGTTGCAAGGTGGTGGAGAATGCGTTGCACCTTGGCAGTGACCAACGCTACACGATGGATTTCGACGATCTGGAGCAGAAAGCCCGTTCGCCGCGTGCCAAACTGCTCATTCTCTGCAATCCGCACAATCCGGCAGGCAGGGTGTGGACGCATGAGGAACTCGCGCGCGTATATAATATATGTAAGGAAAACAACGTCATCGTGGTGAGCGACGAGATCCACAACGAACTGACCTATCGCGGCTGTCGCTACGTGCCATACGGAACGGTTTGCCACATGGATAACGCCATTGTCTGCACCTCGCCGTCAAAGTCGTTCAACACGGCAGGACTTCAGATTGCTAACATCATCTGTTCCAATCCTTCCTGGCGGCGCAGAATAGACCGCGCCATCAATATCAACGAGGTGTGCGACGTGAATCCCTTTGGCGTGGTGGCTCTGCAGGCAGCCTACAATGAGAGCGAGGAGTGGCTTGACAGTCTTTGCGAGTATATCTATCAGAACTATGAAGCCCTTTGTGACTTCTTTGCCCACGAACTGCCCCAGTTGAAGGTGACTCCGTTGGAAGGCACTTATCTGGTGTGGGTAGATATCCGCCCGACTGGTCTTTCCAGCGATGAAATCGCGGAAAAACTATTGAATGAAGCCCATGTGTGGGTCAATTCGGGCACGATGTACGGGCAGACAACTGGTGAAGGCTTCATCCGACTGAATATTGCCTGTCCGCGCAGTCAGCTGATGGAAGGTCTGCGGCGTATCAAACAGGTGCTTGCTAACTGTTTTTAAGTAGCCGTTAAGTTTTTGTTAAATGAAAAGTGAACTTTTTGTGAACCGATAAAAAACGTCGATGAAATGGAAGATTTTGAAGTAAAAAGCCAGTTGCCCGAGAATGCATTCAGGGAACTGAAGGAAGGTGAACAATATGAGCCGCTGATGTCGCCACGAGGTGTCTATCCGGAAGTGAACACGTGGTCGGTGACGTGGGGCGTACTGATGGCGATGCTTTTCTCGGCCGCTGCCGCCTATCTGGGACTGAAGGTGGGTCAGGTGTTCGAGGCTGCCATCCCCATTGCTATCATTGCGGTGGGTGTGAGTACGGCTGCCAAGCGCAACAAGGCACTGGGCGAGAATGTTATCATCCAGTCGATAGGTGCCTGTTCGGGTGCCATTGTGGCCGGTGCCATCTTCACATTGCCAGCCATCTATATCCTGCAGGCAAAATATCCTGAGATGTCGGCATCGTTTCTGAAGATTTTCTTTGCATCCCTCTTGGGTGGCATTCTTGGCATTCTGTTCCTCATTCCGTTCCGCAAGTATTTCGTCAGCGATATGCATGGCAAGTATCCTTTCCCTGAGGCTACGGCCACCACGCAGGTGCTGGTGAGTGGCGCAAAGGGTGGTGGTCAGGCCAAGCCGCTGCTGATTGCAGGACTGGTAGGCGGAATCTACGATTTCATTGTGGCTACGTTTGGTTGGTGGAACGAGAACTTCACCAGTAGAGTGGTGGGCTTCGGTCAGGATTTGGCCGAGCATGCTAAGCTGGTGTTCAAGGTGAACACGGGTGCTGCCGTACTGGGCTTAGGCTATATTATAGGTTTTAAGTACGCGCTGATTATCTGTCTGGGCTCGTTTGCCGTGTGGTGGCTGGTAGTGCCCGGCATGGCAATGGTCTTTGGCAGCGATGTGTTGAACCAGTGGGACCCCTCTATCACGATGGCTGTCGGCGATATGTCGCCTGAACAAATTTTCCGTGCATATGGCAAGTCTATCGGTATCGGTGCTATTGCTATGGCTGGTGTCATAGGTATCATCAGAAGCTGGGATATCATCAAGGGTGCCGTGTCGAGAATTTCTCAGAGCAGTCAGAATAATCTGAGTAATCAGAATACTCTGAATAATCAGAGTGATCAGAGCACTCCGAATAATTCGAGCACTCCGAGAACCAGCCAAGACCTTTCTCTTAAATTTATCGCCATTTCATCGGCTGTAACCATCCTTGTCACCTTCCTGTTCTTCTGGTTTGGGGTGATGGATGGTAATTTGCTTCAGGCTTTGGTTGCTATCGTGTTGGTGGCCGTCATCGCCTTCCTGTTTACTACGGTGGCTGCCAATGCAATTGCCATCGTGGGCTCGAATCCTGTCAGCGGCATGACCCTGATGACACTCATTCTGGCCTCAGTGGTCATGGTGGGCGTGGGACTCAACGGTACCAGCGGTATGGTGGCAGCCCTCATCATGGGTGGCGTGGTCTGCACGGCGCTGGCTATGTCGGGTGCCTTCATCACCGACCTGAAGATTGGCTATTGGTTAGGAACGACCCCTCGAAAGCAGGAAACGTGGAAGTTCTTGGGCACACTTGTCTCAGCAGCCACGGTAGGAGGTGTGATGATGCTGCTCAATGAGACCTATGGCTTTGCCTCAGGACAGCTGGCTGCTCCGCAGGCAAATGCGATGGCTGCCGTTATCGATCCCTTGATGAACGGAGTGGGGGCACCGTGGCTGCTCTATGCCATTGGTGCCGTGCTGGCCGTTGTGCTCACACTCTGCAAGGTGCCGGCGCTGCCTTTCGCCCTGGGCATGTTCATTCCCTTGGAACTGAACACCCCGCTGCTGGTGGGCGGTGCCATCAACTGGTATGTGACAACGCGATCCAAAGATAAAGCGGTGAACGATGCCCGTGGCGAGAAAGGCACGCTGATAGCTTCGGGCTTCATTGCTGGTGGCGCGTTGATGGGCGTGGTGAGTGCCCTGTTGCGCTTTGGCGGGTTCAACCCCATCAGTGAGTCGTGGCTGGCCAACCCGCTATCGGAATTGTGTGCATTGGTTGCATACGTCCTGCTGATTATCTATTTCGTTAAGGCTACAAACGTGTCGAAGAAATAATGACAAGTGGCTTGAAAAAGACAAAGTGCGGACAATTTTACGATTTTTTGTACGATTGTCCGCATATATAAAAAAGGTATTGCGTACTTTTGCCGGTAGAAATCAAAAGAACTAAAAACTAGAACAGTATGAAAAAGATTTTTTTGTTAATGGCAGTGGCTGTTTCATCTATGGTGATTAATGCACAGCTGCCGATGGCGACCTTTCAAGGCCAGCGTGGTATGTGGGCATCGGTGTGTGGCAATTCTGAGGTGAGCACAAGCGGAAATGCTTATTTGAATGATATAGGGAAGTTGTTGATTAGCTGGCGTATGCTTCCGACTGACACGTGGGATACCTCGTTCCATCTGTATAGTCGTGCGGCTTCTCAGCCTGATGGCTCTTTGGGAAGAAAAGCATATAATATCAAGGACGCAACCTGTTGCCAATTGACTTTACCCACATCTTCTACTGTATATTATTTGGTTCGTGGAGATTTTTTTGCGGGAACACCACCTTTCGCTGTTTCAAAGGCAGCAGACAAGCAGGCCCTGCGTGAAGCTGCACTTGACTCGGTTGTGATTGATGAACGTTTGTGGAAGGACAAACTGCCCTACATCACTATTCCTTTGGTTTCTACCGACGATTGCAGTGACTATCCTAATGAGTTCAAATATCAGGCCAACGACTGCTCCGTGGGCGATCTCGACGGCGACGGCGTGATGGAAGTGGTGGTGAAGCGACTGCTCACCTACTACGATGCCAATGGCAATGTGACTGGTACCAGTGAGGGAGCAGGCGACAGCGACAAGCGAGCCAAGCACATTGCCATCTTTGATGCCTATAAACTTGACGGAACCTTCCTGTGGCGCGTAAAATCGGGTCCGAACATCATTGCAGGCAACTCGATTAACTTTGCTGTGGCCGACCTCGATGGCGACGGCTGTGCCGAGGTGGTTACAAAAACGGGTGAAGGCACTGTCTTTGGTGACGGTAAGGAAATCCCTGATACCGACGGCGACGGTAAGACCGACTACCGCGACATCTGGCCTTCAGGTCACTATACGGGTGATGGCTCGAAAGGCTATGGTGGTCCGGAGTTCTTCTCGGTCATTGATGGAAAAACTGGCAGGGAACTGGCGCGAAATAACTTTATCTGTCGCGGTGTAGAGGGACAGACTCCTGCTGAGTTGGCTGCCAACTGGTATGAGAACGACTGGAAGTGGGATCCTCGTGAGAAGAAATACTATTGGAAACTTGCAAACTCACTTCGTTTGGGTGTTGCTTCGTTCAAAGGCAAGGGGCTGCAGGTGTTTCTGGGACGAGGTGTTTATGGCCGTACGGTAGTAGAAGCATGGGAATTCCTGCGTACTCCCGATGCTGACAGAGGACTGGAGTGCTCGTTGTCGCGCATGTGGAAACTTGACACTGACACACCTGGAGGCAGAGACACGAACAAGGACGGTAACTATAACAGCTACTATGCCGGTCAGGGTAATCATGCCTTCAATGTAGCCGACTTGGATGGCGACGGCAAAGATGAGGTAATGTATGGTTCGTGTGCATGGGATGACGACGGTACAGGCCTTTGGACAACTCGCTTGGGTCATGGTGATGCCAACCATGTTGGTAAGTTTCTACCTGACCGCGAAGGCATGCAGGTGTTCCACTGTTTAGAGAATGGAAAGACTCAGGTTGCACTCCACGATGCGAAAGACGGTAGTCTTATCTGGAAAAAAGATGGAACGTCGGATAATGATATGGGTCGTTGTATGACTGCCGATGTTGACCCAAGTTCTCCAGGCTATGAGTTCTGGATGTACGGAAACGAACTGTTCGACCAGAATGGTACTGAGATGTATAAGGACGGCAATCGCAAAAAGGAAAGTTCTGCCAATGCAGGCATCTGGTTCGACGGCTATCTGAACAGGCAGATGATCAACGAGGGCATCGTTCAAAGCTTTTCCCACGGTCGTACGTTCACTATCTATCGCTACGACATCTCGTTCAACAATAGTTCAAAGTCGAACCCCGGCTGGTATGGTGATATGCTCGGCGACTGGCGCGAGGAGTTCATCGTGCCCGATGGTTCAAAACTAAAGAACATCAAGATCTTCTCGACTTGGTATCCCACTCAGTATAAGCTGCCTTATCTGATGAGCGACCATACCTACTACATGCAGTGTATCCACGAACAGGTGGGCTACAACCAGCCAACTAACATCGGCGGCTATTATCTGGGTAGCGACATGGACTTCTCGAAAGTGCCCTTGATGTCTGAGGAGGAATTCATTGCTACTGAGATTCAGGATACCAAGAGCGAACAGCAGCAGGTGCAGACAAACAACACCTACTATGATTTGAGCGGCCGGGCAGTGAAAAATCCGTCGACGGGACTCTATATCCGCAACGGAAAAAAGATTTTCGTCAAAGAAAATCGCTAATCAAATCATATACACCTTTTTATATATAAATCATCAGGCGATTTGCGTCAAATCGCCTGATTTTTTTTGTTAAAACAGGTGTCGGTTTTCAGGGGAATTTTATATCTTTGCAACTGTATTTCAGATAAACTAAAAGCTTAATTTTTTTTAATCGTTTATGATACAGACAGTTGTAAAACGCGATGGTCGTATTGTGGGCTTTAACGAGCAAAAAATCATGGCCGCTATCCGTAAGGCGATGATGACCACAGAGAGAGGTGAGGACGAACGGTTGTTGAACACCATTACCGACCATATAGCCCAGCGCGGTCAGACGCAGATGACCGTGGAGGCCATTCAGGACCTCGTTGAGGTCGAGTTGATGAAGAGTGCCCGAAAAGATGTGGCGCAGAAGTATATTGCCTATCGCAACCAGCGCAGCATTGCCCGAAAGGCCAAGACCCGCGATATCTTCTTGGACATCGTCAACGTGAAGTCGAACGATATCACACGCGAGAATGCCAATATGAATGCCGACACCCCTGCCGGCATGATGATGAAGTTCGCCTCGGAGACCACGAAGCCTTTTGTTGACGACTATCTGCTGTCGCCCGAGGTGCGCGATGCCGTGGAGCATAACTATCTGCATATCCACGACAAAGACTACTACCCCACGAAGTCGCTGACCTGTGTGCAACATCCGCTTGACAACATCTTGAACTGCGGATTCATTGCCGGACACGGAGCTTCGCGCCCAGCCAAGCGCATTGAGACAGCCTCGGTGCTGGCTTGTATCTCGCTGGAGTGTGCGCAGAACGAGATGCACGGCGGACAGGCTATTCCTGCTTTCGACTTCTATCTGGCTCCCTTCGTGCGCCTCTCTTATATAGAAGAGGTGAAACACTTGGAGGAACTCTATGGCGAAGACTTCTCTGAATTGTACGACGAGCCGCTGATAGACTATCTGAAACAGCCGCTTGACGACCTTAAAGGCAAGGACCGTGTTCGTCAGCATGCCATCAACAAGACTGTGAGCCGTGTACATCAGGCTATGGAGGCTTTCATCCACAACATGAACACCATCCATTCGCGCGGCGGTAACCAGGTGGTGTTCTCTTCTATCAACTACGGTACGGACACTTCGGCAGAGGGACGCTGCGTCATGCGCGAGATCCTGCTCTCCACCTACGAGGGCGTGGGCGGTGGCGAGACAGCCATCTTCCCTATTCAGATATGGAAGAAGAAGCGTGGCGTGAACTACTTGCCCGAAGACCGCAATTTCGACCTCTATCAGCTGGCCTGCAAGGTGACGGCCCGTCGCTTCTTCCCTAACTTCTTGAATCTGGATGCCTCTTTCAACCAGAACGACGAGTGGCGTGCCGACGATCCGAAACGCTATCTGCACGAGGTGGCTACCATGGGATGCCGTACCCGCGTGTTCGAAAATCGCTTCGGGCCGAAGACCTCGGTGGGTCGCGGCAATATCTCGTTCACCACTATTAATATTGTAAAGTTGGCCATCGAGTGCATGAAGGTTGAAGACAAGGAACAGCGCATTGCACAGTTCATGGCTAAGCTCGACGAACAGTTGGAACTGGCTGCCCGTCAGTTGGACGAGCGTTTCCAGTTCCAGAAGACGGCATACGCCAAGCAGTTCCCCTTGCTGATGAAGAGCTTGTGGATTGGGGCTGACAAGCTGGGGGCCAACGAAACGATTGAGAGCGTTATCAACCAGGGCACACTGGGTATCGGCTTCATCGGACTGGCAGAATGTCTCGTGGCACTGATAGGAAAACACCACGGCGAAAGCGAGGAGGCACAAGAACTGGGCCTGAAGATTGTGACTTATATGCGCGATAGGGTCAACGATTTCTGTGAGCGCTATCATCATAACTACTCAGTGCTGGCCACACCGGCCGAAGGTCTGGCAGGTCGCTTCACCAAGCGCGATCGCAAGGAGTTCGGCAAGATTCCCGGCGTGACCGATCGCGACTACTATACCAATTCCAACCATGTGCCCGTCTACTATAAGTGCTCAGCCCGTCATAAGGCGGAAGTGGAGGCACCTTATCACAATCTGACTCGTGGCGGACATATCTTCTACGTGGAGATTGACGGCGATGCCACGCACAATCCGCAGGTCATCATGAGCGTGGTCGACATGATGGATCGTCTGGATATGGGTTACGGATCGGTGAACCACAATCGCAACCGCTGCATGGACTGTGGTTACGAGAATGCACAGGCCGACTTGAAGGTCTGCCCAAAATGTGGCAGCAAGAACATCGACAAGTTGCAGCGCATCACTGGTTATCTGGTAGGCACTACCGACCGCTGGAACAGTGGTAAGTTGGCCGAACTGAACGACCGCGTCACTCATATTGACGACGGTGAGCAGAAACTATTCTAGAACTAGTATAACTAGTCAGGCTCGTAAAAGAGAAAAATGATCTCTGTTTTGTCGATCATAGAAGACACGATGGTGGATGGTCCGGGATTCCGGACCTCCATCTACTGTGCTGGCTGTCGTCATCAGTGTCCGGGCTGCCACAACCCCCAGTCGTGGGATTTCGAGGGCGGACATGCCATGTCGACTGAGGAGATCATGCGGATTATTGAGGCTGACCCCTATGCAAATGTCACCTTCTCTGGGGGCGACCCGATGTATCAGCCGGAAGGCTTTGCAGAATTGGCACGGGCCATCAAGGAACGTACCATGAAGACCATCTGGTGCTATACGGGGTTTACTTTCGAAGCACTAATCACTAATCCGCGCCAGCGAGCCCTGCTGGAATATCTTGATGTGCTGGTCGACGGGCCTTTTGTGAAAGCCCAGCGCGACGAGACACTCTGCTTTCGCGGCTCGCGCAATCAGCGCATGATAGATGTACAGGCATCGCTGAACAGGCATCAGGTCGTTCTGTATAATTACACAGAAAACAGGGTGAATATTGCATAAACTTTCGCAGTTTATTCCGCAGAATGCTGTTTTCTTGCATTTTTGCGTGCAAAAGTTTTGTATTCTCGCTAAAGTTTCCGACCTTTGCAGCCGCAAACAATACTTATATTAATTTGTATATATGGCTGAAAAATTGGAAGTGAAGAACTTGGACCAAGTGGTCGTACGTTTTTCAGGTGACTCCGGCGACGGTATGCAATTGGCCGGAAACATTTTTTCTACCGTAAGTGCCACCGTCGGCAACGGTATCTCTACTTTCCCCGACTATCCCGCTGACATTCGCGCTCCGCAAGGCTCGCTCACAGGTGTTTCTGGTTTCCAGGTGCACATTGGTGAGGGCAAGGTCTACACCCCTGGCGACAAGTGCGATGTGCTGGTGGCTATGAACGCTGCTGCCCTGAAGACGCAGTATCGCTATGCCAAGTCTGGGGCAACGATTATCATTGATACCGATTCTTTCGGACCGAAAGATCTGGAGAAGGCACAGTTCAAGACCGAGGACTACTTAGGCGAGATGGGCATCGACCCCGACCGCGTCATCCAGTGCCCCCTGACAACCATGGTGAAAGCCGCACTGGCCGATACCGACATGGACAACAAGGCCATGCTGAAGTGCCGTAACATGTTTGCACTGGGACTGGTGTGCTGGCTGTTCGACCGCGATCTGAACCTGGTGGCTAACTTCCTGCGCGAGAAATTTGCCAAGAAACCAGCCATTGCCGAGGCAAATATCAAGGTGATTCAGGCTGGCTATGACTATGGTCACAACACTCATTCTTCTACCATCAATGTCTATCGCATTGAGTCGAAAGAGAAAGTGCCTGGCCGCTATATGGATATCACTGGCAACAAAGCCACGGCCTACGGCTTCATGGCAGCTGCCGAGAAAGCAGGGTTGAGACTCTATTTAGGCTCTTACCCCATCACGCCGGCTACCGATGTGCTTCATGAACTGTCGAAGCACAAGTCAATGGGTGTTGTCACCGTTCAGTGCGAAGACGAGATCTCGGGTGCCGCTTCGGCCCTCGGCGCTTCGTTTGCAGGTGCTTTGGGCATCACCAGCACCTCTGGCCCTGGCATTTGTCTGAAGAGTGAGGTCATGAACCTGGCCGTCATCATGGAACTGCCTTTGGTGGTGCTCGACGTGCAGCGTGGCGGTCCTGCCACGGGTCTGCCCACCAAGTCGGAACAGACCGACCTGCTGCAGGTGCTCTTCGGTCGTAACGGCGAGAGCCCGATGCCCGTGCTGGCAGCCACCAGTCCTGTCGACTGCTTCGATGCAGCCTATCAGGCCTGTAAGATAGCTTTGGAACACATGACCCCTGTTGTGTTGCTCACCGATGCCTTCGTAGCCAACGGAAGCGGTGCCTTCCGTCTGCCGGATATGGCCAAGCTCGATGCCATCAATCCCCCATACGTTCCTGAGGAACTGAAGGGCAAGTGGACTCCCTACATGCGTGCTGAGAACGGCACCCGCTACTGGGCTGTGCCGGGACGGGAGGGCTTCGCCCATATCCTGGGAGGTCTGGAGAAAGATTCCAACACAGGTGCCATCTCTACCAATCCTGAGAACCACGACCTGATGACTCGTCTGCGCCAGCAGAAGGTTGCAAATATTGAAGTGCCCGACCTGGAGGTCGATGGCGATGTGGCCGATGCCGACCTGCTCATTGTGGGCTTCGGTTCTACCTACGGTCATCTGCATACCGCTATGGACGAGTTGCGCCAGAAGGGCTACAAAGTGGCACAGACCCACTTTAAGTATTTGAACCCGCTGCCCAAGAACACTGCCGAGGTGCTGAAGAAGTACAAGAAAGTGGTGGTGGCCGAACAGAACATGGGTCAGCTGGCAGCCTACCTGCGCATGAAGGTCGACGCTTTCGTACCCTTCCAGTTCAATCAGGTGAAAGGACAGCCGTTCGTGGTAGAAGAGTTAGTCAACGCATTCGAGGAAATTCTGAAGAAGTGAAAAGTGAACAGTTAATAGTGAATAGTTATGGCATATACAGCACAAGATTATAAGAAAGGACAGCCACGTTGGTGTCCGGGATGCGGTGACCATTTCTTCCTGGCATCGCTCCATAAGGCCATGGCCGAGATTGGCGTGGCTCCAGAGAATGTTGCAGTCATCAGCGGTATTGGATGCTCCAGCCGCTTGCCCCACTATATGGCTACCTACGGCATGAACACCATCCATGGTCGTGCCGCCGCTATTGCCACGGGTGCCAAGGTGGCCAACCCCAACCTGACCGTATGGCAGGTGTCGGGCGACGGCGACGGACTGGCTATCGGTGGCAACCACTTCATTCATGCCAACCGTCGAAATATCGACTTGAACATGATTCTGTTGAACAACCGCATCTATGGTCTGACCAAGGGACAATATTCACCCACCTCGCCGCGCGGCTTCGTCAGCAAGTCCAGCCCTTACGGCACTGTAGAGGATCCGTTCCGTCCTGCAGAGCTGTGCTTTGGTGCCCGCGGACATTTCTTTGCCCGTTGCGTGGCTACCGATGCCAAGGGCAGTGTTGAGGTGTTGAAGGCTGCCTACGAGCACAAGGGTGCCAGTGTTACCGAGGTGCTGCAGAACTGCGTCATCTTCAACGACCACTGTCATGACATCGTCTACAACAACGAGGGCCGCAAGAAGAACGCTATCTATGTGCGCCACGGCGAGAAACTGGTGTTCGGCGAGAATAACGAGTTCGGACTGGTGCAGCAGGGCTTCGGCTTGAAGGTTGTGGAGATAGGCAAGGATGGCTACACCCTTGACGACGTGCTTGTTCACGATGCTCACTGCGAGGATAACACCCTGCAGCTGAAGCTGGCCATGATGACTCCGGAAGACGGCTTCCCCATTGCCCTGGGTGTCATCCGTGATGTAGAGGCTCCCACCTATAATGATGCTGTCCACGCACAGATAGCTGAGGTCTCAGCTCAGAAGAAGTATCATAACTTCGCTGAGTTGCTTGAGACCAACGATATCTGGGAGGTGAAATAACTCTGTTTTTTAGGCATCTGCAAAGATGCGACCATCATCGAGAGTGACCTGTAACTTGGCGTACTCGCAGTGGAAATCGTGCTGCAAACGGTCAAGATACCGGCCACTCTCCCATTTACACATGGGCAGGTCGTGCAGCAGGTAGTTGCCACAAGTCTCAGGCGTGGTGGCAGGCACCTCTGTCTGTGTGAGAATCCATTGCAGGCATTCTATCGTCAGGCGGCGCATGTCCTCAACGGTATAGCTGCCCGAATCCCGAGCTTCGGTTGCCGACCCGTGGTCTTTCATGATGATGTACATGCCCGTGAGGCATCCCATAGGACCTACGTATACAACATCGTCTTTCACTTCAGAATTGCGGAACCACGTGGCCATCAGGTGCTCCAGACTATGCATGGCGGCAGGGGCTACGGCTGGTTCGTGGTTGGGCTCGGTGATGCGCAGGTCGAAGGTGGTGAAGCCCTTGTCTTCGCGTGAGACATAGATGCCGGGCTTCAAATGGGTATGGTCGATGGTGAAACTTTGTATGACTTCCATTGTTGTAGTGAAAAGTGAATAGTTCTGCCTTTGGTTGCTTGCTGCTGCAGTCAGAGTGACTCTACGAAGGTCTTGGTGGTCTGGAAAGAGCGTGCGGCGATGGTGTCCCAGAAATTATGATACTGCGAGGCATCGGTGTCGCGCAGTGGAATATCGCTGATGACGCGGAAGGAAATGAACGGCACCTTGTTGATATAGCATGCCTGTGCGATGGCACACGACTCCATGTCGACAGCCTTGGCTTCGGGGAAGTGCCCAATGATTTCGCGCATCTTCTCTTGCGAGTCAACGAACCAGTCGCCAGTAACAATAAGTCCGGGGTGGACGTTTAGTTCTTCACTCTTGCGCAGCAGGTAGGGGTCGGCCTTGAACCGGGCAGGCAAGCCCTGCACCTGACCATAGATGGTGGTGTCGTCGATGGCACGGCCACAATAGACATCGTGATAGGTCAGCTCGGTGCTCACCACAACATCCTGCACGTTGACGTCGTCGCCATTTCCGCCGGCACAGCCGCTGGAGATGATGACATCGGGATGGAACTCATTGATCATTTGCTGGGCACCCAAGGCGGCATTCACCTTGCCGATGCCACATTTCTGAACGAGCACATGTCCGTCGGTGAAAAGCGACTGCAACTGTCGCAGTTCCTTGTCCATGGCTACGATAATACCTATTTTCATATACGATTAATATTGTTTTGGTTGCAAAGTTACGCATTTTTCAGTAAAAATGGTTATCTTTGCACCCGATATTTAACAAGCAGACAAAAATCATTTACGATAAGCACGATGAACACCGTTAAGAAAATTCTGCCCGACTTGCTGGCAGTGCTGCTATTTGCCGTTCTGGCCTTTGCCTATTTCTTCCCTGCCGATATTGAGGGGCGTATTCTCTATCGCCACGACTCGTCGGCCGGCGTGGGTGCCGGACAAGAGGCATCGGAATATCTGTATCGTACGGGTGAACGCACTCGTTGGACCAACTCGCTGTTCTCTGGCATGCCTACCTACCAGCTGGCACCGTCGTACGACAGCACGGCGACGCTCTCGGCTGCCGAGCAGGCCTACCATTTGTGGCTGCCTGAGAATGTGTGGTATCTCTTTGCCTATCTGCTGGGCTTCTATATCCTGCTGCGGGCCTTCGATTTCCGTCAGCACCTGGCAGCACTGGGCTCCGTGCTGTGGGCCTTCAGCACCTATTTCCTGATTATCATTGCGGCCGGCCACATCTGGAAGGTGTGGGCCTTGGCCTATCTGCCGCCAATGATTGCCGGCATTGTGCTGGCCTATCGCGGACGATACCTGTGGGGACTCATTGTTACGGGCGTGTTTGCTGCCTTTGAGGTGCATGCCAACCACGTGCAGATGACCTACTACTATCTGTTCATCATTCTCTTCATGATACTGGCCTATCTGGTGGAGGCCGTCCAGCAGAAACGCTATGTCCACTTCCTGAAGGCTACGGGAGCCTGCATCGCCGGCGGTCTGCTCGGTGTGCTGGTCAACCTGTCGAACCTTTACCACACGTGGGAGTACGGTCAAGAGTCGATGCGTGGCAAGAGTGAACTGGTGAAAGCCAATTCGGCCAATCAGACTTCAAGCGGACTCGATCGCGACTATATCACCCAGTGGTCGTATGGCATCGGTGAGACCTGGACATTGCTGGTGCCCAACACGAAGGGTGGGGCCTCGGTGCCCTTGGCATCCAACAAGACGGCCATGGCGAAAGCCAATCCGCAGTATGTGCCCATCTACCAGCAGATAGGCCAGTATTGGGGTGAGCAGCCTGGAACCAGCGGTCCTGTCTACGTGGGTGCCTTTGTGATGTTCTTGTTCGTTTTGGGCCTTTTCATCGTGAAAGGACCGATGAAATGGGCACTTTTTGCAGCAACAGTCCTTTCCGTCATGCTGTCGTGGGGCAAGAATTTCATGGGCTTGACCGACTTTTTCCTCGACTACGTGCCCATGTATGCCAAGTTCCGCACGGTGGCTTCCATCCTGGTCATTGCCGAGTTCACCATTCCTTTGCTGGCCATGCTGGCGCTGAAAGAGTGGATGAGTGGGAGTGAAGGAGCGAATGCTGAGAGCCGTGAGCGGAAAGTAGGCTTCTATGCAGCCTTCGGACTGACGGCAGGCATCTCTTTGCTGTTTGCCCTGTTCCCATCTCTGTTCTTCAGCAGTTTCATCTCCACCCAGGAGGTGCAGGCCCTGCAAGGTCTGCCGCAGGAGCACATAGCACCGCTCATGGCCAATCTCACCGAGATGCGTCAGGCCATGTTCACCAGCGATGCATGGCGCTCGTTCGCCATCATTGTGGTCGGTGTGCTGCTAATGCTGCTCTACAAGGCTAAGAAGCTGAATGCCAAGCCGTTGACTGCCCTCCTGATTGTGCTCTGTCTGCTCGATCTTTGGCAGGTGAACAAGCGCTACTTGAACGATGCGATGTTCGTCCCGAAGTATGAGCGCGAGCAGAAGCAGCCGCTGACGCAGACCGACCAGCTCATTCTGCAGGACAAAACGCTCGACTACCGCGTGCTGAACATGGCCAGCAACACGTTCAATGAGAACGAGACCAGCTACTACCACAAGTCTATTGGTGGCTATCATGCAGCCAAGCTGCGCCGCTATCAGGAACTCATTGATGCCCATATCGCTCCTGAGATGCAGTCGCTCTTCCGTGGCATCATGGATGCCGGCGGCGATATGACACAGGTGAATGGCGACAGCCTGTTCCCCGTGCTGAACATGCTGAACATGCGCTACGTTGTCCTGCCGTTGCAGTCGGGACAGACGGTACCCGTGCAGAACCCCTACACCTATGGCAATGCCTGGCTGGTAGACAAGGTGGAATATGTTGACAATGCCAATCAGGAACTGGATGCCGTCGGTAGGCTGCCCTTGCGCCATGTGGCCGTGGCCGACAGCAAGTTCAGCGAGGTGCTGGGCCAGAGCCGTCAGCAAGACTCGGTCAGCATTGTCACGATTGAGAAGTACGAACCTAACCAGCTAACCTATAAGGTGAGGTCTGGCCAGGGCGGCGTAGTGGTGTTCTCTGAGGTCTATTATCCCGGATGGACGGCCACTGTCGACGGGCAGGAGGCTGAACTGGGACGTGTCGACTATGTGCTGCGCGCCCTGCAGGTAGAGGCCGGCGAACACGAAGTGGTGCTCTCGTTCTTCCCGAAGTCGGTCGACCGCACGGAAGCCGTTGCCTACGTAGCCTTAGGTGTTCTGCTGTTGCTCTGTTTAGCGGCTCTTCTCACTGTAATCCGATATTCGTTACGCCGTGATTAACGTCATATCTCGCTCTGGTTAAATATTAATCAGAGCGAGATAAGATATTAATTAGAGCGAAAACTGACGTTAATCAGAGCGAAAACTGACGCTTGTTTCACCGCATCACAGCTGACCCCGCATACTGCCTTTAGTGACAGCAGTGTATGCAAAAACCGCAAAAAATTATTCGTCGATTTTCCAGATGTACTGTCTGACGTACGACCTGTGTCCGTAGATTGCGATGACGACAAAGCAGATGAGCGGAATCAGGAACGACAGGTTGACTGAAGGAATACCCAGAAACGTGATGTTCGTGTCGATGATCAGTGCCTGAACCGGTGGCAGAACAGAGCCGCCGATGATGGCCATGATCAGACCGGCACCAGCCACTTTCACCTTGCTGCCCAGTCCGTGGAGTGCCACACCGTAGATGGTGGGGAACATCAGCGACATGCAGGCCGAGACTGCCACCAGACAATAGATGCCGTTGCGGTCGGGGAAGAAGATGACACCGCCCGTAAAGGCGATGGCGCAGATGGCCAGGATGCAGAGCAGGCGGCCTGCCGGAATGTAGCGCAGGAAGAATGTGCAGACAAAACGACTCACGGTGAAGAAGGCCATTGCCAGGATGTTGTAGTTCTGCGACATGATCTCGGCTTCTTTCTCAGCCATGCCTTCAGCCATGAAGATATGTGTGCCATACTGGATGATGAAGGTCCAGCACGTAACCTGTGCACCAATGTAGAAGAACTGGGCCACCACACCCTCGCGATAGTTCTTGAAGGTCATCAGTTCGCGAATGGTCATCAGGATGCTCTTCTCGGGGGTGTTGCTGGCCACCGGCATCTTCGTGATACGGATGATGACCAGCAGCAGTATGCAGAATGCTCCCATCAGTATGTAGGGCTGGATGACGATGCTCAGGTCATGTTCTTTGATAATGTCGAATTGCGCCGATGTCAGCTCGAAGCGCTGTGCTGAGGTCATGGGGTTCATGCGTGCCTGCACAAGGTCTTTGGCAATGAACATGCCGATGAATGCACCGATGGAGTTGAATGCCTGAGCCAGGTTCAGTCGTTGCGTGGCCGTCTCTTCCGGTCCCATGCAGTAGATATAGGGGCTGCTGCTTGTCTCCAAGAACGACAGACCGCATGTGGAGATAAAATAAGCCACGAGGAACGGCGTATAGTAGCCAAACGACCGTGCCGGTATGAACATCAGCGCACCGACGGCAAATAGCGACAGGCCCAACAGCACGCCAGCCTTGAACGAATAGCGCTGAATGAAATAGGCGGCCGGCAGCGTCATGGAGAAATAGCCCAGGAAGTAGGCCACCTGAACCATCGAACCTTCGGTCACGTTCATGCGGAAAATCTTGGAGAAGGCTTTCACGATGGGGCCGGTGGTGTCGTTGGCAAAGCCCCATAGGGCAAAGCACAGGGTGATGAGTATGAACGGAATCAGATAGCTGACCCCGTCTTTTTTGAGCAGGTCGTTGGTGTTCAGAGTGAACTTAAAAGGTTGCTTCAGCATTTTTTCTTAGGTTATTTGGTCGCAAAGATACGAAAAAAGCTTGTAACTAACGAGGGATTTTGGAAGATTAACGCAATTCGGTCTGAAATAAAGGCAAAACGGGGAAATACGAGGAAGTTCAAAATTGAGGGAAACGCAAAAATGGGAGGATTGGTGAAGGGGTTAGGCTACCATAGAAAAAAACTACAGCTTTCCTTCTTTTAATTATGTAGAATCAGATATTTTGTGTATATTTGCACTTAAATACTGAACATTTTATGGCAAATGTTGGAAAGAATGAAGCATTAAACCGTCTACGTGCAGTCCTTGCTGAACAGGAAAAGACTAATCTGATTGCGACAACCCATCGACGCTAAATGATGACATACAAGATATAGAAAACATGCTAAAATTTGGATTTGACCGTTGGAACGAACTAATGTTTGTATTTATATTAATGATTTCTCTGGGAGCTTCCGCACAGAGTCATCGGTATTATTGTGAGGTTAAAGGAATAGAAAAGAGCCTGTCATCAGGTTTGAAAATCATCTTTGATTTTGGCAACAGTCAGTCTTACAATGCATGGGGTGACTTGAGAAGCAAGTTGAAATTTGTAGATGAAGAGGGAAAAGAGATAGAATTTAACAGCATGGTTGATGCTGCAAATTATATGGTTGATCGGGGATGGAAATTCCAACAGGCATATTCTTCGTTGTATGGTGGCTCGCCCATTATACATTGGATATTCTACAAAGATGCAGAGAGCTTTGAAAAGGCGCGAGAGGGAATTATGACAAAAGAGGATTACAATAAGCAGAAAAAGTAAATAAGGCATATTGCGAACCGCTTTTTTAAAATAAAACATGTAACTTTGCAAACGAAAAAGAAAAATGATATGGAAGAGGGCAAAACGATACAGACGACGATGTCGACTCTTATCAATGATGTAAGGAGCATTGTTGAGAGTGGGTTGCGAAAGGCATATCAAAATACCAATGCGATAACTGTTCTCACTTATTGGCAAGTAGGGAGACGTATTGTAGAAGAGGAACAACAAGGAGAGCGAAGGGCTGAGTATGGTGCTCAAATCATCAATATGCTTTCTGAGAATTTGTGCAGAACATATGCTAAAGGATATACTTCTCGTGATTTACGGGCCTATCGGCAGTTCTATCTGTGTTTCAACGATTTAGAGATTTGGTACTCGCGAGTGCCAAATCTTACATGGACACACTTTCGGACCCTTCTTTCCGTCACAAGCGATGATGCCCGTTACTGGTACGTAAAGGAGGCATCTCGCGAAATGTGGAGTGTACGCACATTAGCCCGAAATGTTGGTTCCCAATATTACCATCGCTTGCTGCAATCGCCAAAGAAAGAGACAGTGATTGCTGAGATGCAGCAACTGACGGCTCCTTTACAGGAAGATGCGCGTCAGTTCATGAAAGACCCCGTTGTGGCGGAGTTCCTGCAATTGCCGTCAAACACTGATTTTACAGAGAGTGAACTGGAGAAAGCTATCATCAAGCATCTAAGAGCATTCTTACTGGAATTGGGACGTGGCTTCGCCTTTATGTATGAGCAATACCACATAAAGACTGATGCCGGAGACTTCTTTATAGACCTTGTTTTCTATAATGTTGTATTGAAATGTTATGTGCTGATAGACCTAAAGACGAAGAAAGTTACTCATCAGGATGTTGGGCAGATGGATATGTATGTGCGAATGTTTGATGATTTGAAGCGTACTGAGGGTGATAATCCAACTATTGGGCTTTTACTATGTTCTGAGACAAGTGAGGATATCGCACGCTACTCCGTTCTTCACGACAGCAAACAGCTATTTGCTTCTAAATACCTGACATTCTTACCTTCACAAGAGGAATTGCAGAGGGAGATCGAAAAGCAAAAAGCAATTTTTGAATTGCAAAATGGCTAAAAGAAAACTGCAAGATGGAAGAGAAAGAAAAAAAGATACAATGAGTGAACTGCAGAGCCAATATAGGACAGCAAAAAGCGTGAATATCAGGATATTATGGCCATCAAGTTTAGAACCCCTGTTGAGATTGACAGGCCCTCGTTTCAGATAGAGCCGCTTGAGGAGATGCTCTTTGTGGGCAGTTGTTTTGCCGATAGCATAGGACAGCGTTTCTGCGAGGAACGTTTCCGGGCAACGGTCAATCCCTACGGCACGATGTACAACCCTGCCTCGGTGCTGCACACCGTTGAGCGCTATTGCAAGGAACAACTGCAGAAGGAACCGTCAGAACCGGCCGCTGTTGAAGGGCATCAGCGCGAGTTGGTGGTCTTCATCACGTTGGGAACCAATCATGTCTATCGGCTGAAGGAGACTGGCGAGATTGTAGACAACTGCCAGAAGCGGCCCCAGCGTTTGTTTGATGAACAGGAACTTACCATTGACGAGTGTACCGACTATCTGCGCAGGGCGGTCAGACTGTTGCGAAACTATCGTCCCGACGTGAAAGTCGTCGTCACCGTCAGTCCCATTCGCTATCAGAAGTATGGCTTCCACGAAAGTCAGCTGTCGAAGGCTGTCTTGCAGTTGGCTGTAAAGAAGCTCATCGTGGAAGATTGTGAGAGACTTGCCAACCATCCTTCTTCTGAGATTACCTACTTCCCTGCCTATGAGATTGTGCTCGACGAGCTCCGCGACTATCGTTTCTATAAGGACGACATGCTGCATCCCTCGGCTCAGGCAGTGGAATACATCTGGCAGCAGTTGGTGGAGCATTATTTCTCGCCTGCCGCCCGACGGTTCTTGCAGGAGTGGAAGCCTGTCAAGGAGGCACTGGCCCATCGCCCGTTTAATCCGGAAAGCGAGGAGTATAGGCGTTTTCTGGCGGATACAAAAGAAAAAGAGGCCGCCCTGTTGCAAAGGTACGGCCTCTTGTAGGCATTCTTTTTCAGACGTTGTCGAAAAAGGTTGTGCTGTCTTCCTTATTTCTTTCCGATGACTCCCAGTTTCGTAGCTCGCAGGAACTGGATGATGTTGCGGATCTCAGGGCCGTCGGGCACCTGCTCTTCTATCTGCTTCACGGCATCGAAGAGCGACGTGTTGCTCAGGTAGACCAGACGATAGGCATTGGCAATGTGCTTCAGCGTCTTCTCGTCTACGCCATAGCTGCGGCCCATCGTGAAGTTCACACCACCATATTCCGAGCGCTTGCTGCATATAATATAAGGAGGAACGTCCTTTGAGAATGTGGTGCCGGCCTGAATCATAGCGCCTGCACCCACACGGGTGTTGGCATTCTCGATGACCGACGACGAGAAGATGACACCATGGCCAATCTCGCAGTCGCCGGCAATCTTCGTGCCGTAGCCGAACACACAGTCGTTGTCTACCTTCGTGTCGTGTGAGATGTGCGAGCCCTCCATCAGCACATTGTTGTCGCCGATGACGGTCTGGCCGCCGGTGTGGGTAGCGCGGTTGATGACCACATTCTCACGGATGATGTTGTTATTGCCGATGATGCACTCCGACTTCTCGCCACGGAAGTTGAAGTCTTGCGGCAGTGCACCGATCACCGAGCCCTGGTGCACCTTGTTGCGACTGCCCATACGGGTGCCGCTCAGGATGCTGACGAAGGGGAAGATGATGCAGTTATCGCCAATCACCACGTCGTCCTCAATATAGACGAAGGGGAATATCTTACAGTTATTGCCGATTTTCGCATTGGGCGATATCTCAGCTCTGGGGGAAATGTCAGACCCTCCCCCCTGCCCCTCCCTGTGAGGGAGGGAAGTAGATAGTTTGCTATCTTGCATAATACTCATATAACTTTCTATTGGTTTTTGTAACTATTCCCCTCCCTCACAGGGAGGGGTTAGGGGTGGGTCTTCTACTTACTTCCTCCTCCCAGTGCCTGGTACAGGTTCACCACGGCCTGCATCTTCGAGAAGTCGTCCTGCACCTTCGAGATGCGGGCGTTCAGCAGACTGGACTGTGCCTGGATGACCTCCAGATAGCTGCTGCCTTTCGAGGTGTACAACTGACGGGTGTCCTCTACGTACTGTTCGTAGAGCTTCACTTGCTTTTCGTCCAGCTGGCTCTTCTCGTCGCAGGTGTTATAGGCCACCAGTGCGTTCGATACCTCGTTGCCGGCTTTCAGAATGGCTTGCTGGAAGCTGTTCAGAGCCTGCTCCTGTTGAGCCTTGGCCACTTTCAGACCGGCCACAATCTGTCCGTGCTGGAAGATGGGCTGCGTCAGTGAGCCTACGGCTGAGAGAATCCACTTGCCGGGGTTCACAATCTGTGTGCCCAGCGAGTTGGTGAACATGGCCGTGCCTGTGATGGTGATGTTGGGATAGAAGCGCGAACGGGCCGTCTGCGTGTCATAGAAGCACTGTGCCAGCGCCATTTCGGCAGCGTGCACGTCGGCACGGTTGGAGAGCAGCTGAATGCCAACGCCCGTTGCAAAGTTCTGGGGCAGCGACTGGTTGTAGAACTGTCCGCGCGCAATCTGGTGTCCGGCCTCGTTCAGCAGCAGCGACATGGAATTTTCCATTTCGCGAATCTGCTGTTTGATGGCTGCCTTCTGTGCCTGCACACCGTAGTAGCTGGCCTCGGCGCTCTGCACGCTGGTAGAGCGAGCACGGCCCAGTTCCATCTGTAGTTTCATCATGTCCCACGTTTCTTTCACCAGTCCCTCCATATCGGTGATGATGGCCAGTTGTTCGTCGAGCATCATCAGGGTGTAATAGAGGTTGGCCACACCACAGATGATGTTGGTCTGCACCACCACCTGATAGTCCTTGGTGGCCAGCAGTTGCATCTGTGCCGAACGTTTCTGCGAGAGCAGATTGCCGAAGAGGTCGATGCTCCACGATGCAGAGATGGGCAGCTGATAGGTCTTCGAGGTCTGTGCACCGTCCATCTGCACCTTGCTGATGGTGCCTTGCGGGCCGATGCCTATCGAAGGCAGAAAAGCCAGTTTCGATACGGTGAGCATCGACTGCATCATCTTCACGTTCAGTGCCGCATTGCGCAGATCGGTGTTGTTCTCCAGCGCTTTCTCGATGAGGCTCTGCAGCTGCGGGTCGGTGAACACCTCGCGCCAAGGCAAGTTGCCGAAGTTGTCGTCGCTGTTGGTGACGAGGGTGTCGGTGTCGCTGGTCAGGTCGCGAATCAGTCCCTGAGTGTTCACTGCGTCAGGACGCTCATATTTGTTGTATAAGCCACAACTGCTTAACATCAAACAAAGGAGAAGACTCACCCCCAGCCCCTCCCTGTGAGGGAGGGGAGTGGTTAGACTTACGAGTGATGTCTTGATCTCCTTTATGCTGTGTTTAATTGTTTGAAAAATCATATTTGTTACTTTCTACATTATTATTAGTGATTTCCCGTTTGCCAAAGTAACTTCTCCCCTCCCTCGCAGGGAGGGGTTGGGGGAGAGTCTTCTACTTTTGCAGTTCATATTCCACAGGTCGGTTTGCATACTGTTGCAGCTCGGTAGTCACGTCGGGGTTCTCGTCGTCGCCTTCAAACTTCATCGGGCGGAACTTCTCCTGCAGTGACTGGAAGATGGTGAACAGGCCGGGCACGATGAAAATCTGCAGCATTGTACCAATCAACATGCCGCCTACGGCAGCTGCACCCAGCGTCTGGTTACCGTTCTTGCCTACACCGCTGGCGAACATCATCGGCAGCAGACCGATGACCATGGCCAGTGAGGTCATCAGGATAGGACGCAGACGAGCGGCAGCACCCAGTGTGGCAGCCCATGAGATAGCCATACCCGTCTGGCGACGCTCCAAGGCGAACTGCACAATCAGGATGGCGTTCTTGGCCAGCAGACCAATCAGCATGATGAGTGAGATCTGCATGTAGATATCGTTCGAGTGGCCGAACAGCATCGTGAACAGGAAGCAGCCTGCCAGTCCGAAGGGCACTGAGAGCACCACGGCCAGCGGCAGGATGTACGACTCGTACTGTGCCGACAGGATGAGGTAGATGAACATGAAGCAGAGCAGGAAGATGATCCACGTGGTGTTGCTGGCCTTGGCCTCCTCACGGGTCAGACCTGAGTAGTCGTAGGTATAGCCTGCAGGCAGCACCTCGGCAGCCACTTCTTGTACGGCCTTGATGGCCTCACCGCTGGAGTAGCCGTCGGCCACAGTAGCGGTCACATTGATAGATGTAAAGAGGTTGAAGCGGTTGATATTCGACGGACCGTAGACGCGCTCCAGACGGCAGAACTCCTCGACGGGCGACATGCCCTTCGGCGTGCGTACATAGACGCTCTTCAGCGACTCGGGGGTCATGCGAGTGTCGGGCGAGCCCTGCACCATCACACGATACAGCTTACCGTAGGCATTGAAGTTCGAGGCATAAAGACCGCCGTAGTAGCCTTGCAGCGTGTAGAGCACCGTTTGCGGCGAGATACCGCTTTGCTTACACTTGGCCACGTCGACATGAATCATGTATTGCGGATAGCTCGGATTATAAGAGGTCATGGCCATCTGGAACTCCGGACGCTTGTTCAGTTCCTTCAGATAGTCCTGCACAATGCCGAAGAACTTGTTCAGGTCGCCGCCCGTGCGGTCCTGCATCACCAGCGACACACCGCTGTTGGCCGAGAAGCCGGGAATCATAGGCGGTGCGAAGGCCAGAATCGAAGCATCCTTGATGTGTGCCGTCTTGATATAGATCTGTGCCAGCACACCGTTGGCCTCGTAGGGGTTCAGGAAGAAACGGTAGATACCGTCGCCCTGCCACAGTCCGCTGAGTTTCCAGAAGAATCCTTTCTGACGCTCCGAGAAGGGCTTCAGCTTGATGATGAAGGTGGCCTGGTCGGAACCGGCACCGGCAATGAAGTTATAACCCTGAATCTGCTCGCGGCTCATGATGGCGGGGTCGGCACCCAGAATAGAGTCTACCTCGTTGATGATCTGCGTGGTGCGTGCTACCGATGTGGCCGGTGGCATGCTGATGGTGCAGAAGATAGTACCTGTATCCTCATCGGGTACCAGACCCGACTTGGTGGTCATCATCGTAGCTACTAGTACCAGAATGCCAATGACAACGCTGCCAATGACGGTGACGGGCTTACGCACCAGTTTCTCCACGGCTCCTTTATATCTCTCGGTGGTCTTGTTGAAGGCCACGTTGAACGAGGCGTGGAAACGGTCAATCATCGACATCTCCCGTTTCTTGCCGTCCTTGTCGTGTGCTTTCAGGAAGATGGCACACAGGGCAGGCGACAGCGTCAGGGCGTTCAAGGCCGAAATGAAGATGGAGACGGCCATCGTCACACCGAACTCGCGGTAGAACGTACCGCTGGTGCCACCGATGAACGACACGGGGATAAACACCGAGGCCATCACCAGCGTGATGGATATGATAGCACCCGAAATCTCGTTCATGGCATCGATCGAGGCGGTCAGCGTCGACTTGTAGCCCTGGTCCAACTTGGCATGCACGGCCTCGACCACCACAATGGCGTCATCGACCACAATGGCGATGGCCAGCAGCAAGGCCGACAGCGTCAGCAGGTTGATGGAGAAGCCAAACAGTTCGAGGAAGAAGAACGTACCAATCAGTGACACAGGCACGGCGATGAGAGGAATCATCGTGGAGCGCCAGTCCTGCAGGAACACGTAGATGACGAGGAACACCAGTATCAAGGTGAACACCAGCGTAAAGACTACCTCCTCGATAGAGGCGTAGAGGAACTCCGTGACATCGTAGTTGATCTTATAGTACATGCCTGGGGGGAACAGTTTGGCCTGCTCTTCCAACTCGGCCTTCACGTCCTTGGCAATCTGGTTGGCGTTCGAGCCGGCCACCTGCTGCACCATACCCATCACTGAGGGCAGGTTGTTGTTCTTCATCGACACCGAGTACTGCAGTCCGCCCAGCTCAATCTTGGCCACGTCCTTCAGTTTCAACGTCTGGCCGTTGGCGTCGCTCGAAATGATGATGTTGCCAAACTCCTCAGGAGTCTTGAAACGGCCGGTGTAGCGCATGGCATACTCGTAGGCCACGTTCGATTGCTCGCCGAACGTACCGGGAGCTGCCTCGATGTTCTGCTCGGCCAGCACACCGCTGATGTCGGTAGGCATCAGGTTGTACTGCTTCATCACGTCGGGCTTCAGCCAGATACGCATGGAGTAGGTCTTCACACCGGGGCTCTGCACGTCGCCCACACCCTGAATACGCTTCAGGGCCGGCACAATGTTAATATTAGCATAGTTCGTAAGGAACTCGTCGTCGTAGCGGCCGTCAGAGGTCAGCGTGTACATCAGCACCTGCGAGGTCTGACGCTTCATCACCGTCACACCAATCTGCGTCACCTCGGCAGGCAGCAGTGCCTGAGCCTGGCTGACACGGTTCTGCACGTTCACGGCACACATATCGGCATTCAGGCCCTGGCGGAACAGAATGCTGATCTGGGCCGAGCCGCTGCTGGCCGAAGAGGTCATATAGTCCATGCCTTCCACACCGTTGATGCTCTCTTCGAGCGGTGTGATGACGGAGTTCTTCACCGTCTCGGCATCGGCACCGGGATAGCTGGTCCACACCACCACCGTAGGCGGTGCAATATCGGGGTACTGCTCAATGGGCAGCGAAGCCAGTCCGATGAAGCCCAGGATGACGATGAGGATGGAGATCACCGTCGAGAGTACCGGGCGTTTGATAAAGGTTGTAAATGTCATAACTCCTAAACTCCAAAAAATTTACTTTTTCATTGCCCCCACAATATCGCCGGCGGTCATGGCCTTGGCCTGCTCGCTGATTTTCTGCTGATAGCGCTCGGGTGTGATGGGCACAATCTCCATCTGGTCGCTGAGCTTCGTGATGCCGTTGGTTACATATTTGTCGCCCACCTTCAGTCCGCTGGTCACGATGTAGTTGTTGCCGTCGTTCTGCGGGTCTACGGTAATCTCGGTGTACACCACCTTGTTGTCCTGCCCCAGGGTGTATACGAACTTCTTGTTCTGCACCTCCATGACGCAGGCCTGCGGAATGACGATAGCCTCCGCCTGGTCGCGTGGGATGATGATGTTGCCACTTCCGCCGCTCTTCAGCAGCTTGTTGGGGTTGGGGAATACGGCAATCAGCTGCACGGTGCCGGTGGCCTGGTCAATCACGCCACTCATCTTCGTCACCTTACCCTCTTGGGCATATACTGAGCCGTCGGCCAGCTGCAGCTTCACGGCAGGCAGGGCTGCCAGTGCGCCGTTCTGTCCGCCCTCGGTCTTCGACATTTCCAGGGCGGCCTTCTCGTTCACGGAGAAGTAGACCTCCATCGACGAGTTGTCGCTCACGGTGGTCAGCACGTTCTGTGCGCTCACCAGTGCGCCCACCTTGTAGGGCAGTGTGCCCACCACGCCAGCCGTGGGGCTCTTCACGAAGCAGAAACTCAGTGCCTCCGTGGCGTTGGCCAGTGCAGCCTCGGCCTGTGCCAGACCAGCCTTGGCCTGCTCGTAGGTGTTCTGTGCGGTCTGCATCTCGTAGTCGCCGATGACGCGGTTCTCAAACAGTTTCTTCGAGTTGTTGTATGTCAGCTCGGCGGTGCTCACCTGTGTACGGGCCGTGTTCACGGCAGCCTGAGCCTGGCGCACCTGTGCCTGATAGGTCACGTTGTCAATTTCGAACAGCACCTGTCCGGCACCCACCGTCTGACCTTCCTTAACGTTGATTCGAGTGATGAATCCGCCCACTTTCGGGCTGATTTGCACGTCCTGCACGCCCTTGATGGTGGCAGGATACGTTTGCTGCATGGCGGCACTCTGTGTTCCCACCTCTACGACGGGGTACTCGTTGTCGCCAAAGCTGGGGCGCTCATTGCTTTTGCCGCACGAAGCCAGCAGGGCAGCGCAAGCCGCAGCCAACATGATTTTCTTCATTTTCATACCTATTTTTTAATTACTAAATTTATATATAAATTTCTGTCTTTCCCGAAAACTAAATCGTATTCATAGAGTTTTCGGAGTGCAAAATTACTAAAAAGATGTAGAAGGGAGTGCCATTTTACATCTTTTTTACAGATTATTAGTGTTATTTTAGGGGCTTTTCAATGACCCAGTCTTCAGGAATGCGAGTCTCGGCATTGTCTTACCTGCATTTTTTATAAATGTGCATTGTTGTACTCTTCAACAGCGTTGCATAGGGTTTGCTTAATGGTATCCCAGTTAACTTTCTCAAACATATAGGGCATGGGCTGACTGTCTGCATCTCCGAAATAAGTCATACTTAGCAGGGCTCTGTATTCAGAACCGTCAGGATATTTTTGCAAATACAACTTTATTAGTTCGTCGAAAGTGAAATGCTTTAATAAAAAATAGGTGTCGATGAAATCCTTCTTCGTGCCTCGGCCTATTATTGCGTTAACTTTCATCGCAGCAATGTCTTTTGGCGATGCCAGTCTTATAGCTCCTTCCGTAATGCAATCGTCAATCCAAGGGTAGTCATAATTGACGATATCAACTTTTACGTCATTTAAGAAATAGGCCTTTATTCTTCGCGAGTGGCCGCCTATAATGACTTTTTCTACTTGTTCGCTAAATGCTTCGGTGAGTTCCTCCACATTTTCAGTCGTCTCCCCGAAAAAGTCCAAATCAACTGAGCGCCTATGTCCGTATTGTAAAGCGAGTGCTGTGCCTCCTACAAGGCGCATGTTGCTTAATAGGGGCATCCCCATTAACTTCTTCAAGAGTTCCAAGGTGTCGGGCAAGACCGTCTGAAATGATAGCATCTGTATTCCTCCTCTTTTGTATGTGAAATTGTACAAATAAATGATAGGCAGACCGGGCTTAGCGTTCTCATCTTCTTGCATTCGTCTACAATTCTTTTCAGTCCGTAGTAGTGGTTGATAAGTCGCCAGTCATCCATCTGCCCATACTCCAATACACGCTGTATGATGTAGCTTGAGTTGCCGTCCATAGAAATCTGTGACACGTCGGCATCCCAAAACAAATTGTGTGAAAAACTATTGATACACTCTCTGTTACTCATGTTGGTTGCAAAATTACAAAATCATTTTTGTATGGCCAAAAGTTTGGTGGAGAAATCGGTTTTGTGCTAAAAAATGGCGACTGTCGTCGCGACAGTCGCCATTCTGAGAGAAAACTAAATTTTTGAATTTGCTAAAGTAGCCATGTAATTAGTAGTTGTAGTCGTCGAACTCATTGTCCATTTCGTCGTCTTCCCAGTTGTTGCGGGTGTTGCGGCGGCGACGCGACAGGTTGCCGCTGGTTTCATAGGTTTCTTCGGCATTTTCGGGGTCGAAGCCATTTTCTACGCCGCTGCCGGCCATGAAACGTTCCGTCTCAATGAAGACGAGGAGTGTATCGGGTGTTTGATATATCTTTTTCATTTGTTCTTTTTTTTTGTTTTAAACACGAATTATCATGAATTACCACGAATTATCCATTAATTCTCTAATTCTTGACCGTTTTTTTGCCGTTCACGATGTACAAGCCCTTCGTGGCTTTTTCCACGCGCTGACCATTCAGGTTGTAGATGCCACCGTTCATGGTGATCTTTTCGCTGTTTACAGCCTGGATGCCTGTTGTCTGGGCATCATCGTCGAAGCCGATGAAGGTGCGGCCCTCAGCAACGCTAGCAGGCAGGTAAGCGGTGTTAGCACCCACGGTGAATGCCTTTGTGGTCTTGTAGAAGCCTACGCCGCTATCACCGTTCATCAGTACGAAGTTGTTTGCGGCTATTTCCGTCTCTTCCGTCACACCCACGAGAACGTTCTCTACTGCTGCTGCGCTGGCAATAGCGGGAATGTTGTAGCTTCCCTCGTTGCCTTTCAACAGTACACCGGTATTGGCAGGCACCTGATTGACTGGCGTGAATTCGATAGTTTTGCCATTCTTTTGGGCAATGTAAGCGGTCAGGCCTTCAACACCTGAGAAGTCGAGAGCGTAGGGGCTACAGTAGGTGGCGTAGCCGGCAGAGGTAATAGACTTAGCGGTGGAAACTATTCTAACTAATGTATAATCAAAATCTTCCGACTGGTTTGTTTTGGCTGTTCCAGAGTTTGCACCATTTATAAATAATGAGTTTGTTTCTTCTTCCAAAGTAAATTCTGCCGACTTAACACCTGTTGTCATATCTTCATTGGATGTACCAACTGTTGCTAAGGGATCATTCGTAGACTGACGAATTACAACAGAACGTCTATTAGCAGCAGTAATGTTGGCTTCCAATGCGTAAGTGCCTGCTGGTAATGTGCCAACACTATAACCGCGATCGCGAGCATTTTGTGATCCAATGTTCATTGTTCCACCATTAGAATAATTGACATTTGTTCCAGAAGTTGTTTCCTCTAAGAAATACACAATATCTGTTCTTTCGGTTGAATAATTCACAGATTTGCTTATAGCCTCACCATCTGTAAATTCACCAGTCCACCCATAAGGAGCATCGCCACATGAGTAATACGTCGAACCACTCTTAACAAATGCTGGATAGACATAAACCCATGCTGTTGATTTTGTATCTGTTTCGGTGAGGTTGAAAACTTCAGAATCCTGAGATATACCAGCAATAGTCTTGTTCACAGTAAGCGTAGCTGTGTATGGAACTCGTACGGGGATATTTAACACATTACTTGCCGCTTCGGCTACCAATGTCATAGTTGGGGCGGTTTCTGCCGTAATGAGGTAATGATTACCAGCATAGTCGCCTACGCCATCTATAGCAATATCAGCTGTAATAACTTCGCCAATAACACTCGTTCCAGTGACAGATTTTACATTATTGCCACTTAACTGATAATTAATTGTATAGTCAGCGTTAGTAACAGCCTGCTCTGCTTGGGATACTTTGATGCTTTTAAGCATACTTGTTGCGGTATAGTCACCTTTTACCGCTTTCAGGCCAATAGTATTAAAGTTTGAAATACTTTTGCTGGCGAGATTCGCTTCCGTATATGCAACGCCGTCAAAGGAAAAAGAAAGGCCTTCGATGAGTTTTGTCGCAGAATTAAAAATGGCATTAACTGCAATAACTTGACCATTGCGTACCCATTTGGCTGTATTTTTTGTAGATATCTCTTCGCTGTAAGTAGTGCCTCCGTCGGTACTAAAGGCGAGGTAATTTGATTGATAGCTATCTCTAACCCTAATGAAAAGATTACCCATCCGTAGGTAAGCATAAGTTCCTTTGCCATTTGATGTGCTTTGAACATACCATTCTGCTTCATACTTAACTTTAGCATTGCTTGTGATAGTGAAAGAGTATGAAGCCTCACCGACGGCACCGCTGAACCCAAAATACTTATTGTCATTCTTGATGGCTAAGTTGGTTGCACTACCCCAAGCTGTTACGTCTGCATCTGCCCATTGGGTTGTGCCTTCGGCAGAAGTTCTTTCGTACACTGTGGTGTAGACATCCTCTGCCCACGCAACATTTCCTCCTCCTACGAGCAGGGCGGCCATAAGGAGTAGTGATTTGATAGTAGTTTTTCTTTTCATTGTTAGTTTTATTTTTAGTTGTTATATTCTTTTGCCAAAATAGCGGCACAAAAGTACAATATGAACTAAAAAGAACCAAATGGATTGCCAAAAAAAAAGGCAAAAAATCAATATTCAGAACAAAATTACATAAAATATGGACGATTCTGATTGTTTTTTCGCAGGGGTTGGGCGAGAATCAATTTCAATCAACAGGTCTGTCTCGCTTGCAACTTTGGTTCACGGCGAGTATCCCAAAAGGCTGCGATATGGAGTGTGTCGTCTTTTACGTAATAGACAATTTTGTTGAGTCGGCGAACGATGATGCTACGGTAGGGTAGAGCACGATGGGCAAAAAGAGGATCAGCCTTGCCCTTTGTGGGCATTTCGGTTAGGGAAAGGACGGCATGCTCCACATCGTCCATGAATTCTTTCCGTATGCGTTCGCCGAAATCACGTAAGACGTATTGTTCTATTTGGTGCAATTGGGATGCAGCGCGTTTGTGCCAATGAATTTTCATGCGAGGATGCTCTCGTTTCTGTGATGGAACACTTCGTCGTTGGTAAGGTAGTCGCCTGCAGCGAAAGCTGCCTCAGCTTCGTCGAGCATTTCGTCAATCTCTTTCATTGTGTATGGACGTAGTTGTTTGCTTTCCTCTTTTTGGGCATACTCTATTAAGTGTTCACCCACCCAGCGCATGTTGTTGGGCGTGAGTGTGCCGTAAAGATAGTCAAGCAGACGGGTTAGTGTTGACGTGCTCATATTTCCTTCCTTGTTATTTGTTTGTCGCTGCAAAGATACTGCATTATTTTGAAATAGCCATAAATTACTCATAAATATTTATGGTTCATTCGTGGCCATTTGTGGT
>JAFTFX010000039.1 GCA_017458225.1 Prevotella sp. | reverse complement strand
TTATTTGCATTGCTGATTGATTTTTCCTCTCCGCAGGACTCAGACAACCTCGTCGCTACGCTCCGAGAACGTCTGAGTCCTGCGGAGAGGGAGTCTATTTATGCTCCCAAGAAATTGCACTTCTATCTTGAAAGTTTATTTTTCTTTGAAAGATGGCGGTTTTTGCAAAAGAAATGATTTATCTGAGATAGGGATTCATTCGTTTTTCCTCGCCAATAGTGGTTTGGGGACCGTGACCGCAATAGACGGCGGTGTCGTCGGGCAACTGGGAAATGACGGTGCGAAGACTGTTGAGCAGAGCCTCCCACGAGCCACGCTCAAAATCGGTGCGCCCTACGCTCATGCGGAAGAGTGTGTCGCCGGTGAAGACGATCTGTTCCTCCTTACAATAGAAGCATACGCCGCCGGGGGTGTGTCCAGGGGTGTGGAGCACCTCCAGCCGATGAGTGCCGAAAGTAATGACATCACCCTTTGCCAGAAAACGACCGATGGGCGGAGTGGGATGATCGTAAGGCAAGCCGAAGAAGTCGGCAGCCTGCTGTGCCAGGTCCTTGGCCAGAAACTCGTCGTTGGCATGCAGTTCGGGTTGCAAGCCGAAGGCATCGTAGATGGTGTCGTTGCCAAAGCAGTGATCCAGATGGCCGTGGGTGCAGAGCAGGTGGACAGGCTTCAGCCGTTCCTCGTTCACATACCTGACGATGGCCTGACGCTCTGCATCGTCGTAGGCACCACAGTCAATGATGACGCACTCACCGCTGTCATCGCTCACCACGTAGGTGTTTTCCTGCAGCATGTTACAGCAAAAAGTCTTGATCTCCAGCATAAAATCGTCTAAACACCCTTATATCGGCAGATAAATGCAATATTTCTCCTTGAACCACTCCTCGGCGAACCAGTCGCTGAGCGCTTGTGCCTGAACAAGACGGCGGAAGGGGTGCACCTCGCCCTCTATGTTGCCGCCCTTCAGGCAGATGATGCCGTTGGGCAGGGCGTTCTGCTGATGTTTCTGGTCGATGTTCTTGCGCACAATCTTCATCAAGTCGGGCAGAGGCATCACGGCACGACTCACCACAAAGTCGAACTTCTCTTTCTCCTCCTCGCCACGCAGATGGACAGGGGCACAGTTCTTCAGACCGATGGCCGTGGCAACCTCCTGTGCCACGCGGATTTTCTTGCCCGTGCCGTCGATGAGTTTGAACTGGCACTCGGGGAACAGGATAGCCAGGGGAATGCCCGGGAAGCCGCCGCCCGTGCCAAAGTCGAGAATGCGCGTGCCAGGGCGGAAGTTGATCATACGGGCAATAGCCATTGAGTGAAGCACATGGTGTTCGTACAGATTGTCGATGTCCTTACGCGAGATGACGTTGATCTTCTCGTTCCACTCGTGATAAAGCTCATCGAGAGCAGCCAGTTGACCATGCTGCTCGTCGGTGAGCTGTGGGAAATATTTTTCAATGAGTTTCATGCCTGCAAAGGTACGATTAAGTAGGCAAAGAACAAAACAAACCCTGCATCTTTTAAATATTCTTTTTAGTTTTGCACCTCTGCACCGGCAAATTGTCCGCTGGCCATGCAGGAAGAGCCGTCGTTGCTACCGCGCGTGTAATTGCGGTTGCGCCAGTAGCCCCAGTCGAAGCGGCTGTCATAGGAGAGCCGGAACATGATATCTGCGTTGGTGCCATCGTCCATATAGCCATCGAAATAATAGTCGCTCAAGCTGTAGTCACTGATGAACACATCGTTCCAACTGTCGGCATAGCGCAGGCGGATAACGCCGTTGAACACCTCCCACCTGAACTCACAATAGTAATAGTCGGAATAACGGCTGCGCGTGTCGTAGTCCACCTCATAGCCCCATCCGCTATAAGGGGTCTCACGCTCAAAATACATGGTGGTGCGGTAATTGTTGCCGGTCAGTCCCCAGCGGTCATAATAATAGGTCTTTATACTGCCGGTCCACGTACCGTCGAGCGTGCGGGCCTCCTGACGGTCTTCCCAGTCTTCCAGCTCTTCAATAGGTTCACAAGAGGTGATCACGGCCATTGTCATCAAGACCATTGTGGTGTAAACGTAGAACTGCTTCATAGTCGTATCATTTTTAAAGGGTTCAACCTGTTTCTTGGTTGCAAAATTAACGACAATGAAGCAAGCCGACAAGGCGAAAGGCCTATTCGTTGGTAGGGATTCTCCTATTTCTTGTTAGGGATGCGGTAGAACCACGTAAACATGAAATACATGACGGTGCCCACCAACAGGCCAGCGATGGCATCAATGGCATAGTGGGCCTGAATGTAGAACGTGGCGAAGAACATCAGCACGCCGAAGGGCACCAGCGACCAGAAGAAGCGGCGGCTCTTGGTGGCCCAGGCCTGCCAGAGCAGCACCATCGTGATGCCCACATGACTGCTGGGGAAGGCTGCCGTGGGCCGCTCGCCGGTCTCATGGGCCATCACCAACAGCTTGTAGAACAGGCCATCGTGCCAGCCGGGGTTGTTCGGTGCCTCGCAGTGTGTCTCAAAATAGTTGCCCACATTGGGGAACACGCCCTGCGCTATCTGGTCGACACCCACTGCCGGATAGTAGTACTGCGGTCCTACCACAGGCAGGAAGATGAAGATGACGTAGAACAGGAAGAACGACGCAAGGATGACGAACGCCGTCTGCAGGAACCGGTCGTAGCACTTGAAGAAATAGAACAGCAACACGACGACCATCATGGGGAAATAGCTGATGTAGCCGAGCGTGAGCAGTTCGCTCACCACAGGGCTGCTGCAATATTGCGAAAACAGCAGTGCCGGCTGAAAGCCGAACAGTTGCTGTTCGAACGTGGCAAAAAGATGGTCCAGATTGGGCAGGTAGCGGTTGAACTCGTAGGTCTCGGGATACCACGTGCTGAGCAGGGCCATCTGACCTACCACGCGGAACAGCATGGTGAGCCGACAGGGCAGCATGCGATAGACGGCCCAGAGGCCCAGCGTCATTGCCACAACCTGCACGCGCAGCCAAATCAGTGTTTGCGGGTTCTGCAGCTTGGTGTACATGAAGAACACCAGCAGCAGCGTGAACAGGGCATAGGCCATCACGGCCCATTCGAACCAGCACAGACCCTTCACGGGTTTCTTGTCAATAGTAACTGTTTTCTTCTTCAAAACCTTAAAAATCTAATTCTACAACCATCCGTTCTCCTGATACCACTTGATGGTCAGTGGCACGCCGCGCTCCAGCGGATATTCGGGGCGGTAGCCCAGTTCGTCGATGGCCGGCTGAATGTCGCACTGCCAGTTGCGCTGTTTCAGTATGTGATACTTATCGTTGTTCAGGGCCGATATCTTGCCCGTCAGATGGCCAATCTTGTCGCCTGCCCAGGTGACGATGCGCAGCACCCAGATGGGGGCGGTGATGCGAATCCACCAGGGATTGCCCAATTCCCGACGAATCAGGTTGCTGAACGTGGTGCTCTGATACACCTGCCCGTCGCTGAGGAAGTAGGCACGTCCCACGGGGCCCTTCTCGCAGGCCAGGAAGACGGCCTGCACCACGTCCTGCACATAGACGAAGGTGATGTCTTGCCGACGATAGCCCACGGCGAAGTCGCTGTGCTGCTTGATGCTCTTGGCCATCAGGAAATAGTCGCGCTCGCGCGGTCCGTAGACACCCGTCGGGCGCAGGATGACGTAGGGGAAGTTGGCCTCGCGGCACTCCAGTCCGTTGATGAGCCACCGTTCTGCCTCCAGCTTGCTCTTGCCGTAGGCCGTGTTGGGCTGGGGTTCG
The DNA here is from genome assembly GCA_017458225.1 of Prevotella sp. GTDB lineage: Bacteria > Bacteroidota > Bacteroidia > Bacteroidales > Bacteroidaceae > Prevotella. The sequence goes on along the minus strand of JAFTFX010000039.1, from coordinate 4,113 downwards.
TCGGTCTCGCGAATGGGCTCGTAGGGTTGCTTTTCATGAATAGCTCCGAAGATGCTGAGCGAGCTGAGATAGACAAACTTGCGCAGCGGCATGTGCAAGGCAATGAGGGCGCGCACCAAGCACTTGGTGCCCGAGGTGTTGATATCAAAGAAATCTTGTGCGCGCAGGCACTTCGTGACACCGGCCGCATGGACCACATAGTCGAACTGGTGGCCCTTCAGCTGCTGTTCCACCTGCCGCTGGTTGCTCAAATCCAGCTCGATGAAATGGATGCGCTTATCCTGCAGAAACCGTTTCGAACTGCTGCCGCGCACAGCAGCCCAGGTCTCCATGCCCCGGTTGAGGGCTTCTTCCACAATAAATGAGCCAATGAACCCACTGGCTCCCGTTATCAGTATTTTCATACGAATAGTCTTAGTTTGTCGCAAATTCGGGTGCAAAGGTACGAATAATTTTAGATGTATTGACGCTATTCGAATTGAATTTATGCATAAATTTCTGCAATTTACGCAAAAATTGAGCTAATTTATGCATAAATTAGTGGACGGCTGACCTTTTTTTCTTATCTTTGTGGCATTAAAGACAATTTAAAAACATTATAGTACTATGGGACGAAAAGGTGGAAAGCGAATTTCGAAGCGCGAAGTGGCCGATGCACTGCAGGCACTCTTTCAGGCACATCCGAACGAGACATATCAGTTGAAGCAGATTTTCAAGGCACTGCGCCTGGACACCCATCCGGCCAAGATGCTGGCTGTCGACGTGCTCGACGAGATGGCATGGGACGACTATGTGAGCAAGGTGGACGGAAACGGCTACCGCCTGAACCTGAAGACGCAGGTGCAGGAGGGCACGTTCATCCGCAAGGCCAACGGCAAGAACTCGTTTCTGCCCGACGACGGCGGCAAGCCCATCTTCGTCTCTGAGCGCAACTCGCTGTTTGCCATGGGTGGCGACCGCGTGCGCATTGCCATGATGGCGCGCCGGCAGAACCACATCAAGGAGGCCATCGTCACCGAGATACTGGAACGCAAGCACGACCAAGCCGTGGGCATCCTGCAGGTGGAGAAAGACTTTGCCTTCCTCATCACCGAGGGCAACATCTTCAACCACGACATTCTCATTCCCAAGAAAAAACTGAAGGGCGGCAAGACGGGCCAGAAGGCTGTCGTAAAAATCACGGAATGGCCCTCGAAAGACTCGAAGAACCTGATTGGCGAGGTTGTCGACGTGCTGGGCGAACAGGGCGACAACACCGTGGAGATGCACGCCATCCTGGCGCAATACGGCTTGCCTTATAAATATCCGAAGAAGGTGGAGGATGCCGCCAACAAGATATCGGCAGAGATCACGCCTGAGGAGATTGCCCGCCGCGAGGACTTCCGCGATGTAACGACCTTCACCATCGACCCGAAAGATGCCAAGGACTTCGATGATGCACTGAGCATAAAGACTCTCCCCCAACCCCTCCCTGTGAGGGAGGGGAGTGGTCACTCTCAGGGCTCAAAAGTATCTGCTCCCCTCCCTCACAGGGAGGGGTTGGGGGAGAGTCTTCTCTATGAGGTGGGTGTCCACATCGCCGATGTCAGCCACTACGTCACTGAAGGGTCGGTCATCGACCGCGAGGCTGAACAGCGCGCCACGAGCGTCTATCTTGTAGACCGCACCATTCCCATGCTGCCCGAACGGCTCTGCAACTTCATCTGCTCGCTGCGACCCGACGAGGAGAAGCTGTGCTACAGCGTCATCTTCGTGCTCGACCAGGATGCCAACATCAAAGACTGGCACCTGGCGCACACCGTCATCAAGAGCAACCGCCGCTTTGCCTACGAGGAAGTGCAGGACATTCTGGAAAAGAACGGCGTGGTAGACGGCACAGGACAGCCGGCTCCCCCTGCCACGAAGGCCAAGCCCTACCAGGGCGAGTATGCCGCCGAGCTCATCATGCTCGACCGTATGGCGAAGAAGCTGCGCGAGCGCCGCTTTGCCGGCGGTGCCGTAAAGTTCGACCGCGAGGAACTGCACTTCGATGTCGACGAGGACGGCCGCCCCACGCGCTGCTATTTCAAGAAGTCGAAAGATGCCAACAAACTCATCGAAGAGTTCATGCTGCTGGCCAACCGCACCGTGGCAGAGATGATAGGAAACACTCGGAATAATCAGAGTAATCAGAATACTCAGAGTACTCAGAAAAATCAGAAGAACGCCAAAACCTTCGTCTACCGCATTCACGACCAGCCCGACCCGCAGAAACTGGAGTCGCTGCGTGCGGCCATCGCACCCTTCGGCTATAAGGTGAAGACCAGCGGCACCAAGGGGGCCATCTCGAAGAACCTGAACAAGCTGATGGACGACGTACAGGGACAGCGCGAGCAGAAACTGGTGGAGACACTGGCCCTGCGCGCCATGATGAAAGCAAAATACTCTACCCACAACATAGGCCACTACGGTCTGGCCTTCGACTACTACACCCACTTCACCTCACCCATACGCCGCTATCCCGACACCATGGTGCACCGCCTGCTGACACGCTATCAGGACGGCGGCCGCTCGGCCAACCAGGACCACTACGAGGAACTGTGCGAGCATGCCAGCGAAATGGAACAGACGGCCCAGAATGCCGAGCGCGACAGCATCAAGTACAAGATGGTGGAGTTCATGGCCGACAAGGTAGGCCAGGAGTACGATGCCCACATCTCAGGCATCCAGTCGTACGGCATCTACTGCGAGATCGACGAGAACCACTGCGAGGGTCTGGTAGGCATGCACGACCTCACCGGCGACTACTACGACTTCGACGAGCGCAACTACCAGCTCGTAGGCCGTCGGTCGCACAAGAAATACCAGCTGGGCGACCCCATCCGCATCAAAGTAGCCCGTGCCAACATAGAGAAGCGCCAACTGGACTTCATACTGGCAGAGGAATGAGTGTCATGGATGAAAAATCTATCTATAAGAAGGTAGCAAACTACAAGGAACTGCATGTCTATCAGAAAGCAGAAGTACTTGTATTGCTGACCGATGTATTCTGCCGCCGATTCCTGCCTGCTTATGGCGATCGCACAGTAGACCAGATGAACCAAGCTGCCCGTTCCGGCAAGCAGAATATCGTGGAAGGCTCTGAGGCTGCCATGACAAGCACCGAGACCGAAGTAAAACTGGTGAACGTGGGACGTGCCAGTTTCCAAGAGTTGCGCGAGGACTATGAGGACTATCTGAAGCGTCAACATCTTCAGCTATGGACACAGAACCACCCTCGTTACGACCGCATGCTGCAGTTCTGCCGTAACGAGAACCATTGGGATGCTTACAGCCAGCTGGCAGAGAACCTACAGGCCGAAGCGTTCTGCAATATGGCCCTGACCCTCTGCCATATCACTGACAAGATGTTAGACAGCTATCTCCGTCACTTGGAAAAGACCTTCCGCGAGCAGGGCGGCATTAAAGAGCGAATGCATGCCGTGCGCACAGGCTATCGCCAACAGCAGGACAACCGCCTGCAATTCCTGGAACAGGAGAACCGCCAACTGAAAGCCGAAATAGTGCAGCTAAAAGCCCAGCTTGCACAAATGGCAAGAAAGCTCCAGCAACAAGGCCAGCCCCTCTAGTAAACCTAGTATGACTAGTTATACTAGGTTTACTAGAGATACTAGAAAGACTAGAAAGACTAGTAATTCTAGTGATACTAGTATCTCTAGTTAAACTACTGGGGAGCCTTTATCAGCATGGTGCTGTATGGCAACGATCATCAGCTCTCGCTGTAAAAGCGTATGGATTGTGGTGTAAAAGCGTATGGATTGCAGTACAAAAGCGCATGGATTGCAGTACAAGAACATAGGCCTTACGGTGCAAATCCCCATGCTTTGCAACTTTTGGCTACAAGCAAAAGACCATTCACTTATAAGCAAAAGGCCATTCACTTGTAAGCAGATGAGCTTTTGCTTACAAGCAAAAACTGTTATCGGCAATTGACTGACTTTTCCTGATTTCACTAGACACTTTTTCTCTTTATTAACTGAGTCAGTAGACAGTTGTTATGTTGTCGTACTGGTTTGATAGACACAAGCGAAAAAGCTGTGCCGTTTTTGTTGACGCTTCGGTCATGCTGGACAC
>JAFTFX010000038.1 GCA_017458225.1 Prevotella sp. | reverse complement strand
TTATTTGCATTGCTGATTGATTTTTTTCCTCTCCGCAGGACTCAGACAACCTCGTCGCTACGCTCCGAGAACGTCTGAGTCCTGAGGAGAGGGAGTCTGTTTATACTCCCAAGAAATTGCACTTCTATCTTGAAAGTTTAGCAAACGTGCTGACGGACAGTCTTACAGGCTGACGGTCGCTGTCAGGCTGTCGCCCTGCGTTCCCCAGACGTTGCAGGCCGTCACCGTGATGGTGTAGGTGTGACCGGCAGCCAGTGTGCCCAGTCCGAGCGTGACGGGATTGGCCATGTCCTCCTCTTGGGCTGTGATGAGCAGGTCGTTGATGTACTTATGGTTGTCGGCGATGATGTTGCCGGCCTCGTCGGTGATGTTCACCAGATAGTAGAGCACCTGCGAACCGTTGCCCGAGGCACGGGGCACAGTCACGGTGGTCTTGCCGTCCACTACCTGTGCCACAATGTCCTGCGAGGGGAAGGTGGGGCCGGGCTTGTTGGCGCGGTCCCATCCGTAGCGCGTGAGTGAGTTTTTGTAGCCCGGTGCGGGCAGCACCAGCGGCTGGCCCATCTGCTTGCCCAGACCGAAGTCGTAGTTGCGGATGCGCGTGGTACCGTTCTTATCGACCTCGAAGAGTGAACCCTGCGGGTGGCGGTCAAAATCCTCGGGGATGTAGGAGTTACCCTCGTTCATGTTCCAGTAGCCGTAGTCGGTAATCATGTAGTGGATGACACCCATATTAATCATTGTGAACTTGTCTTGCAAAATGCTGCGCTCGCTGTTCATCGAGAAATGGGTGTGGCCGCTCAGCAGCACGGCCTGTGGATACTTGTCGAGAATAGGCTTGATATAGTCGCACGCCCACACCATGTCGGGCGTGGTGGGAGCGTAAAAGTCGCTGCCCGTGACGGTGTTCTTGATAGCTAAGTGCGACAGCACGAAGACGGGCTTGTCGGGGGCTTCGGTCGTGGCGACCCTCAGCTCCTGGTCGAGCCACTGCTTAACATCGTCGAAGTAGACGCCGTTGCTCCACTCGTAGTTGTTGACGTTCACCTGAATGAAGTGGATGCCGCCCACCACCGAGTGGCGCGAGTCGTTGGCTCCCCACTCCTTGATGTCGGCACTATAGGCGGCCGTCTCTTTGAAAGCCGTGCGCATCTTCTGCGTGAAGGCTCCCTCATCCTCGCTGAAGATGTCGTGGTTGCCCGAGCAATAGATGAACGGCTTGCCGTTGATGGTCGGCTCCTGCTGGTAGTATTTCAGCAGCGTGTCAATCTCCTGCTGGAAGCCGTTGTTCGTCAGGTCGCCGGGCATGACCAGGGCATCCAGTCCGTGGCTGGTCTGTCTGGCAAGGAACGGCAGGGCGGCGCGGAAGTACTCCTTGTTGCGGAACACGGTGCTGATGAGTTTGCGGGTGTCGGGACTTAGCTTGTCCAGATCGTAGCCCATGGCCAGAATCTTGTCAAGCAGATCCTGCATGCTCGTCTCGGGGTCAACCATGATGTGCGAATCGCTCAAGGCGGCAAAGGTCAGCACGATGTTCCCTTCGTCGAAGCCAGGGGCGTCCATCTGTGCTTTCTCCTCGGCTGTCGGTTCTACGACGGGATTGTCTTCACTTGAGCAGGCTGTAAGCCATACAGTCATATTGGCGGCCAACGCTGCGGTGGCCAAACCAACAAAGAATTTGTTTTTTGTCATTGTCTTTATGATTTTATTTCTATGTTACTATCTCATAAACTTTCCCTGGCGGCCAATAGAAACACCTCTATAACTACCAGAAGTCTTCAACTTCCTGCCTCCGATGTCCCACCATTCGTTTGGCTGTACATCTTTCTCTGTCAGAACTGACACGCCAGATATCATCGCATCGAAATGACGTGTGTATTCTTGTTCGAGATAGTTGTCAAGCCAGACATAGTAGTCTGTCAGGGATTCTTCTGATACTGTTCCCCACTGACGGGTATCTGTAATCAAGTTGTTTCCCCGTTCTATGATTTCCTCCTCAATCTTCAGAATACGTTGCAAGATACCTGTTTCCTCACGATTATAGAGTTTTGACAGGTCGATATTCTTGGTGGTGTTCTCCGAGTACGGGAAAATGACAGCTTTCAACTGCTGTCCTTTCTCGCATAGCCAGGCATTTCCACCATTGGCCATCGCTTTTTGAGGCAATATGCTGTTCGGGGTAAGGAACAGAGGGACTGCCGCAGTGGCTATTGGAGGTCCGACCATTGCCCAACAGGTGGTAAGAAGAGGAGATTCGTTGTCTTTTACTCCTTGCATCATCATGGCATTTGTACTTGAATGACGTGGTATATAGCCATCGATATCGGTTTTCGTTTCGTCGTTCCAAGTGGCAGGGGCTGTAGCATAGAGGTTAGTCCCATTACAATGCATCAAATAGCGAGGAAGTTTCTGTAGAATATAACGCCAGTCCAGTTGGTCTGAGGCTATCGCGTCTGCAGCAAATTGTTCTGCTGCTTTCCATCGCTCTTCGCCCACCTTTCTGTCTGTGTCGCCTGTAAGGCTATAGTTCGTTCGCACCAACACACCGTTAGGAGCTATTTGCGGGTCATTAACATCATATTTGGTATAACCGTTTGGTCCTACTTCATAGAATGCTGCATGCTGTTGAGCATCAATAACACCATAATTGGCCTTGACATCTATAGGCTTGGGTAGCCCGTCTATCAGCTGTTCAAAGTCTGCCGTCGACTTGCATTGACGTAAAGCCATATCAATCATCTGACTGTTCATGGAAGCTAATTCCGCACCAGAGAAGTTATACGACAGCGTATTGACAATGCAGAATCCTTCTTCGTTGAAACCGCCCCAAGGTCCCATCCAGGTCCCGTCACTCAAGGCATATTGTGCCATGTGCTTGAACCCGCCCCCGTTTTCAACCCTCATTTCCACCATGAAGGCAGATGAACTGTCCCTATTTTTGAACAATAGCGGACGCCCGTCCTTCGTGGCTGATGCAGCAACAATTATTACTGTACAGCCTAACGCTTCCAGAGAGGCCAAAAGGACTAAAGCTATGGTAAAAAGTGCCCTTCTGGCTGCAAGGGCATAAATGATTCTTTTTCTCATTTTTCTTTTGCTCATATATGTAAACATTGCGATTTAACCGCGAAATTACTAAAAAGACCCGACGCAGCGGCGTGCGTCAAGCCCGTATAGGTTTCAATTTGGCAAAAAGTAGTACCGTTTTGGCTATTTAAGAAGATAACCACTGGCCAGGGCAGGCACATCCCGCAACAAATTCTGCCTCATTCAGAAACTTTTCTGCCCTCACTTGCCGCAGTCTGCCAAATTTTGAGTACTTTTGCACACCAATGGAAACAACAAGCACATTCTACCAAGATACGGAATACGGCGAGCGGCTGATGATAAGCACAGAGGCTGACCAGACCGAGTTGGCCGACAATATTCGTGTGGCGCGAGTGTTGCTGAGCAGTTTTGCCTATATGTACATCATCGTCAATGAGCATCTGCTGACCATTGGCTACAAGAATCCAGAATACACCATCAATGGAAAACTTGGCGACCGCAAGGGCATTGAGAGCGAGAACGGCATCAAGGCTGCTTTCCGCAAGGCCAAAAAGCAGGGCTGCAAGACAGTGGTACTCGATTTCGACATGCATTTGGCCGAGAGTGTATTGAAGACGCGCAAGATTGTTTCCGGTCTTCTTGGTCGCCATGAGGATTTCAGCGACAGCTCGCTTGATGAGTGCTACATCGTGCATCAGGGCCGTGCCGTGGTGCTTGATGCATCAGCCTACGCAGCAACAGACAAGGAATCCATTCGCCAAATCATATCCGATGTGATAGAAAAATTGAGGACTTAACCGCTCTGTCGTGGTCAAGTCCTCATGTAGTGGTCAGAAAGGTCCAGCTTGAAAACGTGCTCCGCGAGCATGTTGTTTCGCGCCCTCTGACGACATTCTGACGCTGCAAAGATACGTACTTTTTCCCTAACAAGCAAGTTTTTCCGCAAGTTTTTCTTAGACGACAATAATTATTCGGGAATAATTTGTAATTTTGCAACCGCTTACTCGCACCGAGACGACCTCACAACACGTCGGAGCGGCTACAGGGAGGGAGCACTACATTTTGAAAATGCGTCGCTGACGCTTTGTTTTTGGTAATTCGAAACTTCCACAAACGAATTTGTAGTCAAGAACATTGCAGAAGTAGATGCTACGGGTAGGTATATACTGTCCCGTTGGCGTGCCGAGGGCAAACTATGCCCTCACGCACGCTTCTACGGGCGTTATTATATACCAACGGCGTGGGTATCATTCTGCTCGTTTACTACAAAGGCTGTGGAAGGCCTCGAATTACGAACGAGTGGAAGCCAGATACCCCGCTTTTCTTTTTGTAGTAAACAGAAGTAACAATTTAGTCAGTCCGATTCTGGGTGTTTGGCGGACCTATCATTACAAGTACCACAAATGCTCTTATCACTTAACAAGCGCAGAAGAAAGCTATTAAAGAAGATGATAGTGAACACGCGTCTAAATTCTGACTTTGTGCTTTACATTAAGAATCACATTAGGAAATTTTTGCTCAAAAGAAGCAAATCTGTAGAGATTACTTTTCCCACAAACGCTATGATAGAATTGGGAAATGTATGTAATCTTCGATGCCGTATGTGTCCGAGGGTTTATGAGTACGGAAAAGAGATGGATGTCGGTTTTATGCCTTTGGAAAACGCCAAAAGGATAATTGACGAAATCTATCCTTACTTGGACTCTATTGGGCTGACAGGCTTGGGAGAAACAACGCTCTATCCTCATCTGCCGGAAATCGTGAAATACATCAAGTCCAAGAAGAAAAGCATCATCATAACAATCTCTACAAATGCTCACATAAAAGAATATAAAGAGAAAATAGCTCCTGTACTGGACTATATAGACAATATTCAGTTCTCTGTTGATGGAGTGGACAACGTATTCGAGTCAATACGTGGGGTTCCTTTCAGTGAAGTTACCGACAGCATAAAGTTTACAATACAGAGAGGAAAAAATGTTACCTTCATGCTGAATTGTGTGGTGATGCCTGAGAACTATCATCAAATGCAAGACGTGGTAGAATATGCACGCCATTTGAAAATAGATTACGTCAACTTCAATTGCGTTAGTATTGCATCGAGACCTGGCGAGCCACGTGAATACTACAAGTTTTTCCAGTCTGATGAATATTTAAATGCAGTGCAGGAATTGAGAATTCTTGCCCAAAAATATCATAGCATGGAAATAACCGGCCCTTCCTATCCCCAGAATGGCACATTCCAGGATTGTATTTATCCATGGGAGTATCCGTATATCAGTTGGGACGGTTTCTACGTGCCTTGCTGTGGAAAGCCGTTCCCCAAGCTGTTAAACTTTGGGAACGTATTTGAGGAAGGTGTAATGGCAGTTCTGAATGGAGAAAAGGCACAATCATTCAGGAAGCTATGGCAGAAGAACGAACCACCTATATTTTGTCACAACTGTCAGTTAACCAGCTTATGAATAAAAGATACAAGCCGCTTTGACAAGCACTTTACGCATCAATAAAAGCAAGAGCGGGAACTCGCGCCGGCATCCTCGGCAAACGGTTCCCGTTCTTTGATTCTCTATATTAGACCATCCGCCGTGGCGGGCTTTTTCCTTTGTCCCTCTGGCTTTCGCAATCTCTCCGTTTTGCAATCAGGCAGTTCTCTGTTTCTTCTCAATGTATTATAGTTATATTACACCGCCACGCCCGTCCGCATCACTTCGCGGTAGAGGGGAGAATCCTCTTCGTCCTCCATTAGAACGGGTTCGATGAGCGTATTCACCTTGCGGACATCGCCACAGATATCTGCCCACTGATGCCACTTATCTACAATAATTCCTGCAGGAACTATGACAGCCACGTCTATGTCGCTGTCAGGAGTAGCGTAGCCCTTGGCATACGAGCCGTACATATAGACCTTCGGCTCAGTCTGGTAGCGAGGCGTTACGACTCGTTTGTAGAGTCGGACGATGTCGAGGGCTTCGTCTCGGGTAAGCGTTCTTCTATCCATTGCGTCAATTCTTTTGTTGTATTGATAATGTGCTGGCACGCCTCGTTGCTGAGCATGCGGGCGGCAGCGTCCTTCTGTTCGGGATAGCGGGCCTCGATGTACATGGGAACCATTAGGTCGAGGAAGCTGAGTTGCTCGTCGGTGAGCTGGTCGATAAGCCCGCAGTCCTCCAGCAACTTCAAGTGGCTGTGGGTAAAGCGCGGGTCGTCATCGTGGGTGGAAACATAATATGCTTTAAGTGCCTTCTCAATAGCTTGGTGGCAGAGGAAAGCCACATAGAGCCAATGCCCTCCCTGAAAGAGGCACTCGGCTGCGCTGATGTCCTCGTGTACGTGGTCTAGCCACTTCTGTACAATGTCTTCTCTTGCCATATTCGCGTCGATTTTATTGCAATACGGCTGCAAAGGTATGAAATTTCCGCGAAACTTGTTGCAGTTTCGCGGAAAATGTGATGAAATGGCACGAAAAAGAGCAACGGTTCCGTCTTGGCTATTCCTGCGTTTTTGGGGGCTGGTCTGTATCGGAATAAACCGTCGGCGGCAGAGTTCTGCGGTACTCGGAGGGTGTGGTGCCGTAGAAGTCCTTGAAGATGCGGTTGAAGGTGGTCTTGCTCTGGTAGCCGCAGTCCTGCATGATGGCCTCGATGCTATAGTTAGGATGCTCGCGCATCAGCAGGTCGGCACGCCGCATGCGCTTCTGGTTCAGATAGGCACTGAGGTTCGGCTGGCCACTCTGTTCGGTGATGATGCGGCTGAAGGTGGTGCGGTCGGTGCTCATCACACGGCAGAGCTCGTCGCGCGAGATGCCGGGCTGGACATACAGCAGGCGACGCTCTACCTGCTCGTCGAAGTGCCGGAAACGCTGTAGCTCCTCATCAGCTGATGGCGGGAGCGAAGCGTCAGGGATGTCAGGGGTGGCATCATTCAGGACTTTTGCCGGGGCAGTATAGACACGCTCCATCAGTTCGTAGTAGGTCCAGTAGCCATAGAACGCGGCCACACAGAGCTGATGCAGGTAATGAAGCACGGCAATGTGGGTATGCGTGAAGGTCGACACGAGCAGGAGCAGTCCCATCACGCCCGCAATATAACGGCGTAGCCACAGACTTTCGCCTCCCGTCTCACTAAGGTTGACCACCCGTCCCATCATCAGCGAGCAATACAACAGAATCAGCGGTAGCACCGCCAAGCGGAAGACGATGTCGGGCTCGCCGATGTTTGCAAGCAGTTCGTCAAGGGAATAGAGGCGATGCACCTCGGGGAAGAAGTCGGGAGCCACGAAGAGCAGCAGTCCCGGCAACAGATAAAGCAGCCCACCGCGCCACGAGCGCAGCCACTCCGGTCGCGCCACGCTGACGGGATAGGCCAGCATAAGCAGCACACTCAGCATACCCCAACGGGTGTGACTCATGGAAAGCACTTCATAATAGAAGTGGGCGGTGGGCAGCGTCAGGATAGAACAGTATTTACACACCGACGTCACCACGCAGTGGGCTGCACCCAGTGCCAGCATGAGTCGCGAGTGGTCGGGCATGCCCCGTCGCTGCCGCCACAGCACAACGGCGCAGAACAGACATACCACCAGCTCAACGGTGGCTACGATGAGCGTCACAAGTGTCGGGGTGAGCGGCGTGTGCATCAATCATGCAGTTTGGCAATGCACTCAGCCAGCGAGTCTTCCCAATAGGGAATCCCGATGCCGTAGGTCTGCTTGATCTTCGTCTTGTCGAGCACGGAGTAGTGCGGACGGTTGGCCGGTGTGGGATATTCAGCGGTGTGCAGAGGACGCACACGGCAGGTGGTGATGCCTGCCAGGCGATGGATGGCCTTGGTGAAGTCGTACCAAGAGATGACACCCTCATTAGAGAAGTGATAGATGCCCGGCACGATGCCCTGCGTGATGGCGGCAAAGATGGCCACAGCCAAGTCACGGGCATAGGTGGGCGTGCCTATCTGGTCGAAAATGACACCCAGTTCACTTTTCTCACGACCCAAGCGAATCATGGTCTTTACGAAGTTGTTGCCAAACGTAGAGTAGAGCCAAGCTGTGCGGATAATCATCGTGCGGCGGCATGCCTGCTGTGCAGCCTGCTCGCCAGCCAGTTTCGTGCGGCCATAGACGCTGTTCGGACAAACAGGGTCGGTCTCCACGTAGGGCGTATGGTTCGTTCCGTCGAACACATAGTCGGTCGAGATCTGGATGAGCCAGCCGCCACGCTGTTCGATGGCCTCGCCTAAGTAGCCAGGAGCCACACGGTTCAGCAGGTCGCAGAGTTGCTGGTTGTCCTCAGCCTTGTCGACAGCCGTATAGGCAGCGCAGTTCACAATGCCGTCTATCTCATGCTCATTGACGAAAGCCTCAATGGCCTGCCTGTTGGTGATGTCAAGCTCGTTGACATCCGTATTATAATAGGTATGCTCGGGGTGCTGCTTCTCCAGCAACTGCATTTCGTTTCCCAATTGGCCGTTACAGCCGGTAATCAGTATATTCATAATTCTCAATCCTCAAATTTCAGTCCTTCTTCCTTATCCTTTTTATAATAGTCGCTCAGCATGCCGATGAAAGTGGATATTTCCTTCACGGCATGTTCTGTATTGGGGGTTATCTCCTTTTTCTGCAGGCGCAGCATCATCATGCCGTAGAGCGAGTTGAAGCAGGTCTCAATCTCGTTCTCCTCTTTATTTGCCCCACGGTTGCGCAGTTCCACGATGAACGGCAGCACCTTATAGTAGGCTGTGCTGTAAAAGGGGAACTTAGGCGAGGCGAGCAACTGTGTGTGCAGTTCGATGAGCATCTGCATGGTCACCTTGTTGATTTGCAAGTGCCCCTGTTCGCGGCAGCCCTCTTCGTTCATCATACGAATCAGATTGCCGAACCAGTCAATCTCGTCTTCTTTCTGTTCGTCGCTGTAGTCAAAGCGCTCCACATACTCACGGCGGATGCGAGGCAGCGAACAGTCGAATGCCCTGATTGTGTCTTCCACCTGCCACATGTAGAGCAGGTATTCAGCAATATTTTTCTTGCGTAATTCTTGTGCTATAAACATTCTTTTTACCAAAATTTGATGAACCTCAGCAGGTTCGTCGTTGTTCCTAACAGCATGATGATGCTGCCGATGATCACGGCTACGCCGATGACCTGATTGATGAGCCGGATGCCATATTCGTCGAACTTCGTACGAATCTTGTCGACCAGCCACGTCAGTCCCCACCACCACAGCAGCGCGCCGCCCACGATGCTCAGGAAGCCCACGATCATTTCGAACGGATGGTCGGGCAGCACAAAGGCGAACTGGGCGTAGAGTGCCATGAAGAGGAAGACGATGAGGGGATTAGAGAGTGTGACAAGGAAGGCCGTCCACGTGTTATACCAGAGTGTGCCTTTCTCCTGACTCGATGTGTGCATATTGCGTGTGGGGTCGGTACGATAGGTGTACCAGCCGAAGGCCATCAGCATGAGCGAACCGATAATCTGCAGGTAGAACCTGTTCTGCGAGTTCTGCACGAAGTCCATCACGAAAGCCATGCCATAGCCTGTGATGCCGGCGTAGATGATATCGCTGACGGCTGCACCTATGCCTGTGGCAAAGCCAAACCACCGGCCTTTCTTCAGCGTTCGCTGTACGCACAGCACGCCCACGGGCCCCATCGGAGCCGAAGCAATCATCCCAATGAGCATGCCCTTGAAGATGAAGTCCAATATATTGATTGGCATGTGAAATGGCATAGTCAATGCAAAGATACAAAAGAGTTAGGAGTTTAGCTTACAAGTTAGCAGTTTTTGCCTGTGCTTAATTTTTTTTAACTCCACATGCCTCATTCCGCATTTCTCATATACGCCGCGCACATCTCGGCACAGCGCTCGCCGTCGACACCTGCTGAGACGATGCCGCCTGCATAGCCGGCACCCTCGCCGCAAGGGAAGAGTCCCTGCAGCCGCACGTGTTGCAGCGTCTCGTTGTTGCGAACAATGCGCACGGGCGACGATGTGCGTGTCTCAACGGCTATCATCACGGCCTCGTTGGTCAGGAAACCGTGGGCCTGCCTGCCAAACGTCAGGAATCCTTCCTTCAGCCGTTCAGCAATCGGCTTCGGCAACCAGAAATGCAAGGGCGAGGCAATCAGGCCTGGAGCATAGCTGCTCTTGGGCAGGTCGGCACTGAGCCTGCGGTTCACAAAGTCGGCCATGCGCTGTGCCGGAGCCGTCTGCTTGCGGTTGCCCTGCAGCCAGCAGTCACGCTCCAGCTGTTCCTGATAGTGCATCATTTTTAATATCGCATCACCTTCTACGTCTTCAGGTCTCACCTCGACCACCATGCCCGAGTTCGACCACTGCGTGCCGCGACTGGCCGGACTCATGCCGTTGACCACGATCTGCTCGGGGCCTGTGGCTGCAGGGATGACGAAGCCGCCCGGACACATACAGAACGAGTAGACACCGCGGCCCTGCGACTGTGTCACAAAGGAATATTCGGCGGCAGGTAGCCAGCGGCCCCTACCCTCCCGACGGTGATACTGTATTTGGTCAATCATCTGCGAGGGATGCTCCAAGCGTACACCCACGGCGATGCCCTTCGGCTCTATTTCGATCTTCGCATCGGCCAGATAGCGGTACACGTCGCGTGCCGAGTGGCCAGTGGCAAGAATCACAGGGCCTCTGTACTCCTTATCGCCTGCAATGCATCCTTTCACTTCATCACCCTCAATGACAAAAGCGGTCATTTTCGTCTGGAAGTGCACCTCGCCGCCACAACGGATGATGGTGTTGCGCATGTTCTCAATCACCTTTGGCAAACGGTCGGTGCCTATGTGCGGATGGGCATCGGCCAGGATGGCAGTAGAAGCCCCGTGCTGACAAAACACGTTCAGAATCTTCTCGATGTTACCGCGTTTCTTCGAACGTGTATACAACTTGCCGTCGCTGTAGGCACCGGCTCCACCCTCGCCGAAACAGTAATTGCTCTCGTCGTCCACTTGCTGCGTGCGTGCAATGTTGGCCAGGTCTTTCTTGCGTTCGTGCACATCCTTTCCGCGCTCCAGTACCACAGGGCGCAGACCCAGTTCTATGAGACGGAGGGCGGCAAACAGTCCGCCGGGTCCTGCGCCCACTACGACAACCTGCGGTCGTTCGCTCACGTCGGGATACTCCGTGTGTTGATACTCGTCATCCATAGGCTGTTCGTTCACGTAGACGCGCACCTTCAGGTTCACGAAGATGGTACGCTGACGGGCATCGATACTCCTTTTTAATATACGCACGCCCGTAATCTCGTTGGGCCTAAGCCCATATTCGTCGGCCAGATACTGTCTGAGTTTTTCCTGCTGTGCCGCCACCTCGGGCAGCACCCGTATTTGATATTCGTTTGTCATTTCGACTGCAAAGTTACAGAAAGTCAAGTGAAAAGCCAAATTTATTTGAGCTTTTCCGAGACAAAGCAACTTCGGCAAAGCCAAAGTTAAGGAAAGTCGAGAGAAGAACAAAAATATGGCGAGCAATTTATGCATAAATCGAAGCAATTTATGCATAAATTCATTCAATTTACGCAAAAATTGCAGGTAGTCTCTTGGAGTTCTCAGTCTTAATTAGTATTTTTGCAACTGAAAACTATCAAAATCTATTGAATGAAAAAACTAATCTCACTCTGCTGCCTGACTTTGCTGGCCCTCAGCACAGCCGCCCAGACCACTGCCGACGACGTGCTCAGCGTAGCCCGTCGGGCTAACGACTACTTCATGCAGAAGTATCAGGACCCCACCGTTCCCACCAACGTAAAGAAGATTCGCCCCTCAAGCCTGTGGACACGCGCCGTGTACTACGAGGGACTCATGGCGCTGCAAGCCATTGATCCGCAGCAGCGCTATTTGGACTATGCCCTGACGTGGGCCGACTTCCACAAATGGACACCGCGCAACGGTGTGAACACCTGCGATGCCGACGACCAGTGCTGCGGTCAGACCTACGTGGAACTGTTACCTTATATCAATAAGAACTACAAGGAACAGCTCGCGAACGTCATAGCCAACCTGGACCACCAGATGCAGACACCCAACACCAAGCTGCAGACCACCACGTCCAAGGCCAAGACCACGGTCAACTCGCTCTATGGCTGGTGGACGTGGATTGATGCCATCCAGATGGCCATGCCCCTCTATGTGCAGGTCTATGCGCTGACGGGCGACAAGAAATACCTGAACCACGGCATGCAAATGTATCGCTGGAGCCGCAACGAATGCGGACGCGGCGAGGGCAATCCCAAGAAGGGACTGTTCAATACCGACGACGGACTGTGGTGGCGCGATGCCGACTACGTGCCCCCCTACAAGGAGCCCGACGGCAAAGACTGCTACTGGAGCCGCGGCAACGGCTGGGTATATGCCGCCCTGGTGCGCTGCATGAACCTGCTGCCCAAGAAGTCGAAAGAGTATAAGGAACTGAAGAAAGACTTCCTGCTGATGAGCGAAGGCCTGCGCAAATGCCAGCGTGAAGACGGTTTCTGGAACCCCAGCCTCGTCTCGACCAACTACGAGATGAAGGAGACCTCGGGCACCGCCCTCTTCCTATACGGCATGGCTTGGGGCATACAGCAGGGCTACCTCGATGCCAGCATCTATCGTCCCGTATGCGACCGCGCCTGGACTGCTATGGTGCGCGATGCCGTACACCCTGACGGCTTCCTGGGCTGGATGCAGGGCACGGGCAAGGATCCCTCAGCCGGACAACCGCTCAGCTACGACAAAATTCCTGATTTCGAAGACTACGGCACTGGTTGCTTCCTGCTGGGTGCTGCCGAATACTATCGCTTGCTGAGATAGTAAACTCCCCTGTGAAGAATGAAAAATTATTAAAATATCTGTGTTTTCTATGCATTCTGCCGTTTATTTATTACTTTTGCCCTGCATTAACACTATATTAACTGAATTATGAAGAAGATTTTCATGATGACCCTGATGCTGTTGGGATGCATCTGGGTGGCAATGGCACAGAAGCCTGCAGAGATAAAGTTCGACAAGATCACTCACAACTTCGGCACATTCTCGGAGAAAGAACCCGTGGTGAGTTGCGTCTTCACCTTCACCAATATAGGCGAGCAGCCACTGGTGGTGAACCAGGCCGTCGCCTCTTGCGGATGCACTGTGCCTGAATACACCAAGACCCCCATCCAGCCAGGCGAGAAGGGTGAGATCAAGGTGACCTATAACGGCACAGGCAAATTCCCAGGCCACTTCACCAAGAGCATCACCGTGCGCACTAACGGTGCCGTAGAGATGACACGGCTGAAGATTGAGGGCGACATGGAGGAAGCAAAATGAGAAAACAACTACTGATATCATTTGTATTACTGGCCTGCGCACTGAATAACTATGCACAGGCCTTTTTTGGCGAAAAGCCAAAACTCGTGGTGGGCGTGGTGGTCGACCAGATGCGCTGGGACTACCTGAGCCGCTACTACGACCAGTTCACGCAGGACGGATTCCGCCGCTTGATCAATGAGGGATACTCGTGCAACAACTGCCTGATCAACTACGTGCCCACGGTGACCGCCATCGGCCACACCTCAATATATACCGGCACGACACCGGCTTTTCACGGCATCTGCGGCAACAACTTCTACATTGACGGCCAAAAGACCTACTGCACGCAAGACGACTCGGTGCAGACCGTTGGAAGCGACCTGCCACGAGGCAAGGAGTCGCCCCGCAACCTGCTGGCCACCACCATTGGCGACCAACTGCGACTGCACACCGACTTCCGCTCGAAGGTCATTGGCGTGAGCTATAAGGACCGCGCTGCCATCCTGCCGGCCGGCCATTCGGCTAATGCCGCCTACTGGCTGGACACGAAGAACCTGCTCTTCATCACCAGCACCTACTACATGGAGCAGTTGCCCCAGTGGGTGCAGACATTCAACAAGAACCTGCATAAGAACAAGGAGGCCAAGAAGCTGGGCTCGCGCATCGGCTACTCGTCGCTGTGCGGAACAGTGACCACCGACATGGCTATCGCTGCCCTGCAGAACGAACAACTGGGCAAGGGCGACGCAACCGACATGCTCTGCGTGAGCTATTCTCAGACCGACGTGATAGGCCATGAGTGGAGCACGCGCGGCGAACATACTGACGATGCTTATCTGCAATTGGACAAAGACTTGGGCCGACTGTTGAAGGCACTCGACGAACAGGTGGGGGCCGGCAACTATCTGCTGTTCCTGACTGCCGACCACGGTGCCGCCCACAACTGGCGGTTCATGCAGGAGCACAAACTGCATGGCGGTCCTTGGTACGACGAGCAGAGCCGCAAGAACATGGAAGCAGCCGTCAGCAAAGCCGCAGGAAAAGAACTGAAGCCCGTCATCAATGGTGTGTTCGACTACCGTGTGTTCCTCAATCATCAAAGCATTACTGAGCAAGGCCTTGATCTCAAGGAGGTGAAGCAGGCCATCATCAACTACCTAATGACTTCACCCAACATTATCTTTGCCGCCGACTATCAGCAGCTGGCCACGACCAGCCTGCCCCCTCTGCTGCGCGACCGCATGCTGATGGGCTACCATCCGCGCCGCTCGGGCGACATTGTGTTCGTGGTTGAGTCAGGCTACTACGACTACGGATCGTGGTCGTCGCCCGCAGGCACCACACACGGCGAATGGAACCCCTACGATGCCCACATCCCCCTGCTCTTCATGGGCTGGAAGGTGCCCCACGGAGCCACCTCGCGCGAAGTTCACATCACCGACATCGCCCCCACCGTCTGCCAACTGCTCCACATTCAGCAGCCCAATGCCTGCGTGGGCGAGGCCATCACTGAAATAACTAAGTAAAAACCATGAGCGATAGCATAGTCATTATCCCTACCTATAACGAGAAGGAGAACATCGAGAAAATCATCCGTGCCGTCTTCGGCTTGGAGAAAAGTTTCCACATCCTGATTATCGACGACGGCTCGCCCGACGGCACCGCGCAGATTGTGAAGCACTTGATGCAGGAAGAGTTTGCCGACCGCCTGTTCCTCGTGGAGCGCAGCGGCAAACTCGGTCTTGGCACCGCCTATATCGCCGGCTTCAAATGGGCGCTGGAGCGCGACTACCAGTACGTCTTCGAGATGGATGCCGATTTCAGTCACGACCCCAACGACCTGCCGCGCCTTTACGCTGCCTGTCACGACGAGGGGTACGACGTGGCCATCGGCTCACGCTACATCAGCGGCGTGAACGTGGTGAACTGGCCCATGGGGCGCGTGCTTATGAGCTATTTTGCCTCGAAATACGTGCGCATGGTCACTGGCTTCAAAGTCCACGACACCACGGCCGGATTCAAGTGCTACCGCCGCCGCGTGCTGCAGACCATCGAGCTCGACAAGATTCGTTTCAAGGGCTACGCCTTCCAGATAGAGATGAAGTTCACCGCTTATAAGATCGGATTCAAAATCAAGGAAGTGCCCGTCATCTTCGTCAACCGCCGAGAAGGCACCTCGAAGATGTCGGGTGGCATCTTCTCGGAAGCCTTCTTTGGTGTGATGCGCCTGCGCTGGGACGGCTGGACGCGCAAGTATCCCAAAATGCCTATCTGATAAACAGTAGTTCGCGGTATTTCGGCAGGGGCCATAGGGCATCGTCGACAATCAACTCCAGCTTGTCTATCTGATAGCGAATGTCGTCGAGATAGGGCTCTACGGTGTCGTGATAGGCAATGGCTTTCTGGTGCTCATCGCCAATCTTGTTGGCTTTCTTGCGTGCCTCAACGAGTTCTTCAACACCTTTTTCAATGGCGCTGGTGCGCTCGGCTATCTCCTCGATAATCTTCTTGTTGCGAGCCGAGAGTTTGTCGGCTGTGTCAATGGGGAAGATGACGGCCATGTTGCTAATGTTCTGCAGCAACTGCGTCTGATAGCGCGTGGCCACGGGGATAATGTGGTTCATCGAGAGGTCGCCCAGTACGCGGGCCTCAATCTGGATCTTCTTCGTGTAGGTCTCCCACTTCACTTCGTTGCGGGCCTCCAATTCCTTCTGTGTCATCACACCCAGACTCTCGAACATCTGGATGCTCTCAGCATCGAGATAGCGCTCAAAGATCTTCGGGCACGACTTCTCCACATCCAGGCCACGCTTCTCGGCTTCTGCCACCCACTCGTCGCTGTAGCCATTGCCGTCAAAGCGGATGGGCTTGCAGAACTTGATGTCCTCGCGCAGCACGTCGATGATGGCATGGAACTTGGCGGTGTGGCCAGTACCCTCTGAGTATTCGGAATATTCGGAGTACTCTGATATTTTCTGATCCACACGCTTCTTGAAGTCGACGAGGGCTTCGGCGACGGCGCTGTTCAGGGCAATCATGGCGCTGGCGCAGTTGGCCTCGCTGCCCACGGCGCGAAACTCAAAGCGGTTGCCGGTGAAGGCGAAGGGACTGGTGCGGTTGCGGTCGGTGTTGTCGATGAGCAGTTCGGGAATCTCGGGGATGTCCATCTTGTAGTGGCCCTTGCCCTCCATGTCCAGAGCCTCGCCATTCTCGATGTGGTCGAGCAGAGCGCTGAGTTGCTTGCCGAGGAACGACGAGATGATGGCGGGCGGTGCCTCGTTGGCGCCGAGACGATGGGCGTTGGTGGCCGACATAATCGAGGCCTTCAGCAGACCGTTGTGCTTATAGACGCCCATGAGGGTCTCGGTGATAAAGACGGCGAAGCGGAGGTTCTCTCTTGCGAGAGCGTCCTTATCGGCCGAGCGGCCTTCAGCGTTCTTGCCGGGAGCGTGGAGCAGTACGCCGTTGTCGGTAGAGAGGCTCCAGTTGTTGTGCTTACCCGAGCCGTTGATGCCTGCAAAAGGCTTTTCGTGGAGCAGTACGCGGAAGCCATGCTTGCGGGCCACGCGCTTCATGACCGACATGAGCAGCATGTTGTGGTCGACGGCCAGGTTGGTCTCCTCGAAGATGGGAGCGAGTTCAAACTGGTTGGGGGCCACCTCGTTGTGGCGGGTCTTGCAGGGGATGCCCAGTTCGAGGGCGACAATCTCCAGTTCCTTCATGAAGGCGGCGACGCGCTCTGGGATGGCTCCGAAGTAGTGGTCGTCCATCTGCTGGTTCTTGGCCGAGTCGTGACCCATCAGGGTGCGCCCCGTCAGCAGCAGGTCGGGGCGGGCGGCATAGAGGCCTTCGTCCACCAGGAAGTACTCCTGCTCCCAGCCGAGGTTGCTCGTCACCTTTTTTACGCTCGGGTCGAAGTAGTGGCACACGTCCGTAGCGGCCACATTCACGGCGTGCAGGGCGCGCAGCAGCGGAGCCTTGTAGTCGAGCGCCTCGCCGCTATAAGATATAAATACGGTGGGGATACACAGCGTGTCGTCGATAATGAACACGGGCGACGTGGGGTCCCAGGCTGAGTAGCCACGGGCCTCGAAAGTGCTGCGGATGCCGCCCGAGGGGAACGACGAGGCGTCGGGCTCCTGCTGCACGAGCAACTTGCCCGAGAACTCCTCCACCATACCGCCCTTCTTAAGACTCGCTTCGCTCGAATAAGCGTCGCTTTGCGCCGAGCGGCCGTCGTGCTCGATGAACGAGTCGTGCTTCTCGGCGGTGCCCTCTGTCAGGGGTTGGAACCAGTGGGTGTAGTGGGTGACGCCGTTCTCCGTGGCCCACTGCTTCATGCCGGCAGCCACGGCATCGGCCACGTCACGGTCGAGTCGTGCGCCGTTGTCAATGACATCGACCATCTTCTCATAGACGTCCTTCGGCAGATACTTGTACATTTTCTCACGGTTGAAGACCTTGCTGCCGAAATATTCTGAAGGTCTCGTGCCGGGTGTCTTCACGTCGAGCGGCTTCTTTTTGAACGCCTCACCGACTACTTGAAATCTTAATGCTTCCATAACTTTACTATTTTAATAAGTTAATAACAATCTACTAATCCTCCCCCAGCCTTCCTGACAGGGGGAGGAAATATACCTGGAGAAGATTAGGGCTGCAGCGTAAGCCCAAGAACCAGGTAGGCTTTCTGTGAGCACGGGTTAGCAACAACCTGTGCAAAGACGGGGACGGCAAACGTGTCGGTCACCTTGATGTCCTTCGTGGCCTTCAGCGCGAGGTTGGTGACAGCAAAGCCCGTCGTGCCATACGATGTGGTGGCAAAGGGGACGGCACCAGCCGTAGCAGTCCATTCTATGGCAGAGAGTTTGAATGGGACATTCACTTCGAAATAGCTGCTATAGGCTCGCTTGCCGTTCTTGCGGGTGCCGTCGTTACCAGCAAAGTTGGTGTACCACTGCACCGAGGCTATGCCGAAATCATAGCCCACAGTAGCCTCGAAGAGGTGGTTCGTGCCGTGGGCATCGTATTTGAAATAGCGGTTCTGCGGATCAAGACCGGCATTGAACCAATAGTCGGTGATGCCGATGTTCAGACCGCCAAGGGTGTAGCTGAGCGTCAGGTCCAACTCCTTTGTGTCCGTGGCATCGGTCAGACCTACAGAGCCCCAAGCCGACAGACTCAATCCTTTGTAAGCAACACCTAATGTCGGCTGTATCGACACGTTGCCCAGGTCCTGGCCACGCCAAATGTAACTACTAACGACATCAGCACCGAGACTCACCCCCGGCCCCTCCCTGTGAGGGAGGGGAGTATTTACTTGGGCTACTACTGGTAACAACGCCATTGATATAAATGCAGTAAAAAAAATTCTTGTCTTCATATTATGTGTTAATTTATTCCATTTCATTTCCAATCACTCCCCTCCCTCACAGGGAGGGGTTGGGGGTGAGTCTTTTTAGTTATAACACGACTCTCCGTGTTCATAAATGTCAAGACCTTCCTCTTCGACACGAGCCTCTACACGCAAGCCATGCAGTTTCTTAATGCCATAGAACAGAACGAAACCGCAGGCTGCTGCCCAGAGGTCGATGACCAGGATGCCGAAGCACTCAGCTCCGAAGAAGCCCCAACCGTGACCATAGAAGGCACCGTTGCTCGTAGAGAGCAGACCCGTCATCAGTGTGCCCAAAATACCACAGACACCGTGTACTGACGAGGCACCCACGGGATCGTCGATGTGCAATTTGTGGTCGATGAACTCAATGGCGTAGACCAGCACCAGTCCGCACAACAGTCCGATGATAACGGCTCCGATGGGACTCACCAAATCGCAGCCTGCCGTGATGCCCACCAAGCCAGCCAGCACGCCGTTGAGCGTCAGTGACAGCGACGGTTTGCCATACTTCCACCATGTGAGGAACATGGTTGCCACACCACCAGCTACAGCAGCCAGGTTGGTAGTCAACAGCACATGCGAGATAGCCACACGGTTCACCTCACCACTGGCAGCCAGCTGCGAACCGGGGTTGAAGCCGAACCAGCCAAGCCAGAGGATGAAGACACCCAGCGAAGCCAGCGACAGGTTGTGACCAGGAATGGCGCGGCTCTTGCCCTCCTTCGAGTATTTGCCGATACGAGGTCCCAGTGCCATTGCACCAATCAGGGCCAACACACCACCTACGCTATGCACGATGGCAGAGCCGGCAAAGTCGTGGAACACGTCGCCAAAGGTGGTCATCATAAAACTGTCTGCCGCATCGTTGCACAGCCAGCCACCACCCCACGTCCAGTGGCCTTCTACAGGATAGATGATCAGCGAGATAAAGGCTGAATAAATCAGATACATCGAGAACTTCGTGCGCTCAGCCATGGCACCGCTGACGATGGTGGCACTGGTGGCGCAGAACACTGTCTCAAACATCAAGAAGCCTTCAACGGGCAGTTCGCCATGATAGAAACTCAGATCGCCCCAGTTGGGAGCACCAATGAATCCGGCCCCATCGCTTCCAAACATAAAGCCGAAGCCCACAAAGAAGAACAACAACGAGCCGAACATGAAGTCGACAAAGTTCTTCATCAGGATGTTCGCCGTGTTCTTACCGCGTGTAAAACCTGCTTCGCACAGTGCAAAGCCCGGCTGCATCCAGAACACCAACATGGCAGCCAATAGCATCCATACAGTATCGAGTGATAAGTTATCCATAATAAACACCCCTCTCTAATCCCCCCGAAGGGGGGAAGACCTAAACGGGGGTAATGGGTCTTGTGTTTGTGTTGTGTTGTATAAATATTGTATTTTATTTCCCACCTCCATAGATAATCCAGTGGCGTAGCCTTCCCCCCTTCGGGGGGATTGAGGGGGGTCATTTCTTGTCTCTCAAAACGGTGTCACCATTCTCGCCCGTTCGGATGCTCCATGTGTCAATCATGTCGCTCACGAAGATGCGACCGTCGCCAATCTCGCCCGTATGGGCTACCTTCAGAATGACCTTTACCGTCGGGTCCACAAACTGGTCGCGACATACAATGGTCAGCGCCACGCGCTCTATCACGTCCGTTGAGTACTGCACGCCACGATAGATTCTTTCCTCGCGGCTTTGACCGATGCCGTGAACGGCGTGGTACTCAAACCAGTCGATGTCCGACTGCAACAATGCCTCCTTCACATCCTCGAACTTCGTCTTCCGGATGATTGCTTCAATCCTTTTCATACCTTAAAACTTTTTTTGTTAATACCTTTTATATATAATGCACACGATGTGACACTTTGTTGGAATCACACTGCAAAGGTACGACATTTTGGCAAAACAAAACTTATTTTTATTTACTTTTTGTTTGTTAAAAACTCGTTTAAATTACATTTTGTCACGCAAACACACGAATAAACTTGCAAAAAGTTATCACTTTGCACTGAAATCCCATCATTTTGATGCAAAGTGACACCGCAAATCAAAGTCACCATGACAAATTTATGGGTTTTTGCTTGTAAGCAAAAGCTCATCTGCTTACAACTGAATGGTCTTTTGCTTGTAAGCGAATGGTCATTCACTTACAAGCAAAAGCCACAAAACGTGTGGTTTCGTGACTTTTCCTGATTTCACTAGACACTTTTTCTCTTTATTAACTGAGTCAGTAGACAGTTGTTATGTTGTCGTACTGGTTTGATAGACACAAGCGAAAAAGCTGTGCCGTTTTTGTTGACGCTTCGGTCATGCTGGACAC
>JAFTFX010000037.1 GCA_017458225.1 Prevotella sp. | reverse complement strand
TGTTTATTTGCATTGCTGATTGATTTTTCCTCTCCGCAGGACTCAGACAACCTCGTCACTACGCTCCGAGAACGTCTGAGTCCTGCGGAGAGGGAGTCTATTTATGCTCCCAAGAAATTGCACTTCTATCTTGAAAGTTTACTTTTCCACCTTTTCCACCTTTTTCTTCGAAATCTGCGATAATTAAGCTAATTTAATTCTCTTAATTAGTGATTTGGGATTCATTCTGCTATCCCAGATGTCCATGATAACGACCTCGTCTTTTGCCGAATCGTAAAAATAGATGATTTTGAATCGACGATGCATCACATGGCAAAACCTGTACGTCTTTTCCCTTGAGGACAAAAGAGTTTCGGGAGGATATGAAACTGGATACCGCTGTAAGCGCCATTCGACGGCTCGCACGTCTGTCTCCCAACGGTTAGCCGTTGTCTCGCCAAACTCTAAAAATGCATACCTGATATTCTCAATCAATTGCTGCTTTGCGGTGTTTTGCCAAATTATCGTAGCCATGGAAATTCCTGATGCAATTCTGCCCACATTTGTTCAGAGGTCACCCATTTTGCTGGATTGTCTAACTCTGCTTCTGCACGTTCAATTCTTGCAATAGCTTCTTTCTCTGTTTTGGGGCCCAGTATTGGTAGATGGTCCCAATCCAGATTGTCAATCCAATCATGGGCTTTAGTTTCGCCATCAGCCCATCTTGAAGTAGATATGGCATAGTCAACCATGGCTTCTGCAATGGGTTCGCAGCATACTACGTGGTCTTGTTCTTCATTAAGTTGTGGATATCTCTTTTCTTCCATAGCAGTCAAATGTGATTGATACCTTCGCGCTTAACCTCACATTCCCCGAAAGGCGCAGGTCTGCAAGTGCAAAGGTAGCGATTATTTCCGATACAAACAAGAAAAAGCCCGAAAACTTCATTCTCCCAAAATTTTTCGCGCGTTTGGGAGAAAAACTCCGAACGTCTCGGAGTAATTCTCCAAATGTCGCGGAGTATTACTCCAAACGTCACGGAGTAACACTCCGGAACACTCGGAGTTTTACTCCGAATAGCATGGAGCAACACTCCGAAAGGCTTGAAGCAAAAACTCCGAAAGGTGGGGAGGTGCTACAGAAAAAGCCCGAAAACTTGACAAAGCAAAGTTTTCGGGCTTGTTGGTCAATGACTGGCTGTTTAGAACAGAGCAGTCAATGAATGGCTGTTTAGAACAGCTTGTTGGGATAGACTCCTTCGTCGACGAGCTTCTGGATGCGCTCTACGGTGGCCTCACGGTCGGCAGCGTAGGTCACGCCGAACCACTTCGAGGTGGTGTCGAGCACTTCGCAGGTGGCGGTGCCTTCGGTGATGAGCTTGTTGACCATCAGGGGGATGAAGAACTCAGCCTTCAGGTTCTCCATGTTCTTCGGGTCGCTGAGGAACTCGCGGAAGTAGGCCTCTGAGTGCTCGAAGTAGTCGGGTGTGAAGCCCCACATGTTCATCGAGACGGGAACGTTCTCTTCCAGCGGCTGCCACTCGCCCTGCTCGTCCTTGAAGCAGATGGCGTTGCCCTTCTCGGCGATGCGCATAATCTCGGTGCGCTCCACCACGTCGGTCAGATGGCGCTTCTCGTTATAGGCGCACACACCACGGGCCACTGAGCCGTTTTCTGAGAGGGTGTTGCAGCAGCGGAAGCCCACCATGGCGTACTCGTTCTTCGAACCTTCCTTCAAGCCGCTGAGGAACTTGCCAATCTGCATGAAGGCATCGCGGCCGTAGAAGTCGTCGCAGTTGATGACGCAGAAGGGCTCCTTGATCACGTCCTTGCCCATGAGCACGGCGTGGTTGGTTCCCCAAGGCTTTACGCGACCTTCGGGCACCTTGAAGCCTTCGGGCAGTGCGTCGAGTGCCTGGAAGCAGAGTTCGCAGGGAACCTGTCCCTCATATTTTGAAAGAATCTGGGTGCGGAACTGCTCCTCGAAGTCCTTGCGGATGACCCATACGATTTTGCCGAAGCCTGCCTGAATGGCATCGTAGATGCTGTAGTCCATGATGGTCTCGCCATTGGGGCCCAGACCGTCAAGCTGTTTCAGACCACCATAGCGGCTGCCCATACCGGCAGCGAGAAGAAAAAGTGTAGGTTTCATTGTTTGTTGTATTTAAGGGTTAATATGTGATTTGTATGCAAAAGTAATGAAATAAATGAAGAATGAAAAGTGAAGAGTGTTAAAAAATCAGAACGGATAGCCGATGGCAAGATGCAGGGAGTGCATGTCCTTGAAGCGCGAGATGTTGAAGTAGCCGGTCTTGTTGGTGTTGTAGGGCACATGGAGGCCAAAGCCCCAGTCTACGCGCAGCACGAGGAACTCCAGGTCGTAGCGCAGGCCGAGGCCTGTGCCGGTGGCCAGCTGCTTGAAGAAGTTCTTGGGCTTGAACACGGTCTCGTCGACGAATGTGTCGTCTTCATATTTCCACACGTTGCCGGCATCCAGGAAGGCGGCGCCATAGAGACTGCCGAACAGGCGGCGGCGATACTCCAGGTTGAAGACGAACTTGATTTGGCCGTTCTGCAGCAGATAGGACCACTGTTTGCCGCCAGTGGGCACGAAGCCGCCAGGACCGATGGAGCGCACGGTGAAGGCGCGTATGCTGTTGGCACCGCCCACGTAGAACTGTTCGCTGAAGGGGGCATCGCTGGAGTTGCCGAAGCAATAGATGATGCCTGCATTGGCGTGGCCCACCAGCTGCGACTTGCTGTCGAGAGGCCACGTCTTGGTGTAGTCGGTCTCGAAGCGCACGAACTGTGAGTAGGGGTTCTTGAACATGGTCTTTCCCTTCTCGTTCCATCCGTCGCCCTTGGCCAGGAAGTAGAGCGAGGCTATGTTGCCTGCCTCTTCGATGGTGGTCTCCCAGTGGTAGGGGTGGGGATTGCCTTTGACGCTTGAGAAGGTGTAGGTGTAGCGCATCTTCGGAATGAAGAAGTCGCTCATGGTGATGGCCAGATAGGGATAGTTGGCTATGGCATCGTCGTAGTTCTGGGTGTGGCTGTTCATGAACTGATACTTCATGATGAGCGGCGAGAAATCGTGACGGCTTTGCGCTGAGGTCTGCCAGTGGTAGGACAGTTCGCCTGTCACGATGTGCATCTTGTAGTAGTTGGGACGGTTGATGATGTCGGTAGAGCCTTTGATGACGGTGGTGGGCGTTGAGAAGAAACTGCTCGGCCGCTTGAAGCGTCCGTCCTTGGTGCGCTTGGGCTTGTCGCTGACGAAGGGCGCTATGATGCGTGGGAACTCGATAGAGGCATCAGCACCATATTGATAGCTGTTCATGCCCGAGCCCGAGCCGCTGGTCTGCCACTCGTAGGCACCGTGCAGGTTAATGT
This sequence comes from Prevotella sp., assembly GCA_017458225.1. Taxonomy (GTDB): domain Bacteria; phylum Bacteroidota; class Bacteroidia; order Bacteroidales; family Bacteroidaceae; genus Prevotella. Next base: position 24,496 of record JAFTFX010000037.1, on the reverse strand, counting down.
CAATCTTCTCGGCTCCGCGCAGTGCATTGCGCCAGGTGAGACCGACCTTCGCCTCAGGACCCATGCGCCCGATGGTGCGGTGGTTGAAGTTGGTCTCCACGTAGAAGTCGAACGGCTTGTCGAAGGTGCACGTGATGGCCAGGTCGAGGGTGTCGGTGTCAGGACGTGGTGTGAAGAGGAAATCGGTGGAGCTGAACACATCGGAGGAGTTGATTTTCTGTACCGACTCCACATAGTTGTCGTAGCTGTAGGGCTGACGGGGCCGCAACTTTAGGTTGCGCAGGATGACGCGCGGACGAATGGGCGAGCGCTTGCCGTTGTAGAACACCTTGAAATAGCGGCCTACGACCGAATCGTTGAGCGTTTCGCGCATGGTGTGCTGCATGTTGATGCTGATGGTGCCGATGTACCACCTCTTCAAGATATCGTCAGACAGCGAGTCGGCCAGTTGCAGGCGCAGCTTGGCACGGTTGGGAATGTCGAAGGTGTCGGCCAGGAACGATGCATAGCTTGGCGAATAGTAGTAATAGCCGTTGTTGCGGAACAGCAGCGACAGGCGGCTGCGCTCAGCGTCGAGAGCAGAGACACAGAAGGGGTCGCCTTTCTTGATTTTTGCATCGTAGGAAGTGTAGTCGATTAGCGCCTTCAGGAAGGGTGGGAACCCTACGTAGGCCATCGTGTCGACCGTGAACAGCGAGTCCATCCTGACGGTATAGGCCACCTTCACTTTCTTGGGATTCTTCTGTGTGATTTCCTCGTATTTCACGTCGCCATGCAGATAGCCGTTATTCCTAAGTACCGACCGGCCCACAGAGGCACGCAGACGGGGATTCACCTTGCTCATCAGCACAGGAGGCTTGCCGAACGACTTGTTCAGCCATTTCTTGATTTTGCCGTAAGAGTCGGTCGTGGCGTTCCATATCCAGAGCCGATAGGGGAAGGTGCGGTAGTAGCTGCTGCCGAACAGGGCTCCGTTGGGCTCGGTGGCCAGCGCGGCCTCCAGTTCTTCCTGAGTGGTGACGGCATGTGGGTCAGACTCTTTGAAGTCGGGGTATGCGATAGGTTTCAGACCAATGAACAGTTGGTCGTCGTCGGGAATGTGCTTCGTCGTTGAGCAGGATGCCAGCAGCAGTAGCAGTATCAGGTATATCAGGCTATTTTGCTTCATGATTGTCTCTCTTGATGTTAGTGGTGTCCCTCGCTTCTCTTTGCGGAGCCATTGCAGGCATAGCCGTGCTCTTGCTGTTGCCCCACAACTTGAAGATGTCCCAGATGGAATCGAGTTTGCGCCGCCAGATGTAGCCGCCGCCGTACTGTCCGGTGTAGCCTTCCAGCCAGTCGTAGACGTTCTGGTTGTAGAACAGTTTCACGTATTGATTCGAGGTGGGTGTCAGGCGGTATTCCATCGACACGTTGTCGAAGAACGACTGCCGCTCGCCCTGCACCTCACTGCCTGTAGACACCTTGCCGCCTATCTGCACGTTCAGACGGTTGTTCCAGAAACGTTTGGCAAACTTGAATGAATAGTCGGTGTGCGTAGAGCCGCTGGCATCGGTGCTGTTGTCCATGCCTATGCTGACATCGAGGGTCTTCAGGGCACTGCCCGTGATGTTGTTGATTTCGCTTTGCAGGAACGAGTTCAGCGCTGAGTTCATGGAGAAGCCGCTCGTGTTGTTTTCTGAGAGATACATGCCCGTGGTCAGCATCGTGACAGCCTGTTTGCCGCGCTGTTCGGCAGTCATGCTGTTCAGCTCGCTGGAAATGCTCATGTCCTCGGGCGCGTTGATGATGAACTCCAGCCCCATGTCGTTAAGCGTTTTGGTGATGACCACACCGCAGTCGAAGACCACGCTGCGGCTCTGTCCGTCTTCAGATGTCACTGGAGCCTTGGTGCGTTCGGTGGCCGTGATGTTCAGTCGCGGGTTCATCATGTCGCCTGTGAAGTCTACGTAGCTGCCATCCTGTATGGTGAAGGTCTTCAGCGGAATGACGGGCAGTGAGTATTTCATGGAACCGCTCGAAACGGTGTATCGTCCGTTCAGCGTCATCTCTTCGCTGGTGTATTTCATGCGCATCTCGCCGCCTCCCAGAATGTCCACGTAGTTGCTTTGGTCGGCATTCAGGTCGCAGCGCACGTGGGTGCCTTCGTCGATGTTGATGTTCATCTGCACATCAAGGCCTTCAGGCGTGGGCTTGTTGACGACGGTCAGGGTTGAGTCGCTGAAGTCGGTGAACTTCACCAGCTCTTCTATCCGGTTGTCGGTAGAGATGGGGGAATCGAGCAGAATATACGTCAGGTCGGTCTTGCCCAGCACGTCGAGCCGTCCTTGCATCTTTAGCTGGTCGAGTCGTCCGCTCATCATGGCGAAGAGGTTGACGTAGCACTTGCCGTAGGCCACCGACTCCTTGGTCTGTTTCGAGTTGATGAGCAGGAAGTCTTGTGCCCTCATGCGTACGTTCATCGTGATGCGGTCGGTGTCATGGAAGTCTATGTCGCCCATGATGTTCAGCGGGTTGTCGTTGTGGGCATACATGGTGAAGTTCTCCAACAGCAGCTTCGAGTTGATTACTCTTACGGGGTCATCGTCGAAGCGCAACTTCACGCCGTAGGGGGTGCTATACAGGTAGGCTTGGTTCAGATAGATTTCGCCATCCACCTGTGGACGCTTGGTTGAGCCTTTCACGGCCAATTCACCTTCGGCAAAGCCTTCCAGTCCGAGCAGATGGTCGGGCACGAAGCCGTTGACAATGTTCATGGGTGTGTGCAGGAAGGCCAGCGTGGCATCCAGATAGCCGTCGCCCTTGTTCTGATAGCTGCCCTTCAGGTTCAGCACCTCGCTCTCTTCCAAGTACATGGTGGCTTGCACGGCGTGGGTGTCGTCCTCGCGCTGCATGTAGACGAACTCAGTGCTGACGTTGCCCAGCGGACTGTCTTCATAGGTCATCTTGGCCACCTGCATGTCGCTCGATATGGATATTTGCTCTTGCTGGTCCATCACCAAGTGGAAGTCGCCGTCCAGTATGCCTGCAATGTGTGGCACGTAGGGAATGGCCGTCGTCAGTTTGTCGAGGTCGAAACGGTAGAGGCTGACGGTGAGGTCTTGCAGCATGGTGGAGTCCTGGTCTTCCGAGTAGATCTTGATACCCGTTCCGTCGTCGGCCAGCAGGTCTACTTTGGCCTGCAACTTCAGGTCGCGTCCCAGATAGAGGAAATTGTCTTTGTTCAGGTTGAACTCACGATAGCCGAGCGTCGGGCGTTCGGGCATCAGGTTGATGCGCAGTCCGTCTTGCTCCATCGAGGCCTTGGCCCCCACGCGCAGTCCCAGCACGTTGCGGTCGTCGTAGAAGCGCAGGCCCATCGTGGCCCCATGCTCATGCACATGACCGTCGATGAGGGCGTTGAACACGAACTGCGGATTGCGCCTGTTGTTGGTCACCTGTCCTTGGAAGGTCAGTCCGTGGCTCGACTCCTTCAGATGCATCCTGACGGTATCGATGCGTGTCGAGTCGGCATTCAGCGAGAAGATGTGCATGTCGCCGTTGATGCCGCTCTGGGGCGAGGTGGTCAGGTCGATCTTCATCTCCTTGAAATAGGTGGAAGCAGCCGACTGCATCATGTTGACGATGGGGTTGTTGCGCCCGCTGGTGATGTAGAGCCGCGCCACGGGTAGCAGTTGCTTGATGCTTTGCTGGTCGAGGGTACGCTCTTTGAACTGCATCATGATGCTGTCGGAGAGCGAGGTCATTCGCTCCAGTAACGGCTCATAGCCGCCGCTGGCATCGGCCTTCACAATCATGTCGCCGCTCTGCAGACGGAAGAGAGTCGTGTCTGCGTCGGTGCGCAGAGTGATGCCTACATCCTCTGGATGGTAAAGCTTCAATGAGTCACGGATATAGATGTCGCCAATCAGACCGGTCACCTTGTGGCGCTCCTTCAGGTTACTTTCCAGGTCGACGTGTCCGCAGAGACCTATCTGCAACGGGTCTTCCACCAGCTGTATGGCGTGCAGGTCCAGTTGCTGCAGATCGGCACTGACGGTGGCTCCTATGTTCTTCAGGTCGAGCAGCGCGTCGACATCCACCTTTCCGCGCATCAGGTCGTTGCGGCCTTTCACGGTAGCCAGTGCGTGGCCGTCGTTCAGCCGCGCCTTGGCCTCCATGCTGTCCACGTTCAGGTTGCCATAGCGTAGATGGTCCAGCCGTGCTTCGGCCTCCAGCCAGCATGTGCGTTTCAGAAAGTCGGTGCCTTTTCCTTTGGCACTGGCCTGCAGCGTCACCTCGTGGAAATCGTTGTGGGGCATGAAGTGGTGCAGATTCAGGTTGCTGACAACCACGTTGGCATTGTAGCTCATGTTGTTCTGGGCAAACCAACCTTTCACTTTGGCTAGCCCCTTGCCTTCGCGAGCCGTCAGGTCTGCCGTGTAGCGAGGCCCGTCGGCACTCACTGTTCCATAGAGTTTCAGACCGTTGGGCAACCGATAGTCCTTGGCCAGTTGCGGACCGGCCAGCGCCATCGTAAAGTCCATGTTGTAGGCCTCGGCCTCTACGTCGAGCTGTGCCAGCAAGTGGTCCATGTCGGTGAGTTTAGCAGCTGTTCCAGCCACTTTGGCATGGAAGGCTGTGGGCAGTGTTGCCTCCAACTGTCTTACATCCAGTTGCTCCATGTTTCCGTCTACTTGAGCATTCACGGTGAGCGGCCATTCGGGCCATCGGTCCTGGAAACGTTGCGGCATGTCGGCCATGAAGAGCATCAGGTCTTGTTTGCCCAGAGCGGCATCCAGCCCTATGTGCATGTTGCCGGGTTGTATGGAGTCCATCACGCTGAAGTCTACATCAGCATTCGCGCGTATATTAGAATAAGGTGTAGACAGCACCATGTTGGGCAGCCGCAGTCCGGCAGAATCCATCAGCACGGTGCCCGTCAGTCGGGTCAGTGTCAGTCCGCTTTGCTCTCTGAGGGTAGCTTCGCGAATCTTCAGTGCCAGATTGGGGGCGTGGAAATAAATGGAATCGATGGCGAGGCGAATGTCTTGAAACGACAGATGATTATAGTCGAGGCCTTTCTCTGCAACTGGTTCGAAAGGCAGGTTGTAGTCCACTGAACCGCCGCTCCACTCGAAGCTCTTCACTGTGTAGATGCTGTTCAGCAGGTCTACGACACCATGTTCGGCGCGAGCTTCACCGATGCCTACGGCTACCTGCATGGAGTCGCCAGGCATGTGCAGGTCGATGTGTGAGCGCTGGATGGTGGCATTGTCGATATTAATGGTCCAGGCCAGTGGCTCCGAGGTGGTTGTGTCTACAGCAGCCGTGTCGCTGAGCAAGATGGTCACGTCGGCATCAGCCAGTTGGGTGCCGTTCAGTTCCACAGTGCCTTCGCCCAGGTCGATGCCCTTTGAGTGCAGGGCCAACCGTCCCACGGTGCCGCGCACTTGCAGGTCGGCAATCATGTTGAGCGTATTAATCATGGCTTGGTTGAGCTCCAGCTCGTCAACCACCACCTTCAGTCCCAGTAGCGGCAGCAGTTCAACGTCGACCACCGCGCGCTGAATATCGGCTAGGGTATCGGTCTGCTGCATGACGGTCACACCCTCAATGCTCAGATCGAGCGGAAAGCTCAGTCGTACGCGGTCTACGCTGACCGTCATGCCGGTGCCGTTGGAGGCCATCTCCGCCGCTTTGTCAACTGCCCAGTTCTGCACGGGTGGCAGATAGAGCAGCACGGCCAGTATGATGAACAACAGAATGGGACTCAGCAATACCAGTCCTATCCAAAAGAATGCTTTCTTCATAATTCGCGTGCAAAGTAAATAAAAAAATGCGAAAGCACGAAATTTTGCTGCTCTTTTTTAGGCAAAACTCTGCCAGAGAGGATCGTGGGGCAGGGGAGCCTCGATGCTAATGAGCTCTTTCGAGACAGGATGGATGAACTCCACGCGGTGCGACTGCAGGGAGATGCTGCCGTCGGGATTGGAGCGCGGCGCACCGTATTTCAGGTCGCCTTTGATGGGACAGCCCATAGCCGCCAATTGACAGCGAATCTGGTGGTGCCTGCCAGTCATGAGTTTCACCTCCAGCAGACAGTAGTTGTCGCTGTGTCCTATCACGCTGTATTCCAGGATGGCTTTTTTGGCCCCCGGCTTCTCTGACGCATAGGCATAGCTCTTGTTCTGTTTCTCGTTGCGCACCAGCCAGTGGGTCAGTCGGCCCTGCGGCTGGCTTGGCGTGTTCTTTGTGATGGCCCAGTAGGTTTTGTGCACCTCGCCCTCGGCAAACATGCGGTTCAGACGTGCCAGAGCCTTCGACGTGCGTGCAAACACAACCAGTCCACTCACGGGGCGGTCCAGCCGGTGAACCACACCGAGGAACACTTCGCCCGGCTTCTGGTATTTCTCTTTCAGATACTGCTTTACCAAATCCGACAGCGGCGTGTCGCCCGTTTTGTCGCCCTGTACTATCTCACCGCTCTGTTTGTTGACAATAATAATATGATTATCTTCGTAGACTACTTCCATAATGGCTGCAAAATTACGAAATAATTCATTAATAATGGAGCGCTAATCGCAATTTATCGTAACTTTGCACCGCAAAATGAATTCAGGAATGAAAAAAACTACCATATTTCTATTGATATTCGCGTTTTTGTTCTCTATTGTGGGCAGTGCCGAGGCACAGCGCCGCCGTACGAAACGCAAGGCGAAGGCACGCACCCATCGGGTGGTAAAGCGCAAGCGTGTGCCTGTACGCAAGCCAACGATTCACGAGAACCCCTACATGCAGTGCGAAGACACCTGCCAGCATGTTCACGGCATTGACCTGAGCCACTATCAGGGCGAGGTGTTCTGGGAAACTGTCGGCGACAAGACCAGCATGGCATACGTCTACCTGAAGGCTACTGAAGGGGCCGACCGCATTGATGCCCGCTATGAACATAACATTGCGATGGCTCATCGCCATGGGTTGAAGGTGGGTTCTTACCATTTCTTCCGGCCCAAGAGTGACCTGACGCTGCAACTGACGAACTTCACCACTCAGTGCCTGCCAGGCGAACAAGACCTCATTCCCATGCTCGACGTGGAGAGTACGGGTGGCCTGTCGGAAGAACAGTTCTGCGACTCGCTGACAACGTTTCTGGGTATGCTGGAAGAGGCCTACCACCAGAAACCGCTCATCTATACCGGCCGCAATTTCTACAATAAGTATCTGCAGGGACAACTCGATGACTATATGCTCATGATAGCCATGTATACCGACGAAGAGCCTGAACTGGCTGACGGACGCGACATCTGCTTATGGCAGTATACGAGCCGGGGCACGCTTAACGGTGTGAACGGCTATGTGGACAAGAGCCGCTTCATGGGGCAGCACGAACTGCGCGAGCTGAGGTTCGTCAGGTGAGCAGTGCTCGCAGTTGAAACGTTTCTTGCAAATTTACAGCCCTATCTCAGCCGATCCGAAGCAGCGGTGGTGCTGCTCGTCGTAGATCACACAGAACTGTCCTGGTGCCACACCGTGGATGAGAGCATCGGCATGAACGACGAAATTGCCGTTGGCCATCGGCTCAAGGGTGCCTGGCAGATAGCCGGGCGTGTGCCGTATCTTGAACGTGATGCGGTGGGGCAGCGCCTCACCCTCGTGTAGCGGTGTCAGATAATGGAAGTCGCGAATGCTGAAGTCTTGTTTGTAAGCTGTCGCAGGGTCGTAGCCGTGACTGACGTACAGGATATTTTTCTCTACATCTTTCTTTACAACGAACCATGGTCCGCCACCGAACCCCATGCCCTTGCGCTGGCCGATGGTGTGGAACCACAGGCCCCGGTGCTGTCCGATGCAGCGGCCCGTCTCCAGTTCTATCACGTCGCCCGGCTGCTCGCCCAGAAAACGGCGAATGTATTCATTATAATTAATCTTGCCCAGAAAGCAGATGCCCTGCGAGTCTTTCCGCTTGGCGTTCACCAAGTGCTCGCGTTCAGCGATTTGGCGCACCTCGTCCTTCACATAGTGGCCGATAGGGAAGAGGGCTTTCTGTAGTTGCCAGTCGTATATCTGCGCCAGAAAATCGGTCTGGTCTTTCACGGGGTCGGGACTCGTTGTCAACCATTTGCGCCCCTCGCCGTCGGTCTCCGTCTGTGCATAGTGGCCCGTGGCTATCAGGTCGTAGTCGTGTCCGCGCTTCTCGTGGAAGGCACCGAACTTGATTAGCCGGTTGCACATCACGTCGGGATTGGGTGTCATTCCGGTGCGCACCTTCTCCATCGTGTAGCGCGTCACTTGGTCCCAGTATTCGCGATGGCAGTCCACCACCTCGAGTTGGCAGCCGTACTTATGGGCCACGGCCGTAGCCATCTCTAGGTCTTCCTCTGAGGTGCAGTCCCACTCTTCCTCTTCGTCTGGCCCAATCTTGATATAGAAGCAGTCGGGCTTCAGTCCTAGCTGTGCCAGACAGTACACCACTACGGCACTATCCACACCGCCAGACAGCAGCACGGCAATGCGCTTTCCTTCCAGTTCTTCTTTCGTAATCATGGGTGCAAAGGTACGGAAAAACGAGTGAAATGCAAAAGGAATCATACTTTTCTTTTTTTTAGTCTCGAGTTTGAATAAGAATGGTTGTGACGTTTGTGCCAGTTTGTCAGTCTACATTGACTGAAAAGAGGCAAAAGACGTTTTGGCATGGTTTTGGCAGAAACGTAGGCAAAGCTTTAAACATTTAATATTAAAACGTATAGCAATTATGACAATCAAACCATTAGCTGACCGCGTGCTGGTAGTGCCTGCACCGGCTGAAGAGAAAATCGGTGGGATCATTATTCCCGACACAGCAAAAGAAAAGCCCCTGCGTGGCATCATCAAGGCTGCAGGCAAGGGAACCAAGGACGAGGAAATGCTCCTGAAAGAGGGCGACGAGGTGCTCTATGGCAAGTATGCCGGCACGGAGATTGAACTCGACGGCGAGAAATTCCTTATGATGCGCCAGAGCGACGTGCTCGCCATCATTGAGAAATAATCGTATTTGACAATTGAACCGTTTCGCAATTGTACAATTAAATAGTCAAATCAGTAAATAGTCAAATAGTAAAATAAAATCATGGCAAAGGAAATTAAATTCAATATTGAGGCCCGCGAATTGATGAAGCAGGGCGTTGACCAGTTGGCAAACGCAGTTAAAGTGACTCTTGGGCCAAAAGGTCGTAATGTGGTGATTGAGAAGAAGTTCGGTGCTCCGCAAATTACTAAGGACGGTGTGACCGTGGCTAAGGAAATAGAATTGGAAGACCACTTCGAGAATACTGGCGCACAGCTGGTGAAGAGCGTGGCCTCGAAGACGGGTGACGATGCTGGCGATGGCACCACAACGGCTACCATCCTGGCACAGGCCATCGTGAGTGAGGGTTTGAAGAACGTCACTGCTGGTGCTAACCCTATGGACCTGAAGCGTGGTATCGACAAGGCCGTGAAGGCTGTTGTTGAGCACATTAAGAAGAGCGCTGAGCTTGTTGGTGACAACTATGACAAGATTGAACAGGTGGCTACCGTCAGCGCCAACAACGACAAAGAGATTGGCGAACTGCTGGCTGAGGCCATGCGTAAGGTGTCGAAGGACGGTGTGATTACCATTGAGGAGTCGAAGAGCCGCGACACCCACATCGGCGTGGTAGAGGGCATGCAGTTCGACCGTGGCTATCTGAGTGCTTACTTCGTGACCGACTCTGAGAAGATGGAGTGCGCCATGGAGAACCCCTATATCCTCATCTATGACAAGAAGATTTCGAATATTAAGGAGTTCCTGCCCATCCTGCAGCCTGCTGCTGAGAGCGGTCGTCCGTTGCTGATCATCGCCGAGGATGTTGACTCTGAGGCTCTCACTACACTCGTGGTGAACCGTCTGCGTGGCGGATTGAAGATTTGCGCCGTGAAGGCTCCTGGCTTTGGCGACCGTCGCAAGGCTATGCTGGAAGACATCGCCGTGCTGACCGGCGGTACTGTAATCAGCGAGGAGAAGGGCTTGAAGCTGGAGCAGGCCACCATCGAGATGCTGGGCACCTGTGAGAAGCTGACCGTGTCGAAAGACAACACCACCATCGTGAACGGTGCTGGCGACAAGCAGGCTATCAAAGACCGCGTGAACCAGATCAAGAACGAGATTGAGAATACCACCAGCTCGTACGACAAGGAGAAGTTGCAGGAGCGTCTGGCCAAGCTGGCCGGCGGCGTGGCAGTACTCTATGTGGGTGCCAACAGCGAGGTGGAGATGAAGGAGAAGAAGGACCGCGTCGATGATGCCCTGTGCGCTACCCGTGCAGCCATTGAGGAAGGCGTCGTAGCCGGTGGCGGTACTACCTATATCCGTGCTCAGGAGGCTTTGAAGGACGTGAAGGGCGACAATGCCGACGAGCAGACCGGTATCAACATCATCTGCCGTGCCATCGAAGAACCCCTGCGCCAAATTGTTACCAATGCAGGTGAAGAGGGTGCCGTGGTCGTGCAGAAGGTACGCGAGGGCAAGGGTGACTTCGGTTACAATGCCCGTCTCGACAAGTACGAGGATCTGCGTGAGGCTGGTGTCATCGATCCTGCCAAAGTGGCACGTGTTGCTCTGGAGAACGCAGCCTCTATTGCAGGCATGTTCCTCACTACTGAGTGCCTTATCGTCGACAAGCCCGAGAAGGAGCCTGCCATGCCGATGGGTAACCCTGGAATGGGCGGCATGATGTAAAAAAGAAAGTGTAAAATTGCCACCTCAAGTTGCCAAATGGAAAGCTGACGGCAAAAAAAATAAAAATTGCTTTGATTTGAATCAATTTTGTTTGTTTTTTCCAATAAATAATTTTGAGGGCAATTAGAAAATATCTACCTTTGCAATCGAAAGAAATATTTTTGATTTGTTTTAGTAGATTAGTTTTTAAGTAGTTTGTTTTTAAAGGAGTCGGTTGTCGTGAGACAGCCGACTTTTATTTATACAGATGATTTATGTAGATTTTTCTGTCCGAATTCTTTGTTTTGTTCTTGCTTAATCGTACCTTTGCAGGTAAATTATGGAACAGCTATTGAAATTGTATAAGGAATGGAGCGGTCATGAGCCTGCCCATACCGAGCAGTTGCCTGGAGCCGGCAGTAACCGCGCCTATTATCGTATGACCGATGGCGAGGGGAAGAGTCTCATAGGCTGCATAGGCACCAGTCGCGATGAGAACCATGCGTTTGTCTATCTGGCCAATCACTTTACCAAACGACAACTGCCCGTGCCGGAGGTACTTGCCGTGAGTAGCGACGAGTTGCGCTATATAGAGACCGATCTTGGCTCGGTGTCACTCTTCGATGCCATCCGTGGCGGTCGTGAGGCTGGCGGCCGATATACAGTAGCCGAACAGGAATTGCTGAAGCGAACCATACGTGAACTGCCCAACGTGCAGTTCCGTGGTGCTCGCGGGCTTGACTTCTCCCAGTGCTATCCACAGCCGGAGTTCGACGTGGAGGGGGTGTTGTTCGACCTGAACTACTTCAAGTATTGTTTTCTGAAAGCCACCGAGGTTGATTTCCATGAGTTGAAACTGGAAGCCGACTTCCGTTTGCTGGCCAAGGACCTGACGGCAGAGCGTGGCGAATGTTTTCTGTACAGGGATTTTCAGGCGCGTAACGTGATGCTCGTTGAGGATAGAGGCGAGAATGAAAATGACAAAGGATGTCTAAAACCATATTTTATTGACTTTCAGGGCGGTAGACGTGGTCCTCTCTATTACGACTTAGCTTCGTTCCTGTGGCAGGCTTCTGCCAAATATCCTGACCGCTTGCGCCATGAACTGTTGGACGAATACTACGAGGCAGCTCAGCAGTTCACCGAAATGCCCAAACGCGATGTTTTCAACCATCGGCTGCGCCTCTTTGTGTTCTTCCGCACGTTGCAGGTGCTGGGGGCCTATGGTTTCAGGGGCTATTTTGAACGCAAGCAGCACTTCATCAAGAGTATTCCGCCAGCCATCCAGAATCTGCGCGAACTGTTGCAGACGGCTGACCTGCCTTATCCTTACCTGTGCGAGGTGCTGAAGCAACTGTGCGCACTGCCGCAGTTCCAGCAGATAGAAGTAATGTCGCAGACACGTTCCGACGGTTACAAAACGACCGACCAGAACCCATACAAAGCCCATCCGAAAGACGGTCCGGCCACGTTCTCTAAATATGATGGCAAGGGACCGCTGGTGGTGAAGGTGTTCAGCTTCAGCTATCGCAAGGGCATTCCTGACGATGAAAGCGGCAACGGCGGAGGTTATGTGTTCGACTGTCGCTCGACGCACAATCCCGGTCGCTACGAGCCCTACAAGCAGTTGACGGGTCTCGACGAGCCTGTCATACGTTTCCTGGAAGACGACGGGGAAATTCTGACCTTCCTCGAAAGCATCTACAAGTTGGCCGATGCCCACGTACAACGCTACATACAGCGCGGCTTTACCTCGCTTATGTTTTCGTTTGGCTGTACGGGCGGTCAGCACCGCAGTGTATATTCAGCCCAGCATCTGGCTGAACATATCCATAAAAAGTTTGGGGTAGAGGTGCACGTCTGCCACCGTGAACAAAATATCAAGCAGGTGTTTCCTCCTTCTTCATCCCCACAATCTGAGTCTTAGGGAGTTCCTTGTTGCGGCGGTTGACAACGGTGACTACGGCTTGTGCCAGATTGAGGAAGGCCTGTCCTGTCATGGTGTCGACACGGGTGGCGACAGGGGTGCCGGCATCGCCGTTCTCGCAGATGCTCTGAACCAGCGGAATCTGTGCTAACAGGGGCACCTGCATCTCAGCGGCCAATTGCTTGCAGCCTTCTTTTCCGAAAATGTAGTATTTGTTCTCTGGCAGTTCGGCTGGGGTGAACCATGCCATGTTCTCAACCAAGCCGAGAATGGGTACGTTCACCTTCTCGTTGCGATACATATCGATGCCTTTGCGTGCATCGGCCAAAGCCACTTGCTGAGGCGTGGAGACGATGACGGCCCCCGTGATGGCCAACGTCTGCAACAGGGTCAGATGGATGTCGCTGGTGCCTGGAGGCGTGTCGAGAATGAAGTAGTCGAGCTCGCCCCAGTCGGCATCGGCAATAAGCTGTTTCAAAGCATTCGTAGCCATGCCGCCCCGCCACAGCGTTGCCGTGTCGGGGTTGACGAAGAAGCCGATGGAGAGCAGCTTTACACCGTATTGCTCGATTGGCTCTATCAGTTGGCGACCATCCACCTCAACGGCGTATGGACGGGCATCCTCTACATTGAACATCTTGGGCATCGAAGGACCGAAGATATCGGTGTCAAGCAGACCAACCTTATAACCCAGGCGGGCTAGTGCAATGGCCAGATTGGCCGAGACCGTGGACTTACCTACGCCGCCCTTGCCACTACTGACGGCAATAATGTTCTTCACCTGTGGCAGCAGTTTGCCCACCTCTGGGCGTGGCTTCGACTTGAACTCGGTGGCAATCTCTACCTCCACGTCTTTCGATACGTGGTAGTGGATGGCAGCCTCGGCAGCCTTGACGGTAGACTTCAGAAACGGGTCGGTGTCGCGTGGGAATTCCAGCACTACTTTCACTTTCATGCCGTTTATGCTGGGTGTGTCGGCCACCATGCCGCTTTCTATGAGATTCTTTTTGGTGCCGGCATAGGTGACGGTGGCCAGCGCGTCCATGATGAGTTGGGGATATAGGGTCATTTTTTTAGAGAAAAAATAATTCTAACTGATAAATTCTGAGATTATTTCGCCTTATCGAGCGAATTTAAATTCCATAATCACTTCGCCTTGTCAAGCGAACTGCGCTTGGTGCGGTGGTAACTGCGGTAGTCGTCAAGCTCGATCTCCACTTCGGGCTCTTGCAGTTCACCGGTACGCGGCAGATGGAACTTCATGTAGCGGATGTTCAGGCCTCGGGCTATCCACATCGATTCGTAGTAGGTCTGGATAGACAGAATCTTGCGCGTCGCGTCGTCTATACCCTCCGTGTGGTAGAGATCTTCGGTGCGGAACAGCAGGGGCAGGCGGTTGTGCTCCACCATATAGGTGGTATAGGTGAACAGAAAGTTGGAGTCGGTCTTCAGATGCACGATGCCGCCGTCGACGAGGAAGTGGCGATAGCGCTCCATGAAGTAGGTCGACGTGAGGCGCTTCCTTGGGTTCTTCATCTGCGGGTCGCTGAAGGTGAGCCAAATTTCCTGTACTTCGTCCTCAGCGAAGAAACGGTCGATAATCTCAATATTAGTGCGCAGGAAGGCCACATTCTTTAGCCCTTCTTTCAGAGCCTGGGTAGCACCCGTCCACATGCGTGCTCCCTTGATGTCAACCCCGATGAAGTTCATATCGGGGTAGAGCTTGGCTAGTTCGACAGTATATTCTCCCTTGCCGCAGCCTAACTCAATGACGATGGGGTTGTCGTTTTTGAAGTACTGCTCACGCCAGTGACCCTGCATATCAAAAGGGACGTGTTCCACTACCGAAAAAGGGTATTGGAACACGTTCTCATAAGTCGCCATGTCGGCGAATTTCGCCAGCTTGCCTTTACTCACCGTATTCTGCTTTTAAGTCTTCGTAGTAGTGAGCCACTGTCGTGTTGATGTAAGGGCTCAGGAACAGGAAGCCGATGCCCAGTGTCAGCAATGACAGAATAGCCCATCCGATGAAGCTGAGGTAGAGAAGGAACATGTCCATCTTGTGACCCTTCATCATGGCTGCGCTCTTCTTCAGTGCATCGACAGCGCCAATCTTTTTGTCATCCTTCAGAATGAAAGGTATCAGACCGAACATGAAGGCGAAGATGATGCCGGGAACGATGAGGAAAACACATCCGACACTGATGATCAGGAAGTAGAGGAAGTAGGCGATGAAAATGCGCACAAAGTCGTTGTAGCCATTGAAGAGCTTTCCGCACTCAAGTTTTTCTCCCCTGATGAAATCAAGGAACATGGCGCTGAACGACCAAATCAGCGGGAAGCACAGCATCATCCATGCAAGATTGAATGCGACACCCTCTGTGGTGCCCAAAAAGTTGCCGACAACCCAGTTGATGCCTTGGTAGATGAAGAAATAAACGAAGGCTACGATGGCTGCATCGAACCATTTGTCTTCCAGATTTGCAAGTGCTCTTTTTCTATATGTGCTATTCGATTCCATGATGATTCTCTTTTATTTACGTTTTTATTCTTTGTACTTTTTATTCTACTCAATGACAACGGTTGTCCAGCCGTGCTTATCCTCGATCTCACCATACTGGATGCCGCGCAGTGTGTCGAAGAGTTTCTTCGAGATGGGGCCGGGCTGGGCTCCGAAGTCGTAGCGCTTGCCGGTCTCCAGGTCGTCGATATACGAGATGGGCGATATGACGGCAGCCGTTCCGCAGGCTCCTGCCTCTTCGAAGGTGTCAAGTTCTTCTTCAGGAATGGGACGGCGCTCTACTTTCAGACCGAGGTCTTCAGCCACCTGCATCAGACTCTTGTTAGTGATAGAGGGCAGAATAGAGGTAGACTTCGGAGTGATATAGGTATTGTTCTTGATGCCGAAGAAGTTGGCAGCACCACACTCGTCAATGTATTTCTTTTCCTTGGCATCCAGATAGAACTCACAAGCATAACCCTTTTCGTGAGCCAGATTGTTGGCAAAGAGCGAAGCAGCATAGTTGCCACCCACCTTGTACTTACCAGTACCGAGGGGAGCCGAACGGTCGTAGTCGCGCACGATGACGTAAGGATTCGAGGCGAAGCCGCCCTTGAAGTAAGGACCAACAGGCGTTACAAAGATGAGGAAGCAATACTCTTTGGCAGGGTGTACGCCTACCTGGGCGCTGGTGCCGATGAGCAACGGGCGGACATAGAGCGTGGCACCACTCTCATAGGTGGGAATCCACTCCTGATTCAGGCGCACCACCTTCTTCACCATTTCTTCGAACAGTTCGGTGGGCACTTCGGGCATCATGATGCCGCGGCAAGTAGACTGCAGGCGCTCGGCATTGTCCTTCACACGGAACACGCGCACTTTGCCATCCTTGCAGCGATAGGCCTTCAGACCCTCGAAGGCCTCCTGACCGTAGTGCAGGCAGGTGGCTGCCATGTGCAGGTTCAGATACTCATCGGACGAAACCTCAATTTCGCCCCACTTGCCATCGCGGTAGTAGCACCGCACGTTGTAGTCTGTCTTCATATAGCCGAAAGACAGATTTGCCCAATCTAAATTCTTCATATTATGTTTGGTGTTTGTTTTGTTTCTGAATGATAGCGCAAAAGTAGAAAAATCTTACGATATGACAAAATTTTCAGCTGCTTTATTCGCTTTTGTCCAGTATCTTCTTGATTTCAGCATCAGTCTTTGTCAGTTTGTCGCGACAAAGTTTGATGAGTTTCTGTGCTGTCTTGAGCTGTTCGGCTAGTTCGTCGACATCATATTCTCCCTGTTCCATCTTGCTGACGATGGTCTCCAGTTGCCTGAGTGCTTCTTCGTATTTCATTATATGTTCAATTGTGGTTTATATCTTTTTGTATCTCAATTATTTGTGTCTTTTTATTTTACAATTGATTTGATGATTCCTTGTGATAATCGTGTCTCTATCTCGTCGCCTTGCTGCAGGTCAGTAGCTCGGCGGACGGCTTTCCCGTTTAGTACTGTGATGCTGTAGCCACGCTTCAGCAATAGCTGTGGGTCGAGTGAGGATGCGCGTTGCGAGAGCAGTTCCAGTTGATGTCGATTAGCTAAGATTTGATGACTGCAGATAGTGGGCAGTTGGGTGGCAAGCACCGTGATGTGTGTCTGGTGTCTGTCAAGCAAACGTTGCGTACTACCGGCCAGTGCCTGCAACAGTTGTTGCAGTCTGGCCTCGTGGCGTGTCTTTGCCAGTGAGAAGAGGGTAGGGATGCGCTGTTCGAGGCTTGCGAGCTGGGATTTGAGCGCTGAGATTTTCAGGGATACATGTTGCGTGATTCGTTGCTCGCTGTTCTCAATACGGTCGAGCACCCGTTGCAGGTGGTCAATCAGGAAAGCCGCCGCCGCCGTGGGAGTCTTTACACGTACATGCGACACCATGTCAAGCACGCTCTCGTCGCGGTCGTGACCGATGCCTGTGATAATGGGCAATGGAAACTGCGCCACGTTCTCGGCCAGTACCAGCGTGTCGAACCCCGACATGTCGCTGGTGGCTCCTCCGCCACGAATGATGACGACAGCATCGAAGTCGTCAACCTGCTGGTAGATACGGTTCAGTGCCTGAATGATGCTGCCCTCCACCTGTTCGCCCTGCATGGTGGCAGCAAACAGTTCCGTCTGGAAGGCAAAAGGACTGTCGGCCAGCTGGTTGCAGAAGTCGCCATAGCCTGCAGCCGACGAACTGGAGACAACAGCGATGCGTAGACAGAAAAGGGGCATCGATAGTTCGCGCTGCAAGTCGAACACCCCTTCTTTCTTCAGCCGTGCGATGATTTCCTGTCGGCGGCGCGCCATGTCGCCCAGCGTGTAGTTGGGGTCGATGTCGGTGACAATCCAGGAGAAGCCGAAAGCCTCGTGGAACTGGGCATATACTTTCAGTCTTACCTTCATGCCGGCATGCAGGCGTTGGCCGGTGACGCGCTCGAAGTGGGGCTGTATCATAGACCATGCCGAGCGCCAGCACTTGGCCGAAGCACGGGCAATGGGCGTGTTGGCAAACTCGTCTTTCTGAATGAGCTCCATGTAGCAATGCCCTTTCGACTCGCGGGCTTCCGACAGTTCGGCCTCCACCCAGTATTCACGGGCCATCTCCATTTCGATGACCTCGCGCACCAGCATGTTCAGTTCGTAAAGCGTTAATGTCTGCATAAGCGGTATTACAATGGGCAAACTTTGTCGGCTCGACTCATATTTCCTTTGCCGTTCCCATCTTTCCTATCATGTAGGCTTGCCAAAAGTCGGGCAGCCCATAGCCGTAGATGTTGTCGGGCGTGTCGTATTGCGAGGCGCTTTGCCTGACCAGTTCAATAATCTCTAAAGCCGTCTTGCCAGGCAGCCCCTGCCACAGACAGGCCACCAGTCCGCAGACGATAGGAGTGGAGAACGACGTGCCCATATCGCGAATCAGTGTTCCGCGTCCTGAAATGAGTGTTGTGCCAACGCCCTGTGCCACCACGTCGGGTTTCACACGGCCGTCTTGTGTGGGACCTACGCTGGCAAACGATGCGTTCTTCTGTCGGTGGTCGACAGCACCTACGGTCAGTATGTCGTTGGCATCGGCAGGAACCGTGATTTTCTTCCACGACCCCATGCCTGAGTTTCCGGCGGAGTTGCAGAGCACGATGCCTTTGCGCGCCAGCATCGAAGCAGTATGGGAGATCAGTGTCTGCTCGCCGTCCAAGTCTTGCAATCGGTATTCACCCAGCCCGTTGTCGTATTCCTGATAGCCTAACGACGAGTTGATGATGTCGACCCCCACGGAGTCGGCAAATTCTGCCGCCATTGCCCAGTAGTCTTCCTCGATAGGCATCTCAGTGACGGGGTCTTCGCAGCGCAGCAGCCAGTAGCCAGCCTCGGGCGCTGTGCCCATCATCACCTCGGGAGCGTCGGCAGCCAATGCCGACAGAACTTTCGTTCCGTGGTCGATACCATCATAGAAATGGTCGTCGCGGTGAGGCGTGACGAAGTCTTTGATGCCGACAATCTTTGTTCCGAAGAAGCATGGTAACTGGTCGACATTCTGGAAACCACCGTCGAGCACGGCAATCGTCATGCCCTGTCCGCGCAAATCCAGCTCGTGCAGGCGATCGCCGCCAATCATTTCCATCTGCTGACGAGCCATTCCCAGCGGGTCGTTGTGCAGCGAATCCCAGCGGTTGAAGTAGTTGTGATGCTTCGGACGGAAAGGCTCGTAGTTGTTGTCCACGCTGTCAGGATACTGATAGACCATGCGTGCTTCCCTGACGATGGGCAGCTGTGCAAGCTGGTTCAGCAGAGCTGTGTCGCGTGCACTGACAACCACCGTGTTGTTCCAGCGGCTGGTGCCTATCACGGTGGCATCTTTCACGCGGAACTCCCTAAGTTGCACGTCGGGTATGGGCAGGTCGGTAGAGTCGACTTTCAGCCCCTGCCGCTTGCGCCGTGCAAGGCTCTTCTGCGACAGAAAGTGCGCAGGGCGGTCCAACGAGACGTTGCCGCCTTTCTTGTCTTTCAGATAGTAGCGATAGACGAATGCCTTCTGGCCCTTGAACTTCACCTTTGCCTCGGCGACAGAGATACAGCACATCAGGCCGATGAAGGCGAACAGGATTCTTCGCCATTGCTCCATGATGCGGTCGATGCTGAAGCGACGGGCGATGGCTGTGGCCTCTTTTGCTTTCTCCGAAGCGTTCAGTCGGGAGGCCTCTTCCAGCTTTTCAGCCAGTTCTTCTGTGTTGCCGTTGTGGAAATAGAGCCCGAACGACCCCATGATTTCCAGGCTGGTGGGCAGGTCGCTCGATACGACGGGCAGTCCGTGGGCCATTGCTTCGACGAGCACCAGGCCGAAGCCCTCCCATCGTGAGGAAAGCACGTAGACCTGTGCCTCGCTGTAATGGTCTTGTATGTGGTTGCTGAAAGGGTGTATGATGACACGCTGTCCCAAGTCGTAGTCGGCAATCTTCTTGCGGTAGAGCTCTTCTTCGGGCCCCTCGCCAACGATGTGGAGCGTCCAGTCCTTGTTCTTTTGAGCAAACAGGTGGAAGGCATCGATGAGCAGGTCGAAGCCTTTGTGCATGCGTGAGAAACGGCCTACGGCCAAAAAGCGCTTGGAGGTTCCTTCTGAGAGCTTGCCCGGCTGCAGGGTCAGCGGATTGTAGACGACCGTGGGTTGGAAATGCTGGTCGTAGGCTCTGTAGACAGCTGCATCGTGGTGGCACAGCACAACGGTCTCGTCCAGCTTGCGAAACTGGTAGATGTAGTGCCGCTGTCGGTCGGGCCCTATATATAAAGAGGTGGGACCGAACAGTGCCTCGAAGGAATTGTGAATCCAGCCGATGCAACGTGTTCCCTTCAGTTGTTGTCTGATGGTTGCCAAACGCACGGCCAGCGGGGCATGCACGCCGATGATGGCATCGTAGTGTCCCTGTTGCAGTTCGGTGGCCAGTGCTTTGCGCAGTGGGGCAGGGAAAGAACTGTGGGCATAGCGGTCGGAGAACCACTTGCCCTTGGGCTGGCACCGGCGATAGAACCCGCTATAGGCCTTGCAAAGCAACTGCCGCAGTGGGCTGATGGTGGGATAACTGAAAAAGCGGTAATGTATGTTGGCCTCTTTCAGGTCGTAGAGCGAGGTGTCTTGTTGGTCGGGCTTGTCGAGGGTCACGATGGTCATGTCGCAGTCCTTTGCCAGTTCCTTGGCGATGACGGCTGTCACTCGCTGCACACCTCCGATGCAGAAGATGGAATCGACCAGGAAACACACTTTCTTCATATTCTCCTCCTGTTTCCCCCGGTTATGACTGTTCATGACTTACGATATCTTGCATGACAAGACCGGTCAGCATCATGCCGAAGATGGCTGTCACGTGTGCCAGCGTGCCATTGATTTGTGCCTTCGACGAGCACCACTCGTGGTTCAGCAGCGCGCGGTCTCCAGGTCCTTCCTTAGCCTTCGGACACATGCATTGCTCGGTTCCGCAAGTGGCATTAAAGCCTTTGTTCTGCAGCAGTTCGTCGGAGTAAATGCACAGGAACTTCCGCTTGGGAAACTGTCCGTCGCGCTTGAAGCGCTTGCGCAGTGCCCTTGCCAGCGGGTCGCCCTTCACCTTCCAGAACTCTGCCACCTGAATGCGTGTGGGGTCCAGTTTCAGGGCTGCACCCATCGACGAGAACAGCGTCGCCCGTGTCTGACAGGTCAGCAGGATGAGCAGGGCCTTGTCTTTCAGCGAGTCGATGGCATCAATCACGTAGTCATAGCTGTCAATGTTGAAGTCGTGGGCCGTCTCTTCAGAGAATATCTTTTGCAGAGCCGTGATTTCCGCTTTGGGATTGATGGTCAGCAGGCGGTCGCGCAGTGCGTCTACTTTCACCTGCCCGACGGTTTGTGTGGTAGCCATCAGCTGCCGGTTGATATTCGTGATGCAGACGCGGTCGCTGTCTACGATGGTTAACTGCCGGATGCCGCTTCTCACCAGGCTCTCGGCACACCAGGAGCCAACGCCTCCCACGCCGAAGATGATGACCCGTTTGCTGGCAATGCGCTCCATCGTTTCGTTGCCCAACAGCAGTTCCGTTCGTCTGAATATTGCTTGGTCAATAGCCATGTTGTTTTCAGTTTCTTGCAAATCAGCAGCAAAATTACATCTTTTTTTTGAGATACTTGCTTTTTTTTCGTATTTTTGCAATCAGTTATGAAGCAACTCATCACAATACTCGGCCCTACGGCCAGTGGGAAGACTCCTTTGGCGGTAGCGTTGGCCCATCGGTTAGACGGTGAAATATTGTCGGCCGACTCGCGACAAGTGTACCGTCGAATGGACATAGGTACAGGCAAGGACCTTGCAGATTATCGCTTAGTGGCCGACGGCACTGCCGTTGACATTCCCTATCATCTGATAGACATCTGCGAGCCCGGCACGAAGTATAACCTTTTTCAGTATCAGCAGGACTTTGCCGAGGCTTATAAGCAGATAATAGGTAGGGGCAAGCAGCCCATTCTGTGTGGCGGCACTGGCCTTTACATTGAGGCTGTGCTGAAGGGTTATCAGCTGTCGCCTGTGCCTCAGAACCCAGAACTGCGTGCGCGGTTGGAGGGAAAGTCGCTGGAGGAACTGACGGCCATGCTGCAAGAACTGAAGCAGAAGAACGGATCGCACATGCATAACACCACCGATGTAGACACTGCTCGGCGTGCCATCCGTGCCATAGAGATTGAGATGGCGTTATTGGGGCACCCTCGTACATCTATTCCTCCCGTCGACTCGCTCATCATCGGTGTGAACATCGACCGTGACCTGCGACGCGAGAAGATCACCCGACGGCTGAAAGCCCGTCTTGATGAAGGTATGGTTGACGAGATTCGCTCGCTGCTCGACAGCGGAATCCCTGCCGAAGACCTTATTTATTATGGCTTGGAATACAAATACTTGACAGAATATGTCATTGGCAAGCTTTCTTTCGACGAGATGTTCCGTCAGTTGGAGATTGCCATCCATCAGTTTGCCAAGCGGCAGATGACGTGGTTCCGTGGTATGGAGCGTCGTGGTTTCAAGATCCATTGGATAGATGCCACGCTGCCGATGGAAGAAAAGGTGGAAAAAATTTTAGAACTAATTTAGCATTATTCATTATCAAAAGGCAATTCGCCCAGATACTTGTCAAAGTCGCTTTGGAACAGGCGATCTTGTACTATGCGATATTTCTCGAACTCAGTTTCTGCATGCTCTTTTGCTTCTTCGGCAGACACGCTACCTGCTGTCTGCAGTACCTCATTGCCACCAGCCGCTAAGATGGTGTCAATCTGTTTAGCCCAGTCTTCCATTGTCATCGGAATATGACGCTTAGCCATTCGCTCTGCCAATTCGAGAGCACCATTCACCAATTGTCCCATGTCTGCCAGTTCCATCTCTTTCAGATAGTTCTTGGCTATCGACACATCCGTCTTGACAATCTTCCCGTCAGGCGCATTCTCCCAGGTTGTCAGTCCCATGTGCTCTTTTTCAGCATCTGCACGTTCTACTATCAACTCAGCGGCTGTTCGACCATGCACAGCATAATGCATCTTGTTCTGCATCATCTTGAAGAAGAGTCTTGTTGTTGGAGCATCCCGATTGTAATCAATAGCTGTTGCATAGATGTCCGTCAGTTTCTGATAGAACCGTCGCTCTGACAGACGAATCTCACGAATCTCTGCTAACAGGTGCTCAAAGTAATCCTCATCCAAGAACGTGCCATTCTCCATGCGTTTCCTGTCCAGCACATAACCACGAATGGCATATTCTCGCAGTACACTCGTAGCCCATTGGCGGAATTGAGTAGCCCGGATGCTATTGACACGATAGCCCACGCTGATAACAGCATCTAAATTATAGAACTTTGTGGTGTAGTTTTTGCCGTCTCTTGCAGTATGTGCAATTTTTGCACATACTTGATTCTCTTCCAGTTCTCCTGATTCGAAGATGTTTCCCAAATGCTTTGTTACGACACTTCTGTCACAGTCGAACAACATACCCATCGCCTTCTGGGTACACCACACCGTTTTGTCTTTATAGTACACCTCTACGCCCTGTTCCTTTCCTTCTATCTGAAATATGAGGAACTCAGCCGTACTGTTTCTTATTTCTCTGCGTTTTTCCATATTTGTATATATCGCACTATTTTAGCTGCAAAGTTACAAAACTTTGGTGTGAATCGGGCATGTTTCTGATTTTATCTTGCGATATTCACTTCTTTCCTTCATGTTTTTTGGGGTAGTTACAAGTTTTTTCTAGTTTCCTTGTTTAGTTTTTTCTTTTTTTCGTATTTTTGCAATCGCATCCAATCCTCATGCGCATAAGTTGATGGCGAAATCCGTCAGCATTAGCGTAGCCTAACCGCAGAGGGCGGAAAGGGCGAGGGGAGGAGCACTACATAATAGAAAAGCGTTTGCTACGCTCTGTTTTTGATGAACTGAAACTTAGGAACCTTCAGATAGAAATTTCAAAGACATTGCAGAAGTAGATGCTACGGGTGTGGTATTATCATCCCCGTTGTGTGCGTCTATCGGAATAGTATATACTATTCCTTTGGATATTAGAATATTACTATTATGTCTAATTTGCAAAAGTAACAAAATATCAACAAGAATTATCCTCCTATTTTGTTACTTCATTCATAGATTGTACTATGCTTATTCGTATGGCTTCTGGCGGTTATTTCCACAGTAGTTCATCTTGCCAGTCATTTACGAACCCCATGGCGGCAGGATCAACTATAGGGTATTTCACCAGAAGGGCTTTGATGTCAGCCGTGAATGTGTTTTGTGGGTCAATGGCATTGTACCAATATGCCATACAGCATAACTGCGCATAGAGTTTGTTAAATGGCGTGTTGGTGTCCTTTATCCAAGCGTTACGCAACCGTTTGGGCAGGTCGGGTGTAACAGGGTAGTTGCGATTCCATATGCGGGCATGGTGGGCACAGCAATTCCGTAAGGCTGCAATGCAGTTCGTCCAACTCTCAAAGGCGAGATGATTAGGCAGACCGAACTCGCGTGCTATCTTCTTTTTTACCTTATTGTCAGAAGTATTGAAAAAGAGTTTTGCCAAAGTACCAAGCGACAGCAGTTCCATTGCCTTCCATGCTGGAGGGAATGCCGAATCTTTGTATTTAAAGAAATGTTCTTTGATATAATCTTCCTTGCTCCTTCTTACCTCTCGGTCAACAGCATTCAACCCATGAATATTTTAAGTATTGACAACCAATGAGTTACATGTTAAATGGTAGAAAAGTGATTTTGGGGGTTGAGAAATGTGTTTGGGAGGGTAAGATTTAACGGATTTAACATTCATAAACGGCAAATGTGAGCTAAATAACGAGT
>JAFTFX010000036.1 GCA_017458225.1 Prevotella sp. | reverse complement strand
TTTATTTGCTGGCAAATACAAACAATTATTGAGAATACTCCATTGTTCGACATATTTTTGCCCCAAAACATAAAAATTTATTCATTATTGGGGCAAAATGGAGTTAAAAAATGAAGTCTGGGAGTGACATATCGATGAAGCCAGATGCTGATATGGTTATGAGAAAACTTGCACAAAACCCCTCTTTTTGTGGTTTGCAAAAGTTAAATTCGTTAAATCTTCATCCTTTTTGTCCTTCACAGTATCCACGTCGACATTTTTCTACTGTTTAACACACAAGTCGTTGATATAAAACGACTTGCAAATTCTATGGCTGTAGAAAGTTGAGCACTATCAATCTTCCTGCTAACACAGAGTATATAGGAAGTGGTGCTTTCTATGGATGCTCGGCTCTGACCCGAATAGACATACCAAGCACGGTTGAGATTATTGGCACAGAGGCATTTCTGAATTGTACTGGGCTGACAGGTGTCTACATTTCGGACTTAGCAAAGTGGTGCGGCATGAAGTTTGGCAACTACCAGTATCAGGGAAGCAACTGGCAACCAACCGACAAAATAAGTAATCCTTTGTATTACGCACACAACCTTTACTTGAACAATCAACTGATTGTTGATTTGACCATACCAACGGGTGTGGAGACTATAGAACAATTTGTTTTCCAAGGAGCTAATTGCATTGAATCTGTGGTGTTCCCGAATACTGTTACGACATTGTCGAAAGGTGCATTCTGGTACTGCACGAATTTAAATGCTATAACGATTCCTTCGTCTGTGACATCTATGGGCAACAATGTTTTTGGCGTGGCGAAAAATATTAAAGTTTACGTCGACAACACAGAAACTTGGCTGAAAAACAACTTTGGTCTTGGCTTCAATAATCTTTCTGTATCCATAGAGCTATATGCTGGAGGTGTCAGAGTGAATGACCTGGTAACCCCCACTGAAGTGACATCCATCGGTGATTATGCTTTGACAAGGCTCTTGCTAAACTCAGTCACGCTGCATAAAGATGTCGAGAGTATACACTTCCGCAGTCTTTATAATACTAATGTGAAGACATTGATCTGTCAGTCTAAGTTTGCGCCAGAACTCAGTGGAGGCAGTAGTTTCCAAAATGTCAAGAAATTGTCAGCCATTTATGTCCCTGTTGGCAAAGGAACTGCTTACAAGAACAAGTGGACGAACCATGAAGCCATTATCAAGGAAGCCGATGTAGCAATGACAGGCACACAGACTTCAGAAAATATCAGCGAAATGAAGTTTGCCTATAGCGCCATCAACGGCAGCCCAGTAGTCTTTATGGACCTCTCGGGAGCCACACTCGACGAAAGCGTAACAGCAGAGACGCTGAAAGAAGGCGATGAAAGCGGCAACGTGCTCTACTACCTTCCTACAGAATCGGAAATAACAGGCGACAATATCATCAAGAACAATGTGGCGGCAAGCGTATCGCTGACGATGGGCGAGCCTGTCTTTGTCCCTCACGACTTCACCGCTACGTCTCTCAGCTATTCATGCTCACTGACTAAAGGTAAGGCTGCAACACTCTGTCTGCCATATAACTGTGCAGTGCCAAGTGGCATGAAAGTTTACTCGCTCAGCGACACCGACGATGAGGGTCTGCCCGTGTTTGCTGCAGCCAATAATATTGTTGCAAACGAAGCTTTCCTGGTAGTGCCCAGTTCACCACTGGCAACCATCGACGATGCTGATGTTGACGTGGTGGCTACACCCGATGAAATGCCCGATGGAGGCAACAACGATTTCGAGTTCCGCGGTACGCTGACTGAGATCAGCAATGCCGATGCCGCCGCTATGGGTGCATACGTGCTGGGCGATGACCGCACATGGCACAAGGTGACAACTGGTGATCCTACTGTCACCATCCCTGCAGGTTCTGCCTATCTGGTGCCGAAAGCCGACAAGGGTGCCTCGTTTGGCACAGTGCTCGACATCCCAACACCGATTACTTTTGCCGATGCCGAGGTGAAGCGTATCTGTGTAGAGAACTGGGACACCGATGGCGATGGAGAATTGTCGTATGCCGAGGCAGCCGCTGTAACGGATTTGGGTACGGTATTCCAATACAATTGGGATATTAACTCGTTCGATGAATTACGTTACTTTACAGGTATCACCACACTTAGTGCCAACTTCGTTGGATGTGGGTATATGGTTTCAATAACGCTTCCGGCTTCGTTGGTTCGCCTCGAAGGTAATACTTTCTTTGCTTGCAGCAAACTTGAAACGATAGAAATACCAGCAGGGGTTACATATATTTCAGGATCAGCATTCTATACTACAAGCAACCTTTCGTCTATTGTAGTTGATGAGAATAATGCAGTCTTCGATTCGCGTGAGCATTGCAATGCCATTATAAATACAGCTACAAATGAACTTATACGTGCTTGCAATACAACTGTCATTCCATCTTCAGTGACAACCATTGGAAGTAGTGCTTACAAATATATGAACTTTTTTACCGAAGTCACTATACCTGCTACTGTACAGACCATCAAAGCTGGCGCATTTCAGGAAAATAGTAATCTTACCTCGGTTACAGTTGAGAGCATGACTCCTATCGAAATCGACCAGAATACATTCTCAAACCGCGCCAACGCCACACTCCACGTACCTTATGGTGCCAAGGCAGCCTATGAGGTCGCTACAGGATGGAAAGAATTCAAGGAGATTGTTGAAGAAATCCCTGAGAGCATATCTGTAACGATGGCAACGGCATCGGGTAGTGCTCGCGAGGCCGTCGGCTATAGCAGCGCATACGGATTGGACTTTACGGATGTGGAGCATGTGAGTGCCTGGATAGCTTCGGGCTATACAAGCTCTGGGGTTGTACTGATGAGTCGCGTGAAGATTGCACCTCCTTCTACAGGTCTGTACTTGACTACGGATGAGCCAGGAGTTACTGTCGAGGTGCCTGTCACCGACAAATCTGTCTATTACGCCAATCTCCTGTTACCCATTGTCAATAGGACAACCATCAGCCCTACGGAAACGATTGATGGGGTAGACTACTCTTTCTTTGCTGTGGGCACGCTGAACGGACGCCCTTCCTTTGCTCCTTTCACATCGACACAAAACTATGGCCCTAACAAGTGTGTGCTTCGAGTTCCCACACAGTATGTGCCTGCAGCAAGCCGCGTTGCCGGTTTCGACGTTGAATTCCTGGATGACGAGCCTACGACGATTCGCAACATTGAAAAGCCCATTGGTTCTGACGATGCTGACTTCTACGATTTGCAGGGCCGCAAGGTATCTGTATTGAAGAAAGGCATCTATGTCCGTGGAGGAAAGAAAATCGTCATCCGTAAATAACCGATTTTAGAAAAAGAAAAATAGCGACAACATGAATACTGAAGAAATAAAAAGGAATTATCAATCGCCCGAAGTGTTGGTTTTGGAAATCGACCTGAATAGAAATCTTCTGGAGACTATGAGTGGCACAGAAGTACCCACAGGTGGCCAAATAGATGACTCACGCAGACAAAGGGACCTTTGGGACGACACTCCGACGAACACCGACATCTGGGAGGGCAACATCTCTGTGGAAGATTGATAGGTAGTCGACAATCGTGTTGTTCACAATAATCGCCGCATTTTCTCCGTTATAGAATAAAAAGCAAGACCGATTATGACACAACAACAGGATATTAAAAATGCAGTAGAGACGATGCGCCGTGGCGGCGTGATTCTCTACCCCACCGACACGGTGTGGGGCATCGGCTGCGATGCCACCAATGCCGAGGCCGTGAAGAGAGTGTATGAAATCAAGCAGCGCGACGACTCGAAGGCACTCATCTGCCTCGTAGACAGCGATGCCCGTATGCAACGCTATGTGAGGAACGTGCCCGACGTGGCCTGGCAACTCATCGACTGTGCCCCTGAACGGCCCACCACGCTCATCCTTGACGGTGCCGTCAACCTGGCCCCGAACCTCATTGCTGACGACGGCTCCATCGGCATCCGCATCACCCACGAGCCGTTCTCCAAGGAACTCTGCTACCGTTTCCAGAAGGCCATCGTCTCTACCTCGGCCAACATCAGTGGCGAGCCGGCAGCGCAGAATTACCGCGACATAGACCCTCGCATCCTCGAAGCCGTCGACTACGTGTGCTGGTCGCGCCGAAATGAGCATCAGCCCCATCAGCCCTCCAGCATCATCCGCCTCCGCCCCGATGGACAAGTGGAGATCATCAGGAAATGATCATGAACGAGAAATACGCACTGTTCTTTGATATTGACGGGACGCTGGTGAGCTTTGAGACTCACCAGATACCCGCCTCTACCATCTTCGCCCTGACACAGGCCAAAGCCAATGGTCATCGTGTCTATATCGCCACAGGCCGTCCCATCCAAATCCTGACCAACATCGGAGCCATTGAACACCTTGTCGACGGCTATATCACCACCAACGGAGCCTACTGCTTCATTGGCGACGAGGTGGTGAGCACCAACGCTATTGCCCAGCAGGACGTTGACACGATGCTCGAGGATGCCCGTCGCTACGACTACTCATGCGTGGTGGCCAGCACCACACAGTTTGCCGTCTACAATCCCCACCCAGATTTCGACCAGATTTTCATTCAGCAGTTAGCTGTAGAAGGCCTGTCGCCCGACTGCATGAACCTCGACATCGCCCTTTCGGAGCCTATCCTGCAGTTCTCTCCTTTCTTCGACATAGCCCACGAACAAGAGTTGATGCCCCGTCTCCCCGGTTGCATCTCCGGCCGCTGGCATCCTGCCTTTACCGACATTACCGCCCGTGGTACCGACAAGGGCAGTGCTCTGCACCACATGGCCCGCCACATGGGGCTCGACATGAGCCATATCATCGCCTTTGGCGACGGCGGCAACGACCTTACCATGATTCGCGAAGCTGGCATTGGCATCGCCATGGGCAATGCCAACGAGGTGCTGAAGCGCGAGGCCGACCACATCACCACCACCGTCGACGACGACGGCATCCTGCAGGCCTTTCGCCACTACGGGTTGGTTTAGATGTCACTTTCTCATTTATTTGCACTACCTTTGCAGGCCAGATAATTTTTTTGCAACAATGGAATACATGTCACAAGAAGGCTACGACAAACTCGTGGCCGAACTACGCCAGTTGGAAAGTGTGGAACTGCCACGTGTCAGAGAGGCAATAGCCGAGGCACGCGACAAAGGCGACCTTAGTGAAAATTTCGAATATCATGCTGCCAAGCGAGAGCAGTCGCGCCTGCTGGGGCGT
Organism: Prevotella sp.; assembly: GCA_017458225.1. Taxonomy (GTDB): domain Bacteria; phylum Bacteroidota; class Bacteroidia; order Bacteroidales; family Bacteroidaceae; genus Prevotella. The sequence goes on along the minus strand of JAFTFX010000036.1, from coordinate 6,016 downwards.
ATCCGCTTCAAACAGAGGGTACTGGAACATGCACGTGTTCTTGACGCCTCCTTGCTCAGAAGCGGAAAGGTGCAGCTGCTCAGCAAGGTGGAGATGACCAATCTGGCCAACAACGCCCAGATGACCTACATGCTTGTAAATCCGCATGAAGCTAACCTACGCGAAGGGAAAATATCCATTAAATCGCCTATAGGAGAGGCCCTGCTGGGCAAACAGACTGGCGACGTGGTCGAGGTTCGCGTACCAGTAGGCATGTTGAAACTCCGCATTGACAGCATCAGCATCTGAAAAGCGGAAAGGTGGCCTAAGCTGCCAATAACCTGATCACCGCCGATAACGCTGCAGGCCTTGATTGAGAAAATCAAGGAAGGCGCGGACATCTTCGTCGTAGCCGCGACTGGCAGCCAAAGGATGACCGTCGGTGTCAAGGAGCACGTAGAAGGGCTGGGCATTAGAACCGAACTTATGGCTCTGCAGATAGCTCCACTTGGAGCCTACGGTGCGCAGCGTGCGAGTGGTGCCCTGACTGTCGACAACTGTCAGCGGTTCAGTCAGGGGCGTCTTGTCGTCAACATAGAGCGAGATAAGCACATAGTCGCGGTTCAACAGGTCGGCAACACGTGGGTCGGTCCATACGGCGGCCTCCATCTTGCGGCAGTTGACGCAGCCAAAGCCTGTAAAGTCAAGAAGCACAGGCTTATTCTCGCGGCGGGCCGCAGCCATGCCTTGATCGTAGTCGGTGAAGCGGGCTTCGACAACACTGTTATTGATATTAAAATCTTGCGTGTTCATGGGTGGTGCGAATGCGCTGACGGCCTTGCAGGGTGCTCCCCACAGACCAGGTACCAGATAGACGGCGAAGGCCAGCGACACTAATCCACCCATGATACTGAGCACGGGCATGGGCCTGGGGAGTGGAGAGTCTGCGTCGGTCTGGAACTTCAGCCAGCCACAGAGGTAGGCTCCCAGCAGTGCGAAGATGACTATCCACAGCGAGAGGAACACCTCGCGGTCGAGGATATGCCAGCCGTAGGCCAAGTCGGCAACGCTGAGGAATTTCAGTGAGAAGGCCAGTTCGATGAATCCCAACGTCACCTTCAGCGTAGTCATCCACGACCCTGACTTGGGTGCTTTCTTAATCCATGAAGGGAAGAGGGCAAAGAGCGTAAAGGGTAAAGCCAGGGCCAGGGCGAAGCCAAACATGCCCAGTGCAGGTGCCAACCAGTTTCCACTGGTGGCCGTTTCAACAAGTAGCAGCCCTATGATGGGCGCCGTGCAGGAGAACGATACCAGCACGAGGGTGAAGGCCATCAGGAAAATGCTGGCTGTTGCCGCCGCCTTGCTTGACAGTTCCTCACTTTTCTGGTCGACCTTGTTTGCCCACGATCCGGGCAGTCTGATTTCGAACCAACCAAAGAACGACAGGGCGAAAGCCACCAGCAACAGGAACAGGAGTACGTTGAAGACGGCATTGGTGGACAGGGCATTGAGTGTGTCGGGGCCGAAGAGGGCAGTAACGACGAGTCCCAGTGAAAGATAAATGACGATGATGCTCAGTCCGTAGGTCAAGGCATCGCGAACAGCCTGTCCCTTGTCGTCTTTTGAACGCTTCAGGAAGAAGCTGACCGTCATGGGGATGATGGGCCAGATGCACGGCATCAGCACTGCCAGCAGTCCACCGATGAACCCCATGAGCAGAACGTAGAGCAGCGAACGAGTGGCAATGTTGCTCTCGGCTCCGCCCTCGCTGCGCAACTCGTCGACTACGGGCTGCCAGAGGGAGTCGGTCGCTGCCTCGGCTGAAGGAAGCACAGGCGTGGTAACGGCTACCGTCGTATCGGCATGAGTATTGTTGGAAGTCTGCTTTTCTTGCCGCTCTGCGTCAGTTTTCTGTGGGATTGTCAGCGTGTGGTTTCCGCTTGTCTTGAACTCCACCTGTGTGGGCGGCATACACATCTCGTCGCTGCAGGCGCCGTACTCCAGGTAGCAGTCGATGACATACTGGCGCTGGGTGAAGCGTATTTTCTGCACGAAGCTTGCCGTCCTCTCAAAATAGCGTAGCTCCATGCCGAACATTTTGTCGTACTGGCTGACGACGTTTCCACGGGGCTTCAGTTTGCCTACAGCCACAGCGCCCTCCATCTTGACTGCCGTAAAGGTTGCCGAGACAGGGCCGTTGTCTCCCATATCGGTGGAATAGACATGCCAGCCATCATCAATGGTGGCACTAAAGACGATTTCGGCCTCGTCGCCCTCCAGCATGCGAAGTTGTGTAGTGAAGTGGGCGGGGTCCATCATTTGGCCCCATGCGCCGATAGTGAAGATTAAAGCCAACAGGCTGACAAGTGTTCTGTTCATTTTGGTTTACAGTCGAAATTCAATTGCAAAATTAAGCATTAAAGTGGAAACAACAAAAAAAAATATATTTATTTTGTTCTGCTCTCATTTTTTCGTACCTTTGCACACATTCATGGAGAAAGTGGTTGAAACGGATAACATTTCCTGGTTCGTCAGGTTGAACCAATGGCGAAAGGAAAATATCAGCGAGAAGATGTTCGTGCTGATATTGGCATTCTTTGTAGGCTTGTTCGCAGCAGTGGCTGCCTTCATTCTGCACTGGATCATCAACCAGATTGTGTTCCTGCTGACCAGCCAGTTCAATGCCTACTCCTACAACTGGCTTTATCTGGTATATCCCGTGGTGGGCATCTATCTCACCTCGCTCTTTGTGCGGCATATCGTGAAGGACAACATCTCGCACGGCATCACCAGAATACTTTATGCCATCTCGTCGAACAAGTCGCGACTGAAGCCGCACAACACGTGGTCGAGCGTCATCGCGTCGGCCATCACCATTGGATTCGGCGGATCGGTAGGTGCCGAGGCTCCTATCGTGCTGACGGGTTCGGCCATCGGTTCGAACCTAGGGCAGCTGTTCAAAATGGACAGTAAGACACTGATGCTGCTGGTGGGATGCGGCGCGGCCGGTGCTATCGCCGGCATCTTCAAGGCCCCAATTGCCGGACTGGTGTTCACGCTGGAGGTGCTGATGATTGACATGACGATGACTTCGCTGCTGCCCATTTTGGTGAGTTGTGTGACGGCTACCTGCTTCACCTATATATTCAGTGGCGATGCCGCCCTGTTCACCTTCCATCTGGACAACGACTGGACGGTGCAGCGTGTGCCTGCCTGCATCCTGCTGGGCGTGTTCTGCGGACTGGTGAGCCTCTATTTCATCCGCACCATGAGCTTCGCCGAAGGCATCTTCGCACGATTCCAGAACAAGCCATACGTGAAGTTGATGATCGGCGGCATCATTCTAAGCCTGCTCATCTTCCTGTTCCCCTCGCTCTACGGTGAGGGCTACAGCTCAATCAACCTGCTGCTGAACGGCAAGACGGAGGCCGACTGGTATCAGATTCTAAACAACTCGCCCTTCTCGGGCCATCCGAACGTGTTCATCTCCTACATTGCACTGGTGCTACTGCTGAAGGTGTTCGCCACCAGTGCTACCAACGGTGGAGGCGGCTGCGGCGGAACATTTGCACCGTCGCTGTTCATCGGCTGCTTTGCCGGTTTCTTCTTTGCCCGTATGTGGAACATCCATGAGATTGGGGTATATGTGCCAGAGAAGAACTTTGCACTGATGGGTATGGCAGGCGTGATGTCGGGCGTGATGCATGCACCGCTGACCGGCATCTTCCTCATTGCCGAACTGACAGGCGGCTACAGTCTGTTCCTGCCGCTGATGATCGTCAGTGTGTGCTCCTACCTCACCATCAACATCTTCGAGCCTCACAGCATCTACAGCTCACGACTGGCCAAGGAGGGCAAACTCATCACGCACCACACCGACCATGCGGTACTGACGTTGATGCAATTGGAATCGGTCATTGAACGCGACTATCTGGCAGTGGCTCCCGACGTGGAACTGGGACAGATCGTTCACAAGATTAGTCGTTCGCGCAGCAGTGTACTGCCTGTGCTTGACGCTGCCGGCACGTTGCTGGGCGAAATCGACATCACCAAGATACGTCACGTGGTGTTCCGCATCGAACTGTATCATCACTTCACGGCGGCTCAGCTCATGCAGGAACCGTCGGCTATGCTTAGCGAGACATCGACGATGACATCCGTCATGCGCACCTTCGACCATACACATGCAGACTGGCTGCCTGTAGTAGATGGCGAGAGCCACCTGATTGGCTATATTTCGCGTCAGCGGCTGTACACGCAGTATCGCAAAATGGTGAAGGACATGAGTGAGGAATGAAGAACGAGAAGTGAAGAGTGAGGACTGAAAAGTGAAGAGTGAAAAATGAAAAAGGAAGACTTAAGGATTATATTCATGGGCACCCCCGAGTTTGCGGTGGAGACCCTCAAAGCACTTGTTGAGAACGATTATCAGGTAGTGGCCGTTGTCACCCAACCCGATAAGCCCGTAGGCCGTCACGGCTCGGTACTGCAACCCAGTGCTGTGAAGCAATACGCACTGGAACACAACCTGCCCGTACTGCAACCAGAAAAAATGAAAGACCCTGTTTTCGTTGAACAGCTACGCAGCTATCAAGCCAACCTTCAGGTAGTCGTCGCCTTCCGCATGCTGCCCGAAGTAGTATGGGCCATGCCCGAATATGGAACGTTCAATGTGCATGCCGCCTTGCTACCGCAGTATCGCGGAGCTGCCCCCATCAACTGGGCCGTCATCAACGGTGAGACGCAGACTGGTGTCACCACATTCTTCCTCGACCACGACATCGACACTGGTCGCATCATCATGCAGCTACCCTTCGCCATTCCTGACGATGCCGATGTGGAATATGTCTACGACGGGCTAATGCACCTCGGGGCAGACATCTGTCTGCAGACGCTCGATCGCATCATTGCTGCCGACGGGCACCCAGAGAGCTATGAGCAATCAAGCAGGATTTCTGAAGTTCAGGAATGCAGGAATATACACGATAGTTCTGTTTGCATGGCTGATTATCATTCTCAATTAAAAGTGGCTCCTAAAATATTCAAGGAGACCTGCGAAATCAACTGGAGCCAAACTGCCAAACAGGTCTACGACTTCATTCGCGGACTAAGCCCCTACCCTGGCGCATGGACCACCTTGAAGACCATTGACGGCAAAGAAACGGTGCTGAAAATTTACAAAACAGCAAAAACGAACCTCCCCTCCACCATTGAGGCAGGAAGCGTTGTCGTAGACCGCAAAAGCCTTTATATCGCCTGCACAGACCATCTGCTCCAAATTCTGGAACTACAGCTGTCTGGCAAGAAGCGCATGGATGCCCTTTCTTTCCTCAACGGCATGAAAGGACTAGAAAATGCAAAAGTTATCCGTTAAACAGTATTATTTCCCCTCCTCATTGCAGTCCGCGTCATCACGACGCCCCTGCATATTCATCAATGTTATCCTTTCAATCAATCTTTCTTTTTCTATGCTCACTCTAACAATCTTAATTACCAAAAACTAATACCATTCAATCTCTTTTACCTTTCAGAATTCATATCTATTGAAGATCTCTTATCACTTAGGATTTATCCTTTTGACGATGCAAAGATACGACGAAAATAGAAACAATGCATCATTTTTTCACTTCTTTTCCTAAAAAAATGATTGATTATTGACCCAAATCAAACGATTGTGCGCGAGCACAAACCTTCAAAAGCAGCGTAGTAAAAAATAAAAACAATGAAAAAGCCCTGAAGATATTGTATCCTCAGGGCTTTTAATAAAGACGGCGGCCTCCTACTCTCCCGCATTGCATTGCAGTACCATCGGCGCAGGCGGGCTTAACTTCTCTGTTCGGAATGGGAAGAGGTGGGACCCCGCTGCAATAACCACCTTGATGACTCTCTCCTATCTCAAGGAGTATAAGGCGACACATCGCACACACAAGAACCGTACAGCTGCAACCCCTGTCAAGAAGCATGCACTACATGCACAGTTGAAAACATGAGCCTTAAAGCGAAAGATTACGGGCAATTAGTACAGCTCGGCTTTGAC